>CANRZX010000262.1 GCA_947644575.1 uncultured Clostridia bacterium | reverse complement strand
TCTGACACAAAATTTGCTCGCCGCTTCGCACACTCCGATTTATTCAGCACTTACTTGAGCTCGAGGCCCCGGACGAGGCGTAAACGACGGCGCTTTTGCGTGCCGACGACTGAATCGACGGGAAATCGCCGCGGGCGGTTTTGGCGCGGCAACCCATGCCGCGCTGCGAAAAGCACCTCTTTTCGAGTGTGTCGGTTATAAAATCAATCTTTTGGATGTGAGTGAAGATGAAATACGATTATCAGGCGATCGAGGCAAAGTGGCAGAAAATCTGGGACGATGAGCAGACCTTCGCCGCGCCGCAGGATTTTACAAAGCCCAAATTTTACGGGCTGGTGGAATTTCCGTACCCGTCCGGCGCGGGGCTGCACGTCGGCCACCCGCGCAGCTATACGGCGCTCGACGTGGTCGCGCGCAAAAAGCGGCTTCAGGGCTATAATGTGCTGTATCCGATGGGCTGGGACGCGTTTGGCCTGCCCACCGAAAACTTCGCGATGCAGAACCACATTCACCCCGAGGCCGTGACGCAGAAGAACATCGAGCGCTTCAAGGGCCAGCTGAAGAGCCTCGGCCTGTCGTTTGACTGGTCGCGCGAGGTCAACACCACAGACCCCTCGTATTACAAGTGGACGCAGTGGATTTTCCTGCAGCTTTACAAAAAAGGGCTTGCCTACAAAAAGGAAATGAACGTCAACTACTGCACGGGCTGCAAGGTCGTGCTGGCGAACGAGGAGGTTGTCAACGGCGTCTGCGAGCGCTGCGGCAGCGCCGTCGTCCACAAGACGAAGAGCCAGTGGATGCTGAAGATCACCGCCTATGCCGACCGTCTGATCGATGATCTCGACGGGCTGGATTACATCGAACGCGTCTCCACCCAGCAGAAGAACTGGATCGGCCGCTCCTACGGCGCGGAGGTGGATTTCACCGCCACGACCGGCGAGACGATCAAAATCTACACCACGCGCTGCGACACGCTGTTCGGCGCGACGTATATGGTGCTCAGCCCGGAGCACGCACTTGTCAAGGGCTGGCTGGAGAACGGCGTACTAACAAACGCCGCGGAGGTGCGCGCCTATCAGGAGGCCGCCGCGCTCAAATCCGATTTCGAGCGCACCGAGCTGAACAAGGAAAAGACCGGCGTGCGCCTCGCGGGCGTCGAGGCGGTCAACCCCGTCAACGGCGAAACGCTGCCGATCTTCATTTCCGATTATGTGCTCGCCACCTATGGGACGGGCGCGATCATGGCCGTGCCCGCGCACGACGAGCGCGACTATGAATTCGCGAAGGTGTTCGGCCTGCCGATCATCGAGGTCGTCAGCGGCGGGGACATCGAAAAAGAGGCGTATACCGACTGCGCCGAGGGCATCCTCGTCAATTCCGGCTTTTTGAACGGCCTGCATGTGGACGAGGCCAAGGAAAAAATGTTCGCGTGGCTCGAGCAGCAGGGCAAGGGCCACCGCCAGACGAATTTCAAGCTGCGCGACTGGGTGTTCAGCCGTCAGCGCTATTGGGGCGAGCCGATCCCGATGGTGAGCTGCGAAAAGTGCGGCTGGGTGCCGCTGCCCGAGAGCGAGCTGCCGCTGCGCCTGCCGGAGATCACCGACTTTGAGCCAGGCGAGGGCGGCGAAAGCCCGCTGGCGCGCCACGCCGAATGGGTGAACACCACATGCCCGTGCTGCGGCGGCCCGGCCAAGCGCGAGACGGACACGATGCCCCAGTGGGCGGGCTCGTCGTGGTACTTCCTGCGCTATATGGACCCGCACAACGATCAGGCGCTCGTCAGCCCCGAGGCCGTGAAATACTGGGGCCCGGTGGACTGGTACAACGGCGGCATGGAGCACACGACGCTGCACCTGCTGTACAGCCGCTTCTGGCACAAATTCCTCTATGACATCGGCGTCGTTCCCTATGCCGAGCCCTACGCTAAGCGCACCAGCCATGGCATGATCCTCGGCCTCAATCCGCACAGCTACGCGAACCTGTCCGCCGAGGAGCAGCAGCGCCTGTGCGCCGAGCACGGCGGCGAGGCCGGGGCGAAGCGCTGGCTGGTGGAGAAGTACGGCGAGATGGCCGACCATCCCATCGTGAAGATGTCCAAATCTCTGGGCAATGTCGTCAACCCGGACGACATCGTGCGCGACTACGGCGCGGACACGATGCGCCTGTACGAGATGTTCATCGGCGACTTTGAAAAGAGCGCGCCGTGGAATACCGCGTCCATCAAGGGCTGCCGCCGCTTTTTGGAACGCGTGTGGGGCCTGACGGAGCTGCTGACGGCGGAGGAGGGCTATTCCGCCGCGCTGGAGGGCGCGATGCACCGCACCGTCAAAAAGGTGACGGAGGACATCGAGGCGCTCAAGATGAACACGGCCATCGCCGCGATGATGACGCTGCTGAACGACATCTATGACAAAAAATCCGTCACCCGCGGCGAGCTGCGCACGCTGCTCATTTTGCTGAACCCGTTCGCGCCGCACCTGACGGAGGAGCTGTGGGAGCAGTGCGCGTTCGGCGGGCAGATC
>CANRZX010000261.1 GCA_947644575.1 uncultured Clostridia bacterium | reverse complement strand
GTAGTCCGTTCTGACGTGCGTTTGGTGTCCCTCAGAGACTGTCGACTTTGTCGACAGTCTCACAGGGCCCGCCGAAGCCTCGGCGGGCCCTGATGCTGTCTGAGCGCCTGTTAGGACGCATTTCGTGCGCCGTTCGCAAAGCGGCCGCTTGTTTGTCAATACCCCAAAAATTACCCGATCACGGCGTTTTCCGTCAGCATGGCGTTGATCTTTTCCACCGTCACGGCCATACACAGGTACGGACGGCCGAAGTTCTCTTCGTAAACAGAATAATCCTCTGTGTCCATATTTTCAAGGAAATAGGCCGCGATCGCGGCGTCGTCCACGGAAAGAGCGGTATCCTCGGCGATCGCCTGAATGATGAGCTGCTGCTTCGCGCCGTCCTCAATGGACTGCGCCTGCGCCGCGAGAAACGCATCCTCGTCCTGCACGCCCACCATCGCCTGTAAATAAGTCTCGACCGGAACGCCGTACATCTGCGCCTCGCTGCGCACGCGGTTCAGCACCATCGCGCTCTGGAATTCCCGCACTTTTTCCGGCAGTTCCGCGATCTGCGCGTGCTCCATCATATAATTCCACACGAAGTTGGACAGCGCGTCGTCGTACAGCACCTGCCCGATCTCCTCCCGCGCGTCGGACACCGTCTCCCAGCCGTAATACGATGTCATGTGCTCCTGGACGAACGCATCGTCAAATTCCGGCACGATGGACTCGCCCTCGATATAGTTGACCGTCACCTCGAACACCGCATCCTTGCCCGCGAGATCGGGATTGTTTTTGTAGGGGTCGGGGAACGTGACCTCGACGTCAAACGTTTCGCCCGGGGTGTGCCCGATGATCTGCGTCAGGAAATCGTCGATAAACTGATTGCTGCCCGAGAGCACGCGCTGATTGTCGGCCGTACCGCCGTCGAACTTTTCGCCGTCGACGCTGCCGGAATAATTAATATTGACGTATTCGCCGTCCTCGATGGCGCGGTCGGTGATCTGCTCGGGCTGCGCGAATTGCGCGGCGAGGTTGTCGATCTCGGCCTGGATGTCCTCGTCCGTCACCTCTACCTCATCCGCCGGAACGGGAATGGCGGCGTAATCGGCGGGCAGCGTGACGAGGTCAAGCGCCCGGACGCCCTCGATGAAGCCGTTTTCGTCCATTCCGGCACTGAAATCGATGGGCTCGGCGGTGTCCTGCGGCGCGCTGCCGGCGGATGAGGCGCCGCTGTCGGACGGGACGCTCATCGAGGCGCTGTCCGGCGCGCTTGCCGAAGCGCTTCCGGCGGACAGGCTGTCGGACGAGGCGTCGCCGCAGCCGGAGAATAGCCCCGCGCACAGGGCCAGCGCCAGCGCGGCGCAAAGGATCTTTTGCAGCTTTTTCATGGTTCCTCCTAACATTATGGGCCGCCCGCGAAGGGACGGCGAAATCAGAAAACGAAGCGTCCAGAGCGGGACGTGCCCGCGAAACGGAAATGGGACGCGGCCGTTTTTTCGTTTTTCCGGAGGCGCATCAGCGCCCGGTACCCAGTGTATGTTGTTATTATACACGCGAATTGTGTATAAGGTATGGAATTTTAAGATAAAATTATAGTTCTTCCACGGATATGGTTCCCCACTGGTTTCGTAGGGGAGGGCCTTGGCCCTCCCGCAAGGCTTGAGAACCCGTTCCCGGGCGGGGCAAGCCCCGCTCCTACGGCGCCTTGGCGCATGCTATGGGATTGCAATGATCGATATTTTCCGATAAAAATAAGTTGAAACCCCGGGCGGCAACGCGCCCGGAAAATCACGCGGCGGCGAACAGCATCCCCAGCGCGCCGAACAGCCCCGCCGAGGCCGCACCCATAATCAGTCCCGCCGTCATGACGCCGCACAGCACGGCCAGCACGCTCGGCCAGAATTTGAGGTCCAGCAGTGTCGCGGCGAGGCACCCCGTCCACGCGCCCGTGCCGGGCACGGGGATCGCGACGAACAAAAACAACGCCCAGTAGATGCCGCGCCCGGCCTTGGCCTGCAGCTTTTCGCCCGCGCCAACGCCCTTGTCGTAAATTTTGGAAAAAAAGCGCCCGAGAGCGGCGGGCAGCTTCGTGCACCAGATCAGGATCGGTTTTGCCAACAGCAGGATAATGGGCACGGGCAGCATATTGCCCAGCACCGCGACGATATAGGTGGACACCAGCGGCAGGCCCATCCCCACGCCGATGGGCACCGCGCCGCGCAGCTCTACGACGGGCACCATCGAGATGAGGAAAACCCAGAAATATTGTTTGACCCAAACAGGCATTTTCGTTCTCCTTTTGGAAAAAGTTGGAAGCCGTCTCCATAGACAGCGTTCATCGCCTGCGAATGCAGGTTCTTCATGCCGGCGGCGCGAACGCGGAACCGGAAAAACCGAAGGAAATCCGCAGGCAATGTTACTATCATATCCCATCCGAGGCGGATTTGCAAGCAAAACAACACAAAAAGCCGCCCTTTGCGCCGCGGGGCGCAAAAGACGGCCGGTGGTTAAAAGGGAAGGTGAGGGCTTTTGGAGCAAACGGAGGCTGTTGGCAAACAAAACGCCGATGATTTCAAGGGTCGGCTTTGTCAACACCCCCAAATAAACGCACGCTTTTTTAGGTGGTTTGACAATGTGCGCGCCTTATCCGATATCGCTTTCGACGTAAACGCGCGGGACGCGCGCGCCGACGCGGGACAGCAGCTCGTTGGCGATCGTGCCCGCCGCCCCGGCGGCCTCCTCGGCGGT
>CANRZX010000260.1 GCA_947644575.1 uncultured Clostridia bacterium | reverse complement strand
TCTCATCATTTCTCGTTTCAGTCTCCCGAAACGTAGAGTTTCTAAAAGGTTCCGCATACTTTTTGGCGCCTTTTTGTCAAACAGAAGACATTATTGACACCAACTTTTTTAATTCGATTAAAAAAGTTGGTATTTACATATTGGGGCTTTTGAGAGGTATTTGTCAAGCTTCTTTTGAAAATTTGGTGAAGTAGCTAAGAAAAGGGTATGCTGTTTATGTGATTTGCAAGAAATTTTTATTCTCCGTTGCGCCAAAGACACAACGCCATCCACGAATATTTTTGGTCAAAACGGAAAATCGGAGAGGCTGAGAAAATTTTTCTTGTAAATCAATGGGTTATTTGTTATGATAAATGCTAATAGGCAGGAATGAGCCAAGGCGCAAAGCGGGAAAGTAGTGCGCGTCGGCTGGCTCCGGCAAAAAAGGAAAGGGGAGAAGCAGAATGGCCGTTATGCAGCGTCGCAGCCGGATGTGCGGGCATAGGCCGTTTCTTTCTTTTATGAACGGCTGTTTTCCCTTTTAGACAATCACGAAGGTGATTGTCTTTTTTTTGCCCATTTTCAAATTGGAAATAAAAAGAAAAGGAGACGGAATCATGGCGGTAAACACCAAAGCGAACCATACGGATGACGACTATTCTTTGGAGGCGGTGCCGCATTCGGCGCGCAAAAAATTTTGGCCGATGTTTTTCATTATGCTTGGCTTCACCTTTTTTTCGGCCAGCATGTCCGTGGGCGCGAAGCTTGGCAATGGCTTAGACCTGAGCGGCTTTTTGTGGGCGGTGCTGCTGGGCAGCACGATCCTGAGCCTGTACACCGGCAGCCTTGGCTATATTGGCTGCAAGACAGGGATGTCGCTTGATTTGCTTGCGCAGCGCTCGTTTGGCAGGCAGGGCTCGTTCCTGCCGTCCGCGCTGATCAGCTTGACGCAGATCGGCTGGTTCGGCGTCGGCGTGGCGATGTTCGCGGTGCCCGCCGCCGAAGTACTGGGCGTTCACCCGATGCTCCTCGTTGTCGCGGCCGGCGCGTGCATGACCTGCTCGGCGTATTTCGGCATTCGGGGGCTGGAGATCGTCAGCTATGTCTCGGTGCCGCTGATTGCCGTTTTGGGCGTTTACTCGATGGTGACGGCCACCGCGGCCGGCGGTGGCCTGACCGCCATCTTCGCGAAAAGCGCCGGTCAGCTGACGATCTTCGGCGGCGCGGGGCTTGTGATGGGCTCGTTTGTCAGCGGCGGCACGGCTACGCCGAACTTTACGCGCTTTGCCAATTCCGCGAAAAACGCGATCATTACCACCGTCATTGCCTTCTTCCTTGGCAACACGCTGATGTTCGCCTTCGGCGCGGTGGGCGGCGCGTTCACCGGAAAGGATGACATCTTTTACGTCATGATCGCGCAGGGGCTGCTGATTCCGGCGCTGATCGTTCTGGGCGCGAACATCTGGACAACCAACGACAACGCGCTGTACACCTCCGGCCTTGGCCTGTCCAACATCACAAAAATCCGCAAGCGCCCGATGGTGCTAGCCGCGGGCGTGATCGGAACCCTTACGGCGATCTGGCTGTACAACAACTTTGTCTCGTTCCTGAATATCCTCAACGCTACGCTGCCGCCGGTCGGTGCGATCATCATTTTGGACTATTTCCTGCATCGGGAGAATTACGCCGCCGACCGCGCCGTTACGAAGAATATCAACTGGGGCGCGATCCTCGGCGTCGTGGCGGGCGCGCTGGTGGGCAATCTCGTGAATTGGGGCATCGTTTCGATCAACGCGATGGCCACCGCGTGCGCGATCTATCTGGCGTTCAACGCGCTCGTGAAGGACAAGCAGTAAGAAAAGAGGGAATAGGCAATGCTTTTTCAGAATGCCCGTATTCAAAATGCCGACCCGTCCGCGTTTCGGGTCGAGGAGGGGAAATTCACCGTCATCGGCACGCAGCTGACGCCACTGCCGGGGGAGGAAACCGTCGATTTGGGCGGCAAGCTGGTGCTGCCACCGATGATTGAATCGCATGTTCATTTAGATACCTGCCTGACGGCGGGCGACCCGGTGTGGAACCTGTCCGGTACGCTGTTCGAGGGCATCGAATGCTGGTCAAAGCGCAAGGACAAGCTGACAAAGCAGGATATCCGCGACCGCGTAAGGCGCGCGGTGCGGATGTATGCCACGCATGGCGTGCAGTACATCCGCACGCATGTGGACGTGACCGACCCGTCCCTCGTAGCGATGGAAACGATGATCGAGCTGCGGGAGGAACTGCGGGATATAGCCGAACTTCAGCTTGTCGCGTTTCCGCAGGAGGGAATCCTCAGCTATCCCAACGGCAGGCAGCTGATGCTCGACGCGGTGAAGCTGGGTGCGGACGCGGTCGGCGCGATCCCGCACTTTGAATTTACGCGGGAATACAGCGTGGAATCGCTGAATTTCGCGCTGCGGCTGGCCGCCGAGCATGACAGGCTGGTAGACGTTCACTGCGATGAGATCGACGATGGGGCTTCGCGCGGTCTGGAGACGGTCGCGGCCCGCGCGCTGGAGCTGGGGCTGTTTGATAAGGTGACGGCCAGCCACACCACCGCGATGCATTCCTATAACAACGCGTATGTTGTGCGCTTGATGCGCCTTTTGAAGATGAGCCGGATCAATTTCGTCTCAAATCCTCTGGTCAATACGCATTTACAAGGGCGGATGGACACCTATCCCAAGCGGCGCGGCATCACCCGAGTGAAGGAACTGACAGAGCAAG
>CANRZX010000259.1 GCA_947644575.1 uncultured Clostridia bacterium | reverse complement strand
AGTGCGCTTTTTCATCCGGTGCAGGCCCTCTCCTCCTACCGCGGGCACTCTCCTCCTAAAGGTGTTTTGGTTCCTCGGTTCTGGGTGCTGCACCACCTTTTCAAACTCCATTTCACAAGGCAAAACGCCCCCGTATGTTGCATACGGGGGCGTTTTGTTGCGGCGCTGTCCAAATCCTGCAAGGGCTCCCACAAAAGAGCCGCGCAGCGGTCTTTCGTGGGAAAGAGGAGGAACGGCGCAGCGATATGAGAAACGGGCATGAGACCGTTTTGAATCAAGCGAAGCCCGTGACGACGAGGGAAACAGCGCCTCGCCGAAGTCAATCGGAACAGACTTCGGCAGACCCCGCGGGAATATGCGGGGCCTGCAAGGGACGCCCGTGACTGGCGTGCGCGCAGCGTGCGCCATGAACGGCTGCGGCCTACTGCTGCGGCGCTGTCCAAATCTATCATTGGGAGCCCGTCCCGATGAATCGGGGAACCGCGCCCGGCCGCTCTTTCCCGATTTGCCGCAGACTTACCCTTTGTGCCTTTTTTCCAGATTTCCCCACAAAAAGAAGCATATTTTCTGTGCGCGCGCGGCGGACTTTTTTGGAAAAAAGCTTTGCGGCCGCGGCCGCGCTGTGGTATATTAAAAGATAACAGTTACAGGTACAGGCCGCCGCCCCGTACCGCGCGGCCGTGGACACAGGAACCAAAAAGAAAAGGAGAATGTTATGGCCACTTATTTCACCGAGCCCTCGCGCACCTTTGGGGAATATCTTCTCGTCCCCGGCTATTCCTCGTCCGAGTGCGTCCCCAGCGCCGTCAGCCTGAAAACGCCGCTCGTCCGGTACCGCAAGGGCCAGGAGGAGTGCCCCCTCTCGCTGAACATCCCGATGGTCTCCGCCATCATGCAGTCGGTGTCGAACGACACGATGGCCATCGCTCTGGCGAAGGAAGGCGGCATTTCGTTCATCTATGGTTCCCAGTCCATTGAGGACGAGGCCGCGATGGTCGCACGCGTCAAAAGCTACAAAAAGGGCTTTATCGTCAGCGATTCCAACGTCCGGCCGGACGCCACGCTGGCGGACATCCTCGCGCTGAAGGAAAAGACGGGCCACTCCACGGTGGCCGTCACGGACGACGGCACGGCCAACGGCAGGCTGCTGGGCATTGTGGCCAGCCGCGATTACCGCATCTCCCGCACCAGCACCGACACGCCCGTCAGCGAATTCATGACGCCGTTTGAAAAGCTGGTCGTGGCCGACGAGGGCACGACGCTGAAGGAAGCGAACGACATCATCTGGGACAACAAAATCAACACCCTGCCCCTGATCGACAAAAACCAGCACCTGAAGTGCATGGTGTTCCGCAAGGATTACGATTCCCATAAGGAAAACGTCCACGAGCTGCTCGACGCGAACAAAAGCTACGTCGTGGGCGCGGGCATCAACACGCGCGATTACGCCGAGCGCGTGCCCGCGCTGGTCGAGGCCGGGGCGGACGTGCTGTGCATTGATTCCTCCGAGGGCTTTTCCGAATGGCAGAGCCGCACGATCAGCTGGATCCGCGCGCGCTACGGCGACAGCGTCAAGGTGGGCGCGGGCAATATCGTCGACCGCGACGGCTTCCGCTTTTTGGCCGAGGCGGGCGCCGATTTCGTAAAAATCGGCATCGGCGGCGGCTCGATCTGCATCACGCGCGAGACGAAGGGCATCGGCCGCGGGCAGGCCACGGCCGTGATCGAGGTGGCCAAGGCGCGCGACGAATATTACCGGGAGACGGGCGTCTATGTGCCGATCTGCTCGGACGGCGGCATCGTCCACGATTACCACATCACGCTGGCACTGGCGATGGGCGCGGATTTCGTGATGCTCGGGCGCTATTTCTCCCGCTTTGACGAGAGCCCGACGAACCGCCTGCGCATCAACGGCACCTATGTGAAGGAGTACTGGGGCGAGGGCTCGAACCGCGCGCGCAACTGGCAGCGCTATGATCTCGGCGGCGCGGGTAAGCTGAGCTTTGAGGAGGGCGTCGACAGCTACGTGCCCTACGCCGGCGCGCTGAAGGACGGCGTTTCGGTGACGCTGTCGAAGGTGCGCAGCACCATGTGCAACTGCGGCGCGCTGACCATCCCCGAATTGCAGGAAAAGGCCCGGCTGACGGTGGTGTCCTCCACGAGCATCGTCGAGGGCGGCAGCCACGACGTTATTTTGAAGAACAAGGCCGCGGCGGAATAACGGCGGTGCGCCGAAGCCTTCAGACGCCGTCCCGGCTTGCTTCAAAAACAGACGCGCGCGGATTTTACAATTCTCTAACATTTTTACAGTAAGCTGGAGATCAAACGGACGGCGCCTTCTTTTGCTCTGACGCGCGGGCGCCGTCCGCGCTTGATCCTGCAAAAGCGGAGATGATTGAGATGACGAAACAACAGACCGCGCGCGCCGTGTGCCTTGCGCTCGCGGGGCTGCTGCTGCTTTCGCTGCTCGCGCCGGCCTTTCTCGTCTATGCCGACGACGATGAAACGCCCGCCGAGCGGCTGGCGCGCCTGCGGGAGGAGCAGGCGGACATCGAGGCGCGCAGCCAGCAGGTGGAAAACGGCCGCGATAAGGCCGAGCAGACGCGGCAGTACTATCTTTCGCTGACAAACAACCTGCGCGCCCAGCTGACGGCGCTGGAGGAGGAAATCGCGCTGCAATGGCAGCGGATCGAGCAGAAAAGCGCCGAGGTGGCCGAAAAAAAGGCGAGCGTCGCCGAGCAGAAGGCGCTGTTTGAACAGCGCCTGAAGGG
>CANRZX010000258.1 GCA_947644575.1 uncultured Clostridia bacterium | reverse complement strand
AAACAAAAAGGTGTTTACGGTACACTTCCGCAACGTCAGCAGCACGCTGCCCAATTTTGAGGAGACGCTGCTCGAGGACGGCTACGCGGATATGTACGAGATTATGAAGCAATTGGTGCGTTATGATTATGACGGCGCCATCCATGTGGACCATGTCCCGCAGTGGGATGTGCGCGAGCGCGGCAAGGATACTGGCGGCAGCCGCGCCGCGTGGGCCTACACCACCGGGTACATGAAGGCCCTGCTGAACTGCGCCAAAGCGGAGCTGAACCGCTGAGCCGCCGGGGAATTTATTCTGTATTACATGCGTAAAGCGGCGATCCTGCGCAAAAATAGAAAGGGCCAAGGGCCGCTTGCGCGAACCAAAAACAGGAGGTTGTTTTCAAATGAAAGTCGGTATGATCGGATTGGGCATCATGGGCAAGCCTATGGCCAAAAACCTGATGAAGGGCGGCTACACGGAGCTGCTCGTGAACGACCGCAACCAGGCGGTGATCGACGATGTGGTCAGCGCGGGCGCGCGGGCCGCTACGCAGCCGGAGATCGGCGAGACGTGCGATGTGGTGCTGACAATGCTGCCCAACAGCCCGCACGTCAAGGAGGTTATGCTCGGCGAGGACGGCGTGGCCGCGCATATGCGCCCGGGTACGGTGTTCATCGATATGAGCTCTATCAACCCCGTCGCGTCGAAGGAGATCGCGGCCGTGCTGGCCGAAAAGGGCATCGAGATGCTGGACGCGCCCGTTTCTGGCGGCGAGCCGAAGGCGGTCGACGGCACACTCAGCTTCATGGTCGGCGGTAAGCAGGAGGTGTTTGACAAGTTCAAGCCCCTGCTCGAGACGATGGGCTCCTCTGTCGTGCGCTGCGGCGAGATCGGCGCGGGCAACACGACGAAGTTAGCCAATCAGATTATCGTCGCCTGCAACATCCAGGCGCTGGCCGAGGCGCTGACGCTGGCGCAGAAGGCGGGCGTCGACCCGCAGCTTGTGTTCGAGGCTATCCGGGGCGGCCTCGCGGGCTCGACGGTGATGAACGCGAAAGCGCCGATGATGATGGCGGGCAACGACAAGCCCGGCTTCAAGATCGACCTGCACATCAAAGATCTGAACAACGCGCTCGACTGCGCGCATTCCGTCGGTGCGCCCGTGCCGATGACGGCCGAGGTGCAGGAGATCCTGCAATGGCTGCACAACCATGAGGGCGGCCAGAAGGACCACAGCGCCATCGCGCAGTATTATGAGTATCTGACCGGTATTCAGATCGGCCGCTGAGCGCTTTTGAACCGGCTTCCGGCGTCCGCTCGGGCTTTGCGCCATGCCTTGCGCCGCTGCGGCTCTGCCCCGGCGCAGGGCGGGGCCGCGAGCCGGACACCGGAAGGGCGGTGCGGCGCCAAAGGAAGGAGAAGCTTTGGCTTCCCCGCCCGCGGCGGCTTCGGGCTTCTTCTTCGGCCAACGCGGACGGAATGGGGCATTTCGTATCAGCGGTTTTTCAAGGAACCGCCGAATCCTTTCCCGAACCGCTGTCCTTTGCCCCAAAAACCTGTCCGCCCTTGTCAAGCGATGCTTGCGGGTTTGGAAAAAGCCTATGATTTCGATTAGAAAGCGAGTGGAGGCAATGTATCAACCTTACGGGATTATCCCGCCCATCATCACGCCCTTTGACGAGCAGGGCCGAGTCAACCGGCAGGCGCTGGCCGATATGAGCGGCTTTTTGATCGAGCGCGGCATGCACGGCCTGTTCCCCTTCGGCACGACGGGCGAATTTTACGCCGTCGGCGACGAGGAATATATGGACGCGCTGCGAATCGTCCGGCAGGCCGCCGAGGGCCGTACCGACCGCAAGGGCCGCCCAATCCAGCTGATCGCTGGGTGCAGCGCCATTACGACGCGTCAGGTGACGCATCTGACGAAGTTAGTGGAGCAGGTCGGCGGCTACGACGCCGTCAGCGTGCTGACGCCGATGTTTGTCAGCCAGACGCAGGAGGAGCTGTACCGCTTTTACAGGACCGTGGCGGACAGCACGTCCCTGCCTGTCATCATGTACAATAATAAGCCCAAGACGAACGTGACGATTGAGCCGGCCACCGCCGCGCGCATCGCGCGCGACTGCCCCAACGTCGTGGGCGTCAAGGATTCCACGGGCGATATGACGAACTGCGCGGAGTACATCCGCCTGACGCGCGATATCCGTGAGCGCTTCTCGGTCATGATGGGGCGCGACACGCTGATTTACGCGGGCCTGCACTATGGGTGCAGCGGCGCGGTGGCAAGCTGCGCGAACGTGGCCCCCCGCTTGGTGGCGGATATTTTCGACAAGTTTGAGGACGGCGACTGGCAGGGCGCGCTGGACGCGCAGTTCGCGCTCGCGCCGCTGCGCTTGGCCAGCACAGCGCTCGGTACTTTCCCTGAGGTGATCAAGGAGGGGCTGGAGCTTCAGGGCGTCGCGGTGGGCAAATGCCTCGCGCCCATCCAGCCCCTGACGGACGAAAACCGTGAAAAGCTGCGCGGCATCCTCGCGGACATGGGGCTGGCCGAGGCGTAAAACGGCACAGGATGAATGCTTCGGCGCGGATGCGCCTATGAAAGAAAGGCGGCGGCGGTATGACGCGCGAGGCTCTTTACGCGGACGCGAAAACAATCTATGAAACGGCGATCCACGCCTGCAGGCCGGACGTGGCGGTCCGGCAGATCCTCTCGGGGATCGAGTTCGGACCGGGGCGGCTGGTGCTCATCGCTGTGGGCAAGGCGGGCTGGGCGATGGCTCACGCCGCCTATGAG
>CANRZX010000257.1 GCA_947644575.1 uncultured Clostridia bacterium | reverse complement strand
GAAAAAACACAGACGGCTTACAAAAGGGGGCCGCGGGCAATGCCCGCGGCCCCCTCTTCCTATATTGTTCCGCTTTCGCAGGGGCGGTCTCGCCCCTGCGGTATGGGGAAAAATCGGATATTTCAAAACGGAGCGATGGAAAGATTCCGCCGCATCTGTCGGCTTCGCCGACACCTTCCCCCCAAGAGAAAAGTATTCTGACGGCGTGGTCAGCGGATTTCGGGCAGGCTGGCGGCGGCGGCGCTCTGGCCGACGCGGCGCGTCTTTTCGTCCGGCGCTTCGGGGCGGAACTTTACGTCTGGGTACTCCTCATCCATCACGCGGGCGGCCGTTTCCATTACGATATCGCCGCCCTTGCCGCTCATCACACGGCC
Source organism: uncultured Clostridia bacterium (assembly GCA_947644575.1). Taxonomy (GTDB): domain Bacteria; phylum Bacillota; class Clostridia; order Oscillospirales; family Ruminococcaceae; genus Ruthenibacterium. The sequence continues at coordinate 2,474 of CANRZX010000257.1, read as the reverse complement.
CATCATCTGCACGCGGTGAATATCGTAAAACATCGCGTACAAGCCCAGCGTGTGGCCCAAATACACGCCGATAGATTCGTACACCGCCTTGGCGCGGGGATCGTCCTCGGCCATCAGCGCCTGCACCTCCTTCAGCTTTTCGGCGGGGGATGCGCCCGCAAGCTCGATGCCCGCGCGCGGCGCCAGCTTGATGACGCCGTCCTGGCTGAAATACTTGACGCCGCAGCCGATATCGCCGCTCCACTCGTCCTCCATCGCGTCGGGCTGGCCGTCCACGGGGGCGAAGGCCAGCTCGTTCAGCCAGCCGCAGATATTGCCCTCGGCGTCCACGTAGCCCACGGCCTCGCTGGTGCCCATCGCGATGCCCATGATGCCGTTTTCGCCAAGGCCCATCGCGCCGGCCAGCGCGCTGACGTCCCCGTCGTTCGCGACGACCACCGGGATGGGATAGCCCAGCTGATTGGACAGCTGCTCGGCGGCGCGCAGGTAAATATTTTTGACCTTTTTATCAAAATCCTCCTTTTCCACCTTCAAAAACAGGCTGGCGACCATACACTTGTTGTCGATGTACACACCCGCCGAGGAGACGCCGATCGCGTCCACATGGCCGCCCTTTTCGAGGATTTTCGCCGCCGCCGTGGAAAGTGCCGCCATGATGCCCTCGAAGTGGTAGTCCGGGTTGGAGACCGTCTTGGGGAACCAAACGACCTCCTCGCTGTAGATCGGCTCGCCGTTCAGAACGGCGCTGACCTTGCGGTCCGAGCCACCCGCGTCAAAGCCGATGCGTCCGCCGTCCAAATGGCGGCCGATGGCCTCGGCGCGCTGCGCCGCCCGGGGCTTTTTCTCGTAGGGCAGGCTCTCAACGATAAACGCCGTCTCATATACCTGTTCCATAAAGCCCTTGTCGAACGCGCGCGAACCGTTTTCGCTGTACGCGGCCTTGATCTGCGCGGCGATGGCGTCGTCGCCGCAGACGCTCACCTTGAAGCCGCCCCAGCTCCACAAAAGGAACTTGACAAGGCGGTCGGCATAGTAGGCGTCGGCCTCGGCCATTTCAGGCGTGCCGTGGATCTTCGTCTCATAGGTGCCGATCTGACCGCCCGAGCGCTCGACCGCGATGCAGAGCGGCTTTTTTGCGCCTTTGGCGTACTCGCGGAAAAACAAGCCCAGCGGGACAAAGCCCTTGTCTAACTGCGGCACATTTTTCATGGGGATCTCAACGTTCAAAAATCTCATGTGCAAAGCCTCCTTGTTGTGACGGTTTGACGGAAAGCATGTACGGTTCGGGGGCTCCCGCGCGGGAGCCCCCGGCTTCTCTTTTCAGTATAACACATTTTCCACGCGCTTTGCTTGCACTTTGCGCATTTGTTTTTTGCACTTTTGTCTGCCGTAACAGGCAGGAAAAGATGCCGCCGGGATGCGCCTGACGATTGGTTCAATGGTTCCCTCCATTTGCCTGACGGGCGTGTTTGTGCTACAATAGGGATGTTGACAAAGTCACTCCTTGAAGAATTCGGAGCGTTGTTTGTCAACGCCCCACAAAAGGGCGGTGAGATAAGAAAATGAAACGCCCAAAAGGCCCGCGCCGCGGGGAACAATCTTATAGTGAGGGGATTTTTATGAAACGTTTGGCTGTACCGATCGGCGTTGGGCTGGCGCTTTTGTGCCTGCTTCTTTTGCTGTCGCTTTATCTGCTCGGGTTCCTGTCCGCGCCGGCTTCGAGCGCGCCGGGGCCCGACGTCCCCGAGCTTACGCTGGACGAAGGGCTACTCGCACTGCTCGGCAGCGAAAACGCGGATGTGAAGCAAAGCCTTGGCGGGGAATGCTACGCGGAGATGACCCCGCGGGAGCGGGCACGGATCACCTACTTCTCCCCTTACCTGTCCCTCCAGTTCGCGCTGGCGCGGGAGGGCGAGGAAGTTTGGCTCACGGGCGGCGCGGATGGCGTTTACGCGGAAAATCCGTTTGCCGACGGGCTGCGCGTTCGGGAAATCGAGCTTTGCGACGAGATCGAGCCCGACACGCCCTCGCTGGAAGCGCAGCCCAGCCTGCGGCAGCTGTTCCAGTGCTCGGAGCCCCTTACCTATGATTTCCTCTGCGCCGCGCTGGGGCAGACGCCGGAGCTGCGTTACATCGACCGCGCGTTTTTCGACGGCGATTTCGTTTCCGCCGGCTCCGAGCCGGACAGCAGCGGGCGGGGCCGTCAGGTGGGCCAGCAGATTACCGGCGGGCAGGACCGCGCCGAATTCAAGGTGGACGGCATCCGCCTGACGGTGGATTTTCTGCGCACGGAGGATGCGCTGCTCGCGTTCCACGCGATTGTTCGAAAAGCGTAACACCGACGGGAGCGGTCTGAAAAAACAAGGCGGCGCCGCGTCACGGCCCCGGGGGGGGGGGCGGGGGCCGGGCCCCGGTGTTGGCAGGGCTGGGGGCGCCAAACGGGGGAAGGGGGGGGGGGGGGGGCGGCGTGGGTG
>CANRZX010000256.1 GCA_947644575.1 uncultured Clostridia bacterium | reverse complement strand
CGCAGCAGCTCAGCCTGTTCGCGGCGCCCGCCGTCCACGAGCTGGCGGCGCAGGGCATGCGGCCCGCGCTGGCCGCAAACGAAGTGCGGGAGGAGGCGGTCGCGTGCATGACGCGGCAGATGTGATCTATCTTTACGACGGCAGCTTCGAGGGCTTTTTGTGCTGTGTGCACGAGAGCGTCTATACGCGCACAATCCCGCTGAACATCCTGCCGGAGGACGACGCCGAGCCGACGCTTTTTTGCCAGCAGCGCATTGAAACGGACGCGGAAAAGGCCGAGCGCGTCTACGCCTCCATCCCAAAGCGCATCTCGCCGGAGGCCGCGCGGCTGGTATGGTGCGTCTTTTTAAGCTGTATGCCGGGCAAGGAGCTGGCCCTCCTGCGCTTTCTGCTGCTGGGCTACCGGCGCGGGCGGCAGGTGATGTATCTGGTCTCGCACAAGGCCGTGCAGCCGCTGCTGGCCGCGCGGCAGAATCTGATGAACGAAGCGCATCTGCTCAAGGAGTTTCTCCGCTTTTCCGATTACGACGGCGTACTCGCGGCGACTGTCACGCCCAAAAATTTTGTGCTGCCCTTTTTGGCGGAGCATTTTTGCGACCGCCTGAAAAACGAGGACTTTCTGATTTTTGACCGCACGCACCGCGCCGCCGTCGTATACGAGCACCGAGAAATCCGCCTGATTTCACTCGACGAATTGGAACTTCCGCCCGTCACGGCCGAGGAACTGCGCTTTCGCCTCCTGTGGAAACGCTTCTACAGCACCATCGCCATCGCCGCGCGCAAAAACCCCCGCTGCCGCATGACGCATTGTCCCAAGCGCTACTGGGAAAATATGCTTGAGATGGAGGACGCGCTGCGCGGCGTGTCAGAGGGCATCAGCACGGCCTCGGCGTGGGACGCCCTGAAAGCGGCGGACGGCGCGCACGGCGCGGCTTTGCTCTACGGACAGGGAACGCCGGGCGCGCGGGGAATCCCGGGCGGCGTACCGGCAGCGCTGAAACCGCCGGGCAGGGAGCGCGGACGGGAGGCAAACGGATGAATACCGAATTGTTTCTGCGCGGCGTGCGCCTTGCGAAGGAGCAGTGCCCCGCAGAGGAACGGGACGGCTATGCTTTTCGCCTGCCCGCCGTGCGCGCGCTGCGAAAGGGCGTGGAGTTTACCCAGCCGGTGACGTTTTTCATGGGAGAAAACGGCACGGGCAAATCGACGCTGCTCGAGGCCGTCGCGGCGGCGTGGGGCTTTAACCCCGAGGGCGGCTCGCTGAATTTCCATTTCTCCACCGCCGAAACGCACTCCGGCCTGCACTGCTCCCTCGTGCTGCGGCGCGGCGCGCGTCGCCCGCGCGACGGCTATTTCCTGCGCGCCGAAAGCTTTTACAATGTGGCCACGGAGATCGACCGGCTGGATCTGATCCCCGCCATGTCTCCGCTGCTGAAGGACGCCTACGGCGGGCGCTCGCTGCACGAGCAGTCCCACGGCGAAAGCTTTTTTGCCCTGATCGCCAACCGCTTCGGCGGAAACGGCCTGTATATCCTCGACGAGCCGGAGGCCGCGCTGTCCGCCGTGCGCCAGCTCGCGATGCTGACCGCCATCCATGAGCTTGTGAAAAAGGGCTCGCAGTTCCTGATTTCCACGCACTCGCCGCTGCTGTCGGCCTACCCGCGCGCGGAAATTCTGGTGCTGGACGGGCACGGCCTTACGCCCACCCCCTATGAGCAGACGGAGCCGTATCTTTTGACAAAGCGCTTTCTGAACGCGCCCGACCGCATGCTGCGCGAGCTGCTGGAGGAACCGGCGAAGGACGGCGGAGACGGGCGCGACCGGCGTACGGAATCCTTGGATTGAAATTATTCTGTTTTAGTAAGTGCTGAATAAATCGGAGTGTGTATCGGCTGCGATTGGAACGCGCGGCCGATGCTTCCCCGTGAGAATATGCGGGGTCACGAAGCGGCGAGCAAATTTTCCCAAAAGCCTAAGAGCCTCGCTCCGCTCGGCCCGGCTCCGAATGGACAATTTTACAGCTTTGCGCTGCAAAGCTGTAAAATCTGACGGAACAATTTGCCGCTGATGCGTGCGCTGCGATTTGTTCAGTGCTTACTTTAAAGGCACAATGATTATATGCCGGGAACACTGTAAGAACAGAGCGGAGGATTGTACGGGAGGCATGCGCCAGCGGTAGATATACTGCCGGTTGGTATGATAACGGATGCCTGCATTTGCCACGCCGCGCCTTTCTGCGTACAAAATCAGGGCGTCTATGCCGGGCTGTTTATACCATCTATCCATAGCGAACAGGGGCTCCTACCTTTCGGTTTGATCCGGGTGCCTCTACTATATCACAGGCTGCTTCCCTATTCGCTACCTTTTTTATCTAACATCATTGTAATACCTACAAAAAATTTATGCCTTTTTGGGGGAAGGGCTTGACAATCCGTGCGGTTTTTTGTATCATAATAAAGCGCCCTTCAATAGGAGGCCGCTTTGTTTGCATAGGGGTATAGCTCAGTTGGTAGAGCAGCGGTCTCCAAAACCGCGTGCCGAGGGTTCAAATCCTTCTGCCCCTGCCAGATGGCCCGGTAGTTCAGTTGGTTAGAACGCTAGCCTGTCACGCTAGAGGTCGTGAGTTCGAGCCTCATCCGGGTCGCCATTTGCTGTTATAGCTCAGTCGGCAGAGCACATCCTTGGTAAGGATGAGGTCGTGCGTTCGAATCGCATTAACAGCTCCAAGCGCGTTGTAAAAGGGTGGACTGCCGTTTTACAGCGCGCTTTTGTTATGTAAAAGCATTTTAAGTGCGCGGGCTGACGGCCCGCGCACAAAACTGTATGCGCTCACATTTTGCGGATTTTCGTGAAGCGCTTCCTGTGCATGAAGCTTTATCCTTC
>CANRZX010000255.1 GCA_947644575.1 uncultured Clostridia bacterium | reverse complement strand
GTACGAATTCAGCCGGCAGTCCAGCCTCGCGATTTTGCTGGGCATCGGCGACCTCACGCGCCAGCAGCGCTTCGGCGAGAACCTGCAGCAGATCACCGAGCACGACACCGAACTGGTCGAGCGCCTGCGCGCGGAGCAGGCCGAGTTGGAGCGCGAGGAGGCCGAATATGAGCGGCAGCTGGAGGAACTCTCCGCCCGCGAGGATGAACTCGTTGAGACGCGGGCGTCGTATGAGGCATCCATCGCGGAGGCCGAGCGGCAGATCGGCGCGGCGGACGCGCAGCTTGCCGCGCTGGCCGAGGAGCAGGAGGCAAACCGCGCGCAGATGGAGCAGGCCGAGCGCGAATGGCGCGAGTGGGCGAGCCAATCACAGAATGTCGATTTCGAATACAACGAGGGCGGCTTCAGCTGGCCGATCCCCGGATATACGTCGCTCTCGAGCGATGTGGGCTGGCGCGATCTCTACGGCACTGCGGACAATCACCGCGGCATGGACATCCCCGCGCCGCAGGGCACGCGCATCTACGCGGCGGCGGACGGCGTCGTCAGCACAAACAACCACTCAAGCTACGGCATCTCGGTAAAGCTTTCGCACGGCTCGGGCCTTGTGTCGATCTACGCGCATATGTCCGAGCGCGTCGTGAACGACGGCGATTTTGTCACGCAGGGCCAGCTGATCGGCTATGTGGGCAAAACGGGCCACGCCTATGGGTACCATCTGCATTTTGAGGTGGATTTGAACGGCCAGTTCGTCAGCCCGCGCCCCTATTTGGGCCCGCCGTGGATTTGAATTTAATAATAAACAATCCTCTTAACCTTCCCCTCGGGGGAATACCATTCAAAGAAAAGGAGCATCGTTTCATGGAACTGGCAAAACGAAACGAGGTGCCCGTCGAGCTGACGTGGGACCTCTCCGCAATTTACCCGAGCGAGGCTGCGATGCAGGCCGACGCGGACTGGATCGAACAGACGGCGCGGGAGATCGAACAGGAGTTCAAGGGAAAGCTGACCGACGTCAAGACGATCCTGCGCTGCCTTGACCAATACCGCGCGCTGATCGAGCGGGGCAACTTAGTGGGCAGCTACTGCCACTTGGCCGCGGAGGTCGATTATACCGACGCCGCTCTGCAGGAGCGCAGCGCGAAAATCCGGCGGATATGGGCGCAGGCCGCCAGCCGCCTCAGCTTCATCGACAGCGAGCTTCTGGCCGGGGACGAGGCGGTGCTGCGCGCCGCGGCCTCGGAGGAGGGGCCGAACCGGCCGCTGCTGGAGGAGCTGCTGCGCCAAAAGCCGTACCAGCTTTCGCCGGAAACGGAGCGGGTTTTGATGGCGCTCAGCCCGTCGCTGAACGCGCCGTACCATATCTACAACATGGCGAAGCTTGCGGACATGCGCTTCCCCGCGTTCACCGCGGACGGCGCCGAGCATCCGCTGGGCTATTCCCTGTTTGAGGACAAATACGAATACGACCCCCGCACCGATGTGCGCCGCGCCGCGTTCGCCGCGTTCAGCAAAAAGCTGCGCGAATACGAGAACGTCACCGCCGCCGCGTATCAGGCCGCCGTGCAGACGGAAAAGACGCTCTCCGCGCAGCGCGGCTATGCGTCGGTGTTCGACTATCTGCTGTTCCCGCAGCGCGTCACGCGCGAAATGTACGACCGGCAGATCGACATCATTATGGAAAAGCTCGCGCCGCACATGCGCAAATACGCCCGCCTGCTGCAAAAGCGCCACGGGCTGGAGCGCATGACATATGCCGACCTGAAGCTGACCGTCGACCCGGAGTACGATCCCCGCGTGACGATCGAGGAATCGAAGAGGTATATCGAGCAGGGCCTTTCCGTCATGGGGCCGGAATATCAGGAGATGGTCCGCACGGCCTACCGCGAGCGCTGGGTGGATTTCGCGCAGAATCAGGGCAAGTGCACGGGCGGCTTCTGCTCAAGCCCCTACGGCGCGCATTCCTATATTCTGCTGACCTGGCACGACCAGATGTCGGACGTGTTCACGCTGGCGCACGAGTTGGGCCATGCCGGCCATTTCCAGACCTGCAACCGGACGCAGTCTGCCTTTGGCACGGACGTTTCGACGTATATCGTCGAGGCGCCGTCGACGATCAACGAACTGCTGATGTCGCATTATCTGCTCAAGACAAACCCCGACAAGCGTTTCCGCCGCTGGGTGCTGAGCTGCATGGTCGGCAAGACGTACTATCACAATTTTGTCACGCATTTGCTCGAGGCCGCCTACCAGCGCGAGGTGTACCGCATTGTGGACGCGGGCGGCGGCGTCTCGGCCGATACGCTCAACCGCATCATGAAGGAGACGCTGCACCGCTTCTGGGGCGACGATGTGGAGCTGACCGAGGGCGCGGAGCTGACGTGGATGCGCCAGCCGCACTATTACATGGGGCTGTATTCCTACACCTACAGCGCCGGGCTGACCGTGGCGACACAGGCCTGCAAGCGCATCGAGCGCGAGGGACAGCCCGCCGTGGATGATTGGAAGCGCGTGCTCGCCGCGGGCGGCGTCAAAACGCCGCTGGAGCTGGCGCAGATGGCGGGCGTGGATATCTCCACCGACGCCCCGCTGCTTGACACCATCGAGACAATCGGCGGCTATATCGACGAAATCTGCCGCCTGAGCGAGGAGTTGGACTGACCCCCGACTGAAAATGCAAAATCCGGGCCCGCCGTCAATCGGCAAGAGGCTCGGATTTTGTGGTTTTGGTGGGGTCTCAGGGGCTCGAACCCTGGACCGGCCGGTTATGAGCCGGCTGCTCTGACCAACTGAGCTAAGACCCCTTGAAACGGTAAAAACTCCGCTATTTGTTGATTATACCGCTTTTTTCCGAAAAGAGCAAGACCTATTTGGAGCATCTGGGCCGCGTCCCAAAATGCGGCAGCGCAAAACATTTGCGACTCGTTC
>CANRZX010000254.1 GCA_947644575.1 uncultured Clostridia bacterium | reverse complement strand
TCCCTCCCTTGTCAATACCTTTTTTGCCCTTTTTTCTTTCTTTTTTCCTCTTTTTGGGGGGAAAATTAATTTTGAAACGAGTGAAATCGATCGGGCGGTTCTTTTGAAACCGATACGCAGGCCATAACAACGCACAGAAGCGCGCCTCATTGAGACGCGCTCCGGTTCAGGTGATCAACTGTTCGCGCATGGCGGCCAAAAGCTTGCGTTCTCGGCGCGAGATCTGCACCTGTGTCGTATGCAATACCTTGGCGGTCTCGCTTTGCGTCTTATTCTGGAAAAAGCGAAGCTGGATCAGCAGCCGGTCCTCCGGCGCGAGCGTGCCGAGGACGCTTCTCAGGCTGAGCAGATCGGACACGCTCTCCTCGCAGCTTTCCTCTGGGATGTCAAATTCCCGGCCGCCCTCCTCATCGCTGACGGGTGTGAGCGAAAGCGCGGGCAGCGCCGCGTTCATCGCCTCGGCCACCTGCTCAGGCGAAACGCCGAGGCGCTGGGCAAGCTGCGACACTGTCGGCTCCTGCCCTGTCTCTTTGATCCACCGCTCCCGCGCCGCCCCGATCTTCAGGCTCAGCTCCTTGAGCGAACGGCTCACCTTTACCGTGCCGCCGTCCCGGAACAGCTTTTTGATCTCGCCCAAAATAACGGGCACAGCGTAGGTGGAAAAACACAGGCCGCGCGTGCCGTCGAAGCCGTCGTAGGCTTTGACAAGGCCCATACAGCCCGCCGAAAAAAGGTCGTCATATTCTATTCCCCGGCCGCGGAACCGCCCCGCGCAGGAATGGACAAGGCCCAGATTGTTTTCGATGAATTCGGCGCGCGGGCCAAGCACGACTGGCGTCGGCGACATGTTTTCCGCTTCCCTTCCGCGAGGCGCCGGGATGCTGCGCATCGCATTTTTCTATGTAAGCAGCGGAAAGCTCATCTCCGGCCCAGCCGCTTTTCCATTACGACGCTCGTACCTCTGCCCGGCGCGGAGCGCACCTTGAGCGAGTCGGTAAAGCTTGTCATCACGGCAAAGCCCAGCCCCGCGCGCTCCGGGCCGCCTGTTGTGTACAGGGGCTCCATCGCCTTGGCCACGTCGGGCATGCCGCAGCCCTTGTCCGTCACGGTCACGCGCAGCGTCCCCTCCTCGTACAGGGCGGCGTACAGCGTCACTGTGCCGATGCGGTCGGCATACGCGTGAACGATGCAGTTTGTCACAGCTTCGGACACGGCGGTTTTCAGATCGGCAAGCTCGTCCATCGCCGGGTCGGCCTGCGCGGCGAACGCGGCGACGGCGCTACGCGCGAAGCCCTCGTTTACGCTGCGGCTGGGAAACACCAGACGCATGGTATTAACTGCTTTCATGCTTCTCGCTCCTTTATTCCTTCGATTCAATGCCCGCGACGGACAGCGTACGCCGGATGTCCTTCGGAGCCTTCTGCACCACCACAACGCCGCCCATCGCGCTGACAAGCTTGTGGCGGCCTAAGATCAGGCCGATCCCGGCGGAATCCATGAACGTGACCGCCGAAAAATCCAGTACCAAAATCGCGGGCGACGCGGCGGCGACGCGCCCGTCGATTTCCTCCCGAAGCCGCGCCGCACCGTGGTGGTCGATCTCACCGGACAGCAGCGCCGTCAGCGTCTTCCCCTCCTGCCGGAGCGTTACCTGTGTCATCGTTTTTCTCCCCTGTTCCTTCTCATGTCCTGCATAGCAAAAAGGCATACCGCCTATGCGTTTATCATAGACGATATGCCTTATATTTTTTGTTGATTTTGGTCGCGGGGACACATGTTTTTGCCGGCTTCCTCCAACGCCCCGCACCTACAGCGCCCGATGCGCCACAACTATTCGGCCGTATTCGTGCGCGGCCTCCCCCTGCGGGAAAAAGCCGTTTTTCTGCCAGAAGCGGGCGGCCTGCGGATTGCTCTTTTCATAGGCGAGCCGCACCGCATCAAAGCCCGCCGCCTTCAGCGATGTGAAGAGCTCCTCCATCAGCGCCGTACCGAGCCCCTGTCCAGCGCGCGTGCCGTCCACCATAAAAAAGCCGATGTAAGCCGTGCCCTCGTCGGGATAGTCCAAAATCAGATCGAGCGCAGCCGTCAGGCGCTCCTTGTCTCCATCAAAAAAGCCTAAAAAATATTTGTCCTCCGAGGCCTTGCCCGGCGGGCACAGCGTCAGGTCGCGCAAAACGCCTTCCCGCGTGGCGGGCACGCCGCAATGCCGGAAATATTGCGGATTAGTGCTGTAAAGCGCAAAGACCCATTCTATATCCGATTCCGTCAGCAATCGAACCCCATATTGAGTGGAGAAGCTCGCAGGGTCAAGCTGGTTTCCCATCCTTTTTATGATGCCTCCTGTCACGGTGCAAGGAAAAAGACCACGAGCCCTATCACGCCGCCCAGCGCGAAAATGCCCCCGCCGACGCGCGTGTACAGACGGTAGCCGTCGGACGGGCCGGAAGCGCTGCCGTTTTTCCAGCTTTCCGTCAATTCATAGAACGCATCCGGTGCAAACAGCATGAACGCGCCGGCCAAAAGCACAAAGATCGAGCCGAGCAAAAGCATGTTCTCTCTCCTTTCCTTTTTACCGACAGGGATTTTCTATAACTAAAACGCGCTCCGACACAAAAAACTTTCAGCCGCGGTTCTCCGTCAGCAGCGCCCGCGCCTCGGCGGCAAGGTACAGGCTCCCGCACACAACAAGGCCGTTGGGCGCGTCCTCCCGCGCCAGTGCCAGCGCCTCGGCGACGCTTTCGCAGGGCGTTGCCTCCGCGAAATGGCGCTTCGCGATTGCCGCCAGCTCGCTTGCGGAAATCGCGCGCGGGCTATCCGGCCGCACGGTATATACACAGCTAAAGCAGGGCGCGAGGGCCGCGAGCAGCTCGTCCGGCTGCTTGCCGTTCAGGACGCCCAGCACCGCCGTCAAGCCGGAAAGCCCCGCGCCGCGCAGCGCCGCCGCCAGCGCCCGCG
>CANRZX010000253.1 GCA_947644575.1 uncultured Clostridia bacterium | reverse complement strand
CATCTGACGGGCGAGGCGACGCTCGAGCCCGTGCCGCCCGCGGAGTTTTCGCCCGGCGGCGTTTTGGGCGTGCCGGATTTCTCCGACGTGCGCGGCCAGCTCGAGGCGCGCCGCGCGATGGAGATCGCGGCGGCGGGCGGGCACAATATTCTGCTGATCGGCGCGCCGGGCACGGGCAAATCCATGCTGGCCAAGCGCCTGCCGGGGATTCTGCCGCCGCTGACGCGCGCCGAGGCCGTGGAGACGACGCAGATCTAGTCCGTGGCGGGCGCGCTGCCGCGCGGCAGCGGCCTGATGACGCACCGGCCGTTCCGCGCGCCGCACCACTCGGTCAGCGCGGCGGGGCTGGCGGGCGGGGGCAGCACGCCGCGCCCCGGCGAGGTAAGCCTCGCGCACAACGGCGTGCTGTTTTTGGACGAGCTGCCGGAATTCCAGCGCGACACGCTGGAGATCCTGCGCCAGCCGCTCGAGGACGGCGTCGTCACGGTCAGCCGCGTGGCGGGCACGGCGGCGTTCCCCTGCGGCATCATGTTGGTGGCCGCGATGAACCCCTGCCCGTGCGGCTATTTCGGCCATCCGACGCGCGCGTGCTCGTGCACGCCCTACGCCATCGAGCGGTACTTACAGCGCATTTCCGGCCCGCTGCTCGACCGCATCGACCTGCATGTCGAGGTCGCGCCCGTGGAATATGCCGACCTTGCGTGCGAGACGGGCGGCGAGGGCAGCGCGGAGATTTTGGAGCGCGTGCTGGCGGCGCGCGCCGTCCAAAGCGAGCGGTACGCGGGCACGGGCGTTTCGTGCAACGCGCGCCTGCCCAGCGCGATGCTGCGCGGCGTCTGCCGCCTTTCGCCGGATGCCGACCGGCTTCTGCGCGCCGCGTTTGAGCGGATGGGCCTTTCGGCCCGCGCGTATGACCGCGTGCTCAAGGTGAGCCGCACCATCGCCGACCTCGCGGGCAGCGAACGCATCGAGGCCGAGCATGTATCCGAATCGGTGCAGTACCGCAACCTCGACCGGAAATACTGGTATAATCAGTGACGGACGGAGCGGTCAAAACAACAAGGCGGCCCCATCCCGGAGATTTTCCGGGATGGGGCCGCCTTGCGGGGGCAGTCACGGGCTCTGGTTCAGTGCTTACTTCAGTGGTTACTTCAGCGCCGCTAAAAATTCCGGCGTTTTCGACCAGTACCGGACGCCCCAGTTTTCGAAATTCCATTCGTCGCTGTAGGCGTTGCACTCGTAATCGATGTAATAGAGGATATCGCCTTGAAGGACAAAATTGGTGGGGTAATAGTCGAGGTTCAGCCCCGCGGGGTAGAGCAGCGCGCACATCCGCCGCACCTGCGCGAGGCAGGCGTCGGGCAGCGCGCCGCGCGCGACCATTTCGTAAACCGTCTCGCCTTCGATGTACTCCTTCACAAGGCGCTCCGCCGCGGCGTCCTGCGCGAGCAGTTCCGGCATGGGGATGCCGACGGCCCGCAGGCGGCGGTAATCGCGCATTTCGGCCTCGAATTTATCGCCGAACCGGTAGTAGTCGCATGGCTCGTGGTGAAGCTGCTTGAGCACGACGCGCCTTTCCCCGCCGGCGGCGAGGTAGGAATAGCCGCCCTTTCCCTTGCCCAAAAGCCGGAGAATGGTATATTGGCTTTCCTGCACGCGGACGGAAGTTCCTTGATGAAACGGTTCCATAGCCATATCCCTCTCTTTGACGTCTTCCTGTATTTTGTATCATCATAGCACGGTTGTGAGGATTCTTCAAGGCGGGGGGCGGGCATGCGAAGAAATTGTGAATTTTTTGCGCGGCCCGCGCGCGGGTTGTATCCGGCGGCGATTTGTGGTATGATACATTCATATGTTGTTTTGCGTGGAAAAGGGGGTGCGCGGCGTGCGGATACTCGGCATCGACCCGGGCTATGCCATCGTCGGCTTCGGCGCGCTGGACTATACCCGGAACGCCTTTACAACGCTGCGCTACGGGGCGATCACCACGCAGTCGCATACCACGTTTGAGGACAGGCTCTCCGAGATTTATGACGATATGACGGAGCTGCTGGGCCTTGTGCGGCCGGACGCGATGGCCATCGAGACGCTGTTTTACACGACGAACCAGAAGACCGTCATCGCGGTGGCCGAGGCGCGCGGCGTTCTGCTTTTGTGCGCGCGGCGCGCGGGCGTGCCGGTTTTCGAGTACACGCCGCTTCAGGTGAAGCAGAGCGTTTCGGGCTACGGCCGCGCCACCAAAAAGCAGGTGCAGGAGATGACGCGCCGCCTGCTGGAGCTGCCGAGCGTGCCGAAACCCGACGACACCGCCGACGCGCTGGCGATGGCGATCTGCCACGCATACAGCTATCGGTCAAGACAGTACGGCGTCGCAAAGACAAAGCGCCAGCAGATGGGGTATGAGTGACGGCGGCTCGGGCGATTGAGGCCCGGCAGCCTGCACCAAGACACCGCAGGGGCGGGGCTTGCCCCGCCCGAAAGCGTGATCCCGGGTCTTGCGGGAGGGCCAAGGACCTCCCCTACGAAACTTGTGTAGGAACGCATCCGTGGAAGAACGATAATTTTTTGATAAAACCGTCACATCAGGAAAGTGAAGGAATGCCATGATCGTTTGTCTGACCGGAAAACTGCTTGAAAAAACGCCGGACACGGCCGTCGTCAGCTGCGGCGGCGTGGGATACCTCGCGGCGATTCCCTCCAGCACGGCGGGCGCGCTGCCCGCGGCGGGCGAGGAATGCACGCTGTATACGTGCATGAATGTCACTGAGAACGACGTCTCCCTGTACGGCTTCGCCGACCGCGAAAGCCAGACGATGTTCCGCCTGCTGACGAGCGTCTCCGGCGTGGGGCCGCGCGTGGGGCTGGCGATCCTGAGCGCGCTTTCCCCCGACCGCATCGCCCTCGCGGCGGCCGCGGGCGACCACAAGGCGTTCACGGCGGCCAGCGGCGTCGGGCCG
>CANRZX010000252.1 GCA_947644575.1 uncultured Clostridia bacterium | reverse complement strand
TGATCATTCACGGGGGATTCATGGAGCTTGGGGGCGTTCTCTGTATGATTCCCGCTCTGGCTTGGGGAACCGACAAATTTGATATAGGCCGGTATTTTGAGTTCAAATTCCCGTATTTTCAGGAGAATCTTTCTCTGATGATGGTCATGGGCGCCATCTATGGGGTGCTGCGGCTTTTTGGAGCGGCAGGTCTGCTGCGAAACAGAATGTGGGGCTTTGCGTTGTCTGTAATCAACTGTATCATGACCCTTGCCCTGATGATGTTTTTACTGCCCGCGGGAATTGTGGACGGAATGCTTGCCGGCAGCGCGCTGATTTTACTGCTGACACAGTATTATGGCGACAAAAAGATAATAGAGTAGCGGCGCGGCTTTAGGCTTGACCGGGCGCTCCGCTTCACAGGCCGGCAAAAAAATCCGAAAGCGCCTGTGCCTTGATCTTCGGAGGTCCGTGGCCGGGTGAGAGCGGGCGGTTTCTTCCAGCTTTTTTTGAAGCAAGCCCCCCGGCTCTGCCGGGGGGCTTGCTTCAATAGAGAAAAAATTGGAAAAGGAAACGGGATCAAAGCTCCCCACAGGAGCCTGCCAGCGCGTTCAGCCCGTCCACGAGCTGCCGGGCGACGCCGTCCCGTTGGGCGCGGAAGGAGGGGGCGTCCGCGAAACAGACTGCCTTACCCGTCAGAATGCGCTTGGTGCGGCCGCAGAATACGGGGACAAAACGGACGTGGTCCCCGGTTTTCTCGAAATACAGCTTTTCTATCTGTAAAAAGCCCTTGTAGATTTCACCCGTCGCAGGCTCCGGGCTGTCATAGGCGACATCCGGGCACAGCAAAATGCTCTCGCCGCGCAAAAGCGCCGCGACGGTTTCCTCCATCATGGCGCGCGTTTCACGCAGGCCGCGATAGACAGGGATCGAGCCAAACGAGCGCATCACCGCAGGGACGACGCGGGACAGCGCGCACGCGGCCAGCCACGCGAAGGGCTTTGGCCAGCCGAAGCGTTCGCGGAAGGTGAAGCCGTAGTATTGTTCGAAGCAAGCGTCCCGGTCCAGAAAAACATGCAGCACCCACGGGCGGGGCATATCCGGCAGCAGCGCCAGCGCGTGTACTGGGCCGGACATATTGCGATGGTGCGCTACGTAGACAGCGGGCGCTTCGGCCTTGTGCGCGCCGGAGCGGTCCCACCGGAACAGGCAGGGGCGGACGGCCGCGCGCAGCAAGCGCGCGAGCGGGCCATAGGAAAAGGATCGGCTCATCGCGCCGCCTCCTGCGCCGTTTCCTGCGCGGAGACGTCGGGCGTTTCTTTCTTATGAAACACCCAGCGCAGCTGAATCTGATAGCTCGCAACGGCCAAAAAAGCATCGATCAGTAGCTTCGCGAGCATGTCGTCCATCTGCAGCCCGACGCACAACAGCCACGCGCCCGCGAAGGATGCCGTTAACTGCACCAGCCACAGGCAGTAATATTTTATCACCGTGACGCCTACGCGCTTTTCCTGAACATACGGCAGATGCCGATTGCAGGCATAGTTGACGACGCTCGAGCAGATGCGCGCGATCACCGCCGCCCAGAACAGGCGCGGCGCGGTATCCCACGAAAGCAGTATCCATTTCACAAGGATGCAGTACAAAAACACATCCACCACAACACTCAGCCCGGCGGACATCGCGTACTGCACAAGGCCGGTACAAAGCTGGAGCGCAATTCGGGCGGAATCCTCGACCGTGCGGTAATGACTGCCCGCGTTGTTGTTGAAATAGACCGTTTCAATCGGGACGATCGTATAGGGAAAGCCCTGCTGCTTTGCGAAGATCAGCATATTCAGCTCATATTCATATCGCTCGCCGCGCAGACCGAGCAGCCCCTCGTGCATGGCGTTCGGCAGGCCGCGCAGGCCCGTTTGTGTGTCCTTCAAATCGATGTCGTACAACGCGCGCATGGCCGCCGAGGCCACCCGGTTCCCGGTTCTGCTGCGCGTGGGCGTTCCCTCGCCAAAATCACGGCAGCCGAGTACCAGCGAGCGGGGGCAAAGAGCCATCGCTTCACATACGCGGCGAACGTCCGGTACGGTATGTTGACCATCGCAGTCTACTGTGACAATGCCGCCGCAGCCGTTTGGATGCAGCCGGTACCATTCCAACGCCGTTTTGATCGCTGCGCCCTTGCCGCGGTTTTCCGAATGCGCCAGCACCGTGCAGCCCTGCTCGCGCAGCGCAGCAAAAATATGCGCGTAATCCGAGCTGGATCCGTCGTCCACCGCCACAATGGGCCCAAGTGCCGCCTCTTGGATGGCCTTTACATAGGCAATTAGCTCCTCACCTGGTTCATAAGCCGGAATCACCACGCATACCCGCATGCTTCGACACTCCTTTGTTATAGAGGAAAAATCGCGGCGGGACGTCCCGCCGATTGAAACGGGCGCGCCCGTTTCAATCAAAATACCTGCCCGGCAGCTTTACCGAGCAGTATATCCAAACACAAATCCCCGCTTTTCAACCAGCGCGCAATGCGGCCGGCACGCCGTGTGCGGGTTCTCGCCAAGGAATACGGTCATTTACAAAACGAGATGAATGGGAGCTTTGCTACAATTTTTTGCGCGTGGGTTCGATTCTCCCCCGCTTTACCTTTCTCACAAAATGTGATATGCTGATGCAAACGGACGGATTGTTCCGGACGGCTGGAAAAGGGGAGAAAAAATGTCTGACATACAGTTGATTGCCGCGCTTGTTGAGGAAAAAGCCGAGCGCGCCGTTGCGCTGGCGAGGACGGTGTGGGCCTACGCGGAGCCAAACTGGCGCGAAGTAAAAAGCGCCGCCGCGATTGCCGGCGCGCTGGAAACGGAGGGCTTCGCCGTGGAGCGCGCCGCGTGCGGCATGGCGACGGCCTTTGTCGCCGAATGGGGAGAGGCGGGGCCGGTGATCGCCTTTTTGGGTGAATATGACGCGCTGCCCGGGCTCTCCCAGCAGGCGGGGCAGGCCCGGAGGGCCCC
>CANRZX010000251.1 GCA_947644575.1 uncultured Clostridia bacterium | reverse complement strand
ATCGCACCCAGCAGATTGTTCAGAAGGTCGTCTACATCGAAAAAGCCCCGGCGTGTGATAAGCTGCGCCGTCTCGATCAGCCCCGTCGCGCCGAGCGACACAAAGCAGGCCGCGCGGAAGCCGACGCCCTTTTCCCCTAAGAAGGGCAACAGCAGCCCGAGCGGCACGAACATCAGAATATTGAAAACAATCTGCTGCCAGCCCGCCGCCGAGCGCCAGCTCCACGCGTTGATATACGCGCGCAGCAGCATCAGGTTCGCGCCGGTTTCGCCCGCGCCGGGCACGCGAAATACGAGCGTCAGGCCCACAACTGCGGCGGCCCAGCCCACAAGCAGCGTCAATACCAGCCACCGGCAGTAGGGAAAGACGCCGTCCTCCTTTTGGCCCCGCGAGGAGACGCGGTAGCCCGCGTAGAAGAGCGCGGAAAAGCTCGCCGCGGCGGGCACGGCCAGCCGCATTCCCTGCCCGAACAGCCGCAGTATGGTCATGCCGTCCATGCTTGATGCTCCTTTTTTTGCGGCCGTTCCCAGCAGGGCCCCATACGCCGCCGGGTCCCTCCGGCGGCGGGCCCTCGGCCGGTTTTGCCGGATACGATATAAAATACGCCCGCCGTTATTTTTTCCGGACAGCGCGCTTTTTCCCGCGGCCGAAAATTTGCAGAACGGTGCTCCACAGGTCGCTGAAATTGAGCAAGGCGATAGCCAGCACCGTCAGGCCGCACCAGACGGGCCAGCGGGGCACGCGGCGCAGCATCAGCCACGATTCCGCCGCCAGCAGGCCAAAGTTGCAGAACAGCTTTTCCGGCGCGAAATCCACGCGGATCAGCCCGCGCGTATTGATCGCCCGCAGCAGAAACACCACAAAATAGCTGACGAACGTCGCCAGCGCCGCGCCGTTCACGCCCCAGACGGGGATGAGGAACCAGTTCAGCGCGATATTCACCACCGCGCCCACGGCCATTGTGCCGAAGGACAGCGTCGAGCGCTTTTCCACCATGTAGATGCTGTTCAAAAAATTGTCGAAGCTGGAAAACGCCGTCGCCATCGTCAGCAGCGGGATGAACTTCCAGCCGATGAAATAGTCGTCGCGGTAGATCATCATGAACGGCTGCGCCATCAGCACGATACCGGATGCCGCGAGGAAGATCAGGCTTTGATACGCGCCGAACACGCGGGAAAAGAACTGCTCGCGCTCGGCGTTGGTGCCGTCGGTAAAGGCCGAGATCTGCCACGCCTCGGTGAAGATTGTCGAGACGATGGACAGAATCGTCGGCAGCTTGTAGCTCGCGCCGAGGATCGCTGTCCACGCCGTGCCGTTTTCCAGCATCGCCGCCACGAAAAACTGGTCGCTCGCGTTGGTGATCATCCAGAAAATCGACGCGGGCACCAGCGGCAGCGCGTAGCGGAGCATTTTTTTCAGGAGCGCGAAATCGTAGCGCTTGACATCCAAAAAGCGCCATGTTTTGGTGACGCAGAACAAAAATAGCGCGCTCAGCCCATCCGCGCAGATAATCGCCAGCAGATAGCCCGTCGGCCCCATATTCAGCACGCGCAGGAACAGCGCATAAAAGCCGCACGTCGTCAGCGTGCACAGGATGCCGTCGATGGCGTACAGCCGGTTCAGCTGGCGCGCGCGGCAGAATTGGCAGTTCAGCGTGCGCAGGCAACTGACCAGCAGATAAATATATAAAAGCACGATGTATTCGCGGAACAGCCGGATCCGGCTCAAAAGCGGGTAGAGCAGCACCAGCAACACAAAGCCCATGCCGATGGCCGTCAGCCCGTTCATGTAAACGGCGCTTTTGCGCACGCCCTTTTCTAAGCCGAAGCGGATCACCGCGTTCGCGATGCCAAGGCTGACGATGGGGATCAGCAGGCTGGCGCACTGGTTCAGCAGTTCCTTGACGCCGTTCATCTCCTGGGTTTCGAACCAGTAGCTGAACAGCGGCGCCATCACGAAACTGAGCAGCTTTGAGGAAAACGTGCTGATGGCGAACAGCATGGTATTCGAGACAAGCCGCTTGTACTTATCCATGCGCCGCCTCCTTTCCGGGAATCTGTCGGGATCTCTTGAAACATGTGTTCCGCGCCGCCCTATGGCGGCGCGAAACAATATTTTTTGTAAAATTATAAATTGGCTTTGGATATCCCTCGCGCCCGCAGGGCGCGGGTAAATCAAAATCCGCTTTTTCGATTACGGCCCTGCGTATGGCGTCGAAACGGACTGCGCTAAGTTCAAAAGGGCCTTTATTTCATATCGGCCATTTCTCACCCCGCTCCGTCGTTTCATCTCCGCGCCAAGAGCCTCGCTTCGCTCGGCCCGGCTCCGAGACGCGTCTGCGGACGCAGTGCGGGCGCAGTCCCTCTCCCCACAAAATTCGCTTCGCTTCATTTTGCGGGGCCCTTATAAAAAACTGTTAGCGGGGTCGCGAAAAAGCATGCGGCGCTGTCCAAATCTTTGATTTGAGACCTGTCCCGATTCATCGGGGAACAGCGTCCACGCACGGGACGCCCGTGAAGGGAAACGCCAAAGCGCGAACCCCGAACGGCTGCGGTCTGCTGGCATCATAAACGCAAAGGCAGTTTGAATATAGCGCAGCTCGTGGCGAAGCCGCGAACTGTGAAGGGCTGCGGCCTGCTGCCCGGAAGTCCCCCGGCGTTCTTTTGCATCTTTTCTTCGCGGAGAAAAGATGCATCCCGTAAAATTTAGTTATAAAATATTGCCTTATAGAAAAATCCCACAGGCACAAATATATAATAGTATATCACAACTCCGCCCGTTTGAAAACCTTTGCGCCGCGCTTCCACGGAAATCAATTTTCAAAAAAGAAGAAATAAGAGATATAATAGAGCATGAAAAAGGCAGGGAGGGCAGAATATTTTGAGGAAGTAGAAACAGAGGCAGCGTATAACGGATATTATTACAGCGCAGCACAAGCAATCGGCATTACGGTATTGGGAAGCCTGTGTGGGCTGCTGAGTTTGCTGAAACTGGTAAAACCGA
>CANRZX010000250.1 GCA_947644575.1 uncultured Clostridia bacterium | reverse complement strand
TCTGGTGCGCTCGTCTGCCGCCTGAGGCCCGCCCTTCCGGACTATCTAATCGGAGAAAATCGCCTCGTCAGCGCACGTTTCCTCGGCAAAACGCGCGTCACATACCACATGGCGGACGGCAGGGACCACATCCCCAGCAATTATCAGGTCGGGCGCATCACGCTTGTCCACAGCAGCGGCGAAAAAAACACAATAGAGGGCGGCGTTATCCGCGGCCCGCTTGCCATAGCCATGCGCGACGGCCACATTGCCTCGGCTGACTTTATGCTGTGCCGCCCATAGGAAATCAAACGGAAAAGGAGAGATTGTTTATGAAACCAGTCAAATGGGCGCGCGCCCTGTTCCAGCCCAATTTACCGCTGTCCCCCGACGGCTTTGTAACCGCTTGTCCCGCACACATTGCACTGTCCCGGCAGGCCGCGCAGGAGGGGATGGTGCTGCTGAAAAACGAGGGCGGCCTGCTCCCCCTGCAGCCCGGCTGCCGTGTCGCCCTGTTTGGCAAAGGCAGCTTTGACTATGTCAAGGGCGGTGGAGGCAGCGGCGATGTGACCGTCGCCTATACCCGCACGATATACGAAGGGCTTCGGCGGGCCGGGGTGCCGCTCTGCGAGCCGCTTTCGGATTTTTACCAGCGCTACACGGAGGACCGCTATTCCGCCGGCGACCAGCCCGGCCTGATGCCCGAGGCAGCGCTGCCGCAGGCGCTCGTTGACACGGCTCGTGCGGAATCGGACGTTGCAGTGATCGTCATCAGCCGTTTTTCGGGCGAGGGCTGGGATCGCTCCGGCGAGGAATACATCAACAAGGAAGAATTTAACCCTTGGGAAAATGAAACTAGCGTACCTAAACTTGCCGTGCGCATTTTTGATGGGAGCGATTTCTACCTCTCGCAGGCGGAACGCACGCTCATCGATCAGGTTTGCGCCACCTTTGATGAAGTAGCGGTAGTCCTCAACGTCGGTGGCGTTGTGGACGTCTCGTGGTTTTATGACAACGAGCATATCTCCGCCGCCTTGCTGGCCTATCAGGCGGGCATGGAGGGCGGCGATGCCGTCGCCGCCCTGTTGACCGGCAAGGCCAATCCCTGCGGCAAGCTGCCGGACACCTTTGCGCGCGACCTGAAGGATTATCCTTCCACCGAGAACTTTTTTGAATCCCCCGACTACGCCGCATACATCGAGGACATCTATGTCGGCTACCGGTATTTTGAAACGCTGCCCGGCGCTGCCGCAAAGGTGCTCTATCCCTTTGGATATGGCCTATCCTACACCGATTTCGCAATCGAACCGATTACCGCCGTGGAAAAGGACGGTCTGATCGTTGTTTGTGTCCGTGTGACAAACACCGGCTCTCTCGCAGGGAAAGAGGTCGTTCAGCTCTACTTTGGCGCACCGCAGGGGCTGCTGCAAAAACCTGCCCGCTGCCTTGCGGCGTTCCAAAAGACAAAGCTACTTGCCCCTGGGGAGAGCGTGGCTTTGACACTCTCTTTCCCCATTTCCGAAATGGCGAGTTTTGATGACCTCGGAAAGATCCGGCGCAGCGCCTACGTGCTGGAGCAGGGCCAGTACGCATTCTATCTCGGTACAGATGTTCAAAGCGCAGAACTGCTCGTATTTGGCTATGAGCAGGCGGAAACGGCGGTCGTCCGCGAGGTCAGCGACAGCCTTGCTCCGCTGTGTCTTGAAAAGCGCCTTTTGGCGGACGGGAGCTATGAGGCTCTGCCCACAGCTGAGCCCGCCACACCGGAGGAAAGCATCCTGCCCAAGCTGCCTGCCGGCAGCGAGGAAGCCGTTGTTCCCTCCGTGCGCGGGCGGGAACGCCATCTGCTGATGAAGCCCTACGCAAAGGACGCAACCCCTTTTACGGCTGTCGCCGCAGGGAAACTGACAGTCAACGCTTTTTTGGCCCAGCTGTGCGACGCGGACCTGATCCACCTGCTGGGCGGGCAGCCGAACACGTCCGTCTCCAACACGTTTGGCATCGGTAATCTCCCGGAATACGGCGTGCCCAACATCACGACCGCCGACGGCCCCGCGGGGCTGCGCCTTGAACCAGAATGCGGCGTCTGCACGACCGCATGGCCCTGTGCCACGCTGCTGGCGGCGACCTGGGACGCAGAGCTCACCGCCAAGGTCGGCGCCGCCGCGGCGGCAGAAGTAAAGGAAAACAACATTGCCGTCTGGCTGGCGCCCGCCGTAAATCTTCACCGCAGCCCGTTTTGCGGGCGGAATTTCGAGTATTGGTCCGAGGATCCGCTCCTTACAGGTAAGCTGGCGGCGGCGATGGTGCGGGGCATCCAATCGCAACACATTGCGGCAGCCGTCAAGCACTTTGCCTGCAACAACAAGGAGACGAACCGCAAATACAGCGATTCCCGCGTTTCCCAGCGCGCCTTGCGGGAAGTGTATCTGCGCGCCTTTGAGATCATCGTGCGGGAAGCGCAGCCCTGGGCTGTCATGAGCTCGTACAACCTGATCAACGGACGCCGCGCCTCTGAAAGCCGGGAATTGCTGACAGACATCCTGCGCACGGATTGGGGCTACACCGGCATGGTGATGACCGATTGGTGGAACCGTGCAGAGCACTATAAGGAGATCCTTGCCGGGAATGACCTCAAGATGGCCAACGGATATCCGGAGCGCATACAGGCGGCTATGGAGCAGGGCCTTGTCTCCCGTGCCGACCTCGAAGCCTGCGCAAGCCGCATTCTAAAACTGATTCTGAAAATCGACTGAACGGCGCATTTGCCCATCAGCCTCTTACCTCGACGGATGGAATGCCTCTTTCCGTGTGTCGCGGCGCCTATGGCTGCCCGGCAATTGTTCGGCCGGAATACAAAAGGGCGCGTTGCAAAAAGGGAAGTTGCAACGCGCCGACATTTTGTCAGCAAAACATGACAAGGGCTTGAAATTGTTGAAAACTCGCGCGTATATTCCGAAAGAAGCGTACAAAAAACAAGCCCCAGAGGATATTCCGACGCCAAATGTGGAAAAGTATTTGATTTTTGTAT
>CANRZX010000249.1 GCA_947644575.1 uncultured Clostridia bacterium | reverse complement strand
GCCGAGCGCGGGAACGCGAGCGGCTCCCCCTATGCCGCGGCGGAGCGGAGCGCGCTGGGCTTTCGCGTCCTGTGCGCACTGGCCGGGGCCGATGCCGCCGCGCCGCGCCTGTCGCCGCTGGTGGCCGACGCGGTGCTGGCCATCCGCCAGAATTACGCGGGCTTGTACGGTGTGGAGGAGCTGAGCGGCCAGCTCGGCGTGAGCAAGAGCCATTTGGTGCGCGTATTTTCCGCCGAGATGGGCATGGGCCCGGGGCAGTATCTGACGTCGGTGCGCGTTGATGCGGCCAAGGCGCTGCTGGCGCGGCGCGATTATCCGCTGGAGGTGGTGGCGACGCTGTGCGGCTTTTCGGGCGCGAACTATCTGTGCAAGGTGTTCAAGCGGCACACCGGGCTGACGCCCGCCGCCTTCCGCACGCAGAACGCGGGCGCGGCGCATGGCGGCGCGGTGAGCGAATTGGAGCAAAGCCTATATACATGATTCCATTCCGTCCGCAATTGAACGGATCATTTATCCCTTATACATTATATATAAAGGAAAGCCGCGCCGCTGTTTTGCTTTCCGGCCGCACGGCCGGTTCAGCGCCCACGATAGGACGCGACGGCACGGACAGTCAACGTCGCGCCGTCCACCCGCTCCACCTCGCAGGGCGCCCCGGCCGGCAGCGGCTGCCCGCAGCGGGCCTGCCAATCCACGCCGTCCAGCCGCACGCGTCCCGGCTCGTCGGGCGTGATGTCCGTCAGTACGCGCGCGCGGCGGCCGATGTTCCGGTCCGCGTTGGTGCGCACCCTGCGGACCCCGGCGTACTGCCGGGCGAACGGGTAGATTACGGCGAGGGAAACGGCGCTGACGATCACAAATACCGCGAACTGAACCCGCGGCGTCACGGAAAAGGCCGACACAAGCATCGCGGCGGCCGCGCCCACGGCAAACCAGATGGTGACCAAATTGAGGGTGACGGCCTCGCACACGATCAGGATCAGCAGCGCCGCCAGCCAGACGAACGATGCGGCGGGGATGCCGAAAAAGCCGGCCGCTCCGCTGTCCTGCGTCGGGGCGGGGGCGGGCGCACCCGCCGAAGCCGCCCAGAGCCGCCAGCAGCAGAACAGCAGCGCCGCCAGCGCGCAGAGCGCGCCGGTGAAAAGCAGCCGCGTCCACAGTGTCTGCCTGCGCCGCTGCTCCGCCAAATATTCTGTGGAAAAGCCCTCCATGTATTCGAGCGCCGCCTCCTCGGGAACGCCGATGATTTTCACACATTGCTCAAAGGTGATCCCGGGCTGCTCGCTCTCCATGTCGAGCACGGCGCTGCGGACGCGCGCTTCAAATACCTTTTGGTCCTGCCGCGTGCAGTACAGATACTTCCGCGCTTCGCGAAAATAATCGTTCCATTGACGTTCCCTCATACCGGCTCCTCCTTCGTATAGATTGCGCCGTCCTGTTTCAGAATGCCGTCGACCGCGTTCACGATCAGCCGGTATTCCGCCATGATCCCCTCGAGGTAAGCGAGCCCCGGCTCCGTGATGGAAAAATAGACGCGCGTCCGGTTGCCCTCGGTCGTCACCTTCTCCAACTCGCGGATATAGCCGTGGTCCTGAAGGCGGTAGATCGCGATGTAAAGCGTGTTGAACTGCAGCGCGTTTTCGCTCAGGCGCGCGATCTCCTGAAGCATTTCATAGGCATACATGGGGCGCTGCTTCAAAAGGAACAGCACCAGCATTTCCGTCGTGGCCTTTTTCATCGCGTCGCGCATTCCCGCGACCGTCCCGCTCCGAGCGGCGGGCTCCTTTGATGGGCTCAATCTGTTTCCCCCGATCTTCCTGCAAGCCGTCTGAAACGCCGCGTCCGGCGGGAGCCTCCGCCCCCGCCCCGGTTTCAGGCGGTTCTTTTTTGCGCCGGATACATTCCGGGCTCCGCCCGGCTTTTTTCTTCAAAATAATTATACATTAAATTATTAATTGTTTCAATATATCTATCATTGACAAGTATATGAAAATACAGTATGATAAAAGTGGAAAAACAAATATAGTCGGGCGCGGCTTTCCGCCACGCCCGAAGAGAATCGCCGCGGCCTCCCTGCCAGAGTTATTTTCGGCGGTAAAATTTCCGGGCGCAGCGCGCGTTGCCGGGACGCCGTTCGGCGGCAAACGGCGGAAATCTACAATAGAAGAAAAGGAGTGAGCCTGTATGTCGGTGAAAAAATTCCTGCTCTATGTTCTCGCGGTGTTTTTGCTGCTGATGCTCAATTTTGGCGCGGTATACGGGTATGCCGCCCTGACCAGTTCCGACGGGTTCCCGACGGTCGGCCCGGCGGAAAGCACCGTCGCGACCGGGCTTTTGGCGGTGGAGCTGCTGCTCTGGTGGTTGATTGATTACCGCCGGAACCGGCAGGCGTATGAGCTGCCCGCCGCCGCGCCCGCGCGGCGGGACGTGCCGTCGGACGAGGCGATCCGCTCGCTAGACCGCCATTCCCTGCGCTCGGGCGCGGGACATCCCGCGCAGCGCGTCCGCCCGAAGCAGATTTTCCTGCCCATCGCGGGCGTGCTGGCGTTCGCCGCGGTCAGCTATGCCGCGATTTATTTCGGCTTTCACTTTTTGGTGTTTAATGTCGAATATCACGGCGACCCGGCGGTGTTCGGGGATGTGTACCGGGGCGCGACTGTCGTGACAAACCGGTACGACAGAGAGTTCAATCGGGGCGTCGTCGTACTGCGGACGACGGACGGCAAACAGCATACCCTTGTGTTCGACGGCAGCGACCTGCACCCTGGACGGTATCGCTGTCCGCCGACGGAATTCTCTTCCGACCCGGGACCGGGCGGCATCGTGCTCAACCTGCACCGCAATTTCTGGGCGGAGACGGAGATTACGCTGATGATGATTTTTCCTGTGATCGTCTGGGGCCTGTCGGTGTTTCTCTCGCGCCGGATTGAGCCGAAGGAGCCCGAGGAAAAAGCGGCGGGGGCTGTCGACTAAGTCGAAAACCGCTGAGGGAACCCAAACCCACCTCACAAACGACTAAACTCAGTTCAAAAAAGGCAAATCCACGTTGTAAAC
>CANRZX010000248.1 GCA_947644575.1 uncultured Clostridia bacterium | reverse complement strand
AACATCGCCTCGCCGCCGCCGTGCGGCAGGCGGGGACATGGGACGGCCTGATCGGCGCGATGAAAACAAAGCGCTATCCCACTGCCCGCCTGCGCCGTTTCGCGCTGGACGCCACGCTGGGCTACACGGCGGCGCTGCCCGCGCTGCCGCCATATCTGCACGTTCTGGGTGCGAACGGGGCGGGCCGCGCCGTGCTGCGCGCCGCGAAGCAGACGGCGCGCCTGCCGTTGTCGCATTCCCTCGCGCGGTTGGCCGAGACAGGCCCGGACGCTGCCGCCGTCGCCGCCGCGCACGCCGCCGCGGAGGATTTCGCCGCTCTGTGCCTGCGCCGCCCCGTCCCGATGGGCACGGCCTACACGGCGAAAGCGTGGTTTGTGCCATAAGGTCCCCGGCCTTTCCGGTGTGTGCTTGGCGCTCCTTTGTTTTTGGCGGCCTTGCCGTTGTAGATGCGGCAGCGCTTGGAGGCGGTATTTCCGTGATATATGGCGCCATTTTCGGGAAATATGCTTTGGGCCAAGTGTGGACATGCGGGTAATTGGTGCTGGAAAACCGATGAATTCTGATTTTCCTCGCTGAAGTGCAAAGCGGGGAGACGCGATCAGCCGGCCTTCTGATCGGGGAAAGCCGACAACACGGACAAACTATCCGGGAGGGATTGATATAGTGGTATTTTATTGCGAAATGTGCGGCGCAGCGCTTGAGGCGCGCCCGGGCGACGACATGGTTGTCTGTGCGCATTGCGGCGCGCGGCAGACGCCTCCTCCGTGCGCGCCGCTCCCGCCCGGCGTAACGGCATTATTGGACGAGCGCGCCGCCGCCCTGCTGCGCCGAGCGCTGTTGTTTCTTGTGGATGGCGATTGGAAAAGCGCGGACGAATATTGCGAAAAGGTGCTCGATCTGAGGCCGGAGTGGGCGGAGGCCTATGTGGGCAAGCTGATGGCGGAGCTGCATGTCTCACATCCGGACGCGCTGGGTGGCTGTGAGTGGCCGCTGGATGGGCTGGACAGCTACCGGAAAGCCGTGTGCTTCGCGGACGCGCCGCTGCGCGCCCGGCTGGAGAACTATTTGGAACAGACGCGCGAAAGGATCCCGCAGCATTACGCCGAGGCAAAGCGGATCATGACAGACGACTACTGTACGCGCTATGCGGACGCGCTTGCCATATTGGAGCGGATCCCCGAATATCGGGACGCGCAGAAGCTGATCGAGGTGTGTAAGCGGAAACTCGCGGGCGAGGACGATCCGGACAGCTCCGGATGCATCACGATGGGCTGCGGCATGATATTGGTTTTCGCCCTTATTTCATTGATCGTGATCATGGTGAACGCCGCGCAGACGCTGGCGTAAGCGCCGCAAAAGCAAGCGCGCGGCGGGCGGGGCATTGCCCCGCCCGCCGCTTGTAAAAGATATTTTTATGGATCGATCACGCCGATGGGGACGGCCGTGAAAAAATCACCCCTTTTTCTCCGCGTCCCGCTCGGCTTCCTCCTTCTGCCTGCGGTACTGGCCAATGAGTCCGTCGTATTTTTTGCCCGCGGCGCGGTAATAAAACTCAAAGCCGACGGTCATCCCGATAAAGATCAGGAAAAAGATCCCGAGGAACAGGGCCCACGCGCCTGGGTTCTCCATCGGGAACCACTCCCCCTTCCACGCCGCGAGGCACAGCATCGGGAGGAACAGCCCGACGAACAGCACGCTGCGCCAGGTGTACCGCATGCTCCGGATGATCCAGTTCGAAAAGCAAACCGCCTGGATCAGCGCCGACGCCACGCTGACCGCGAGCAGCGTCCACAGCATCGAGAGAGAAATCTGCCGGTGGCCAAACGCCGTGCAGAACACCAAATAGATCGCCATCGCCGCCGTATAAATCGCGCACGCGGCCTGCTTGAGCTCCAAAACGCCCTTCAAAAATCGTTTCATTTCAGCATACTCCTTTCCAGTTCCCACAGCTTCGCGTTCATCTCCCCGGCATAGCGGCGGGACACATAAATCCGCTCGCCGTTGTCCATTGTCACGAGCAGCCGCCCGCCCAACTCCGGCCGGACGGATTTGACCCGGCGGAAGTTGAGAATGGCGGAGCGCCCTGCGCGCAGGAAATCCTGCCCGCGCAGCGCGTCCTCCAGCTCATACAGAGGCAGAGCGCTCTCGTACACGGCGTCCCGCGCATAGAGAAAGGTTTTCTTGTCCGCCTTATCCATATAAAGGATGTCCTTCGCGTCCAGCAAATGGCGCTCGCCGTCCAATATGCCGACGAGCTTTTTCTGATAGACGCGCAGCGTGGCCACGAGACGCAGAACCTCCTCGTCCGCCTCGGGACAGTTGATGATGATTTCCGTCTCCGGGTAGGATGGATCCTGATTCAGCGATATTTTCATACGACGCCTCCCTTCTGTATCTATTGTACCAGCCCGCGGGGCGTTCGCAAGCCGATTCGCGCATGCGGCGTGTTTTCGCGGCCAAGCGGTATTTTTGGGGGAGACAAACGGGGCCGGCACACAGGGAATTGTCCCCGTGTACCGACCCCGTCTATTTTTAAAGCAAAATATCACCTTGTTTCGCTTCCCCTTGAGGGGAAGCTGTCACTGCGGGTGATTGATGAGGAGAACTACCGACAGAAGAAACTTAAATTTTGATTAAAAAAATTTGTAACGCGCAGCGTTCCGCCGCTCCTCGCTCCTCATTCTCAGACTAAAACTCCACCAGCACCGTTTTGATCTCGTACGGCAGCAGCTCCACGAGGATGTCGCGGCCCTCCACGGCGAGCGCGCCCTGCGGGTTTTCGAGCAGGTCGCAGTCCCACGCGCGCGCGGGCGCGTCCGCCAGTGTGATGCGCGTGCGCGTGCGTGCGTTGCTGTTTTCGTAAAGGCGCAGCACAACGCCGTCGCCGCGCTCGGCCCGCTTGACGGTCTCGAGCACAACGTTTTTCGCGCCGGTGGCCGCAAAGCCGAAGCGCTCGCCCGCCTGGCCGCCGCGCACGGCGAACAGCGGCTGGTTCAGCGCCTCCGCCTCGGCGGGCGTGCCCGCGTCGCGCCACGTGCCGGCGTGCGGCAGCAGCGCGTAGGTGAACACA
>CANRZX010000247.1 GCA_947644575.1 uncultured Clostridia bacterium | reverse complement strand
ATGCAAGATGATCGTGATGGAGGGCATTCAGGGCATTCAGGCGGGCGACGCGCCGCGCTTTCTGCGTGAGAAGTTAGAGCAGTTGATCCCGGGCTATATTGTCAAGAAGGGCAATAAAGGCGGCAAGGGCGGCGACGAGGGCGGCAAGAAGGGCAAGTGAGCCCCCCGCTAAGGAAAGGGCGGCGGACCGCTTCAGGCGGCGCCCCGTTTCCCCACGCAAAAGCCTGTAGAATCAAGAGGTAATTTGTTATGGCAAAAAAACCCCGTGAGGCGCCGAAGACCGACGGCTGGAAGGATACTTACGGCGACATGGTCACGCTTCTGCTTTGCTTTTTCGTGCTGCTGTACAGTATGTCCGCGGTCGATCAGGAAAAGTGGCAGGCGTTTGTCAAGGCGTTTACAAATCCCGGTGAGGACACCGCGCAGGTGGTGCTCGTCCCATCCGAGGAGCTGGGAGATCATACCGTCCCGGCCGAGGACAGCACCGATACGGGCAATCCCGACCCGAATGAGGACGTCATTGAAAATTTAGACGATTTGTTTGAGATGCTTCAGGAATATGCCGAGACGCAGGGCATTCAGGATTCGATGGAAATGGTGATGGGCGAGGGCGCAATTTATGTGCGCTACCAGAACAGCCTGTTCTTCAAGCCGGACAGTGCCGAGCTGCTGCCGACGGCGGCCGAGAATCTGAAGGTGCTGGGCGACGGCCTGAAGCAACTCGAGGATAAGCTGTGGTTAGTGAGCATCAGCGGCCACACGGCGTCCGTCGCGTATGAAAATTACCATGTCTCCGACTGGGAGCTTTCCGCCGGACGCGCGGCCGCCGTGGCGGATCACTTCGAAATAGACAGCGGATTGAATCCGAAGGTGCTGCGCCCGATCGGCTTTGGCAAGAACTATCCCATCGCGGATAACGATACCGCCGAGGGGCGCGCGCGCAACCGCCGCGTGGAGCTGGTTATCATCAGCAAGGACTCGCCCATCGTGCAGTCCAGCGGAATTTCAAGCGCCGTGTTCGGCCTGTTCGACTCGTATTCCGAGATAGAGGCCGATCGGATGGACAGCATTACCGATCTGCTCGACCCGAGCGATGTGCTGGACGGGCTGCTGGACGGCGAGGACGCTTCGTCCGGAACACCGGAGCCGGACGCCTCCTCTGGAGCGCCGGACAACGCGGGCGAGCCTGACGCGGGCGGCTCCGAAACGAACGAGCCTGCTTCGGACGCTTCCGGCGTGGGCGAGCCCGGCGGTTTGGGCACGGCTTCCGGCGCGGACAGCGCGAGTGTGCCAGGCGGTGAATAATCCCCGCGGCTGCGGGAGCGGAAAGACGGCAAATTCCTTTTGGTTTGGGGGAGAAGTGTAAGTGCCTGAAAAACTATCACAAAGCCAGATAGACGCGCTGCTCCACAAAATGTCGGAAGGCGCGGAGATCAAGCAGGAACCGGTGCAGAAGCTGAAGGAATACGATTTTCGCGCGCCGCGCAAGTTTACCAAGGAGCAGCTCAAGGCGCTGGACGGCTTGCACGAGACGCTGGCGCGTGTGCTGTCCTCGTATTTTTCCAGCGTTCTGCGGATTCCGTGCGAGATCGAGATCGTGCCCGCCGAGGAGCAGCGCTTTTACGAATACAGCAACTCGCTGCCCGACAACGCGATGCTTGGCCTGATGAACCTGTCGTCCTCCACCAACGAGTGCGACGAAACCACCATTATGGTGGACCTGACCGCCTCGCTGGGCTTCCAGCTGATCGACCGGCTTTTGGGCGGAAACGGCAAAGGGCTGCCGCCCGACCGCAGCTTCACGGATATTGAGATCGCGATTTTGCACCATGTGATGGAAAATGTTACGCGACGCTTCGACGATGTATGGAAAAATTCCTTCAACATTGATTTCCGGCTCGACCAGATAGAGACGAACCCTCGTTTGCTGCAGCTTTTTGCGCCGGAGGACATCGTCGTAATCGCGATGCTGGAGGTCAAGATCGGCGGCAACACCAACACCATTACCATCTGTCTGCCGGCAGATCTGCTCGAGCAGACGGTCGACCGCTTCAGCCGCCGGTTCAATAAGGTCAAAAAGCAGCAGGATCCCGATCAGGAGCGGATGAAGAAGCAGCTCATTCTGGAAAACGTCTGCGAATCTGAGCTGGAGATGAAAGCAATCTTTGACGAGTTCACAATGCCGCTGCATGAGATTCTCGGCCTGCAGCCGATGGACGTGATCCCGCTTCGCAAGCCGGTCAACAGCGATGTGGCCGTCACGATCGACGATGTGATGTGGTTCACCGCGAAGCTGGGAGAGACAAAACGGAAAAAGGCGATTAAGCTTAACAACATAGTAGAGCAAACGGAGATGGTGACAAATGGACAACAATCAGCAGATAGCCCTCAGCAGCATGGAGCTTGACACGATTGGCGAGATCCTGAATATCAGCATGGGCTCTGCGGCGACAGCCGTTTCCAGTATGCTGGATAAGCAGGTAATCATCTCGACGCCAAACGTTTCGCAAAAGAAGTTTGACAGCATGGACTATGTCAAGATGGAGCCCGCGATGCTGGTTACGATCAGCTACGTGGAGGGCATCTCGGGCACCAATGTAATGGTGTTCCGCCAGAAGGACATGCAGGTCATTTTGAATCTTTTAATGGGCAACGAGGACCCGCCCACGGACGACTTTGAGTTTGACGAGCTGAGCATGAGTGCCGCGTGTGAAGTGATGAACCAGATGATGGGCTCGTCCGCGACGGCGCTGTCGGAGTTTTTGGGCATGACGGTCAACATCTCCACGCCGGAGGCCAAGATCGTCGAATCCGACGACGCGTACCGCGAGGCCATCGCGGTGCAGGAGGGCGATGACATTGTCGCGGTGACGTTCAAGCTTGATATCACGGACGTCATGTCGACAGATTTTGCAAGCGTGATGCCCTGCTCCCTCGCGCAGAATATTGTCTCGCGCGTGCTGAACCAGACCGAGGAGCAGATCGACGCGATCCCCGCGGGCAGCGCGAATCCGGCTCCGACGCCCGCGCCGGTCCAGCCCGAGCCGCAGCCCGCGGCCGCTCCGGCGGCCCCCGCC
>CANRZX010000246.1 GCA_947644575.1 uncultured Clostridia bacterium | reverse complement strand
CCCCGCCCTGCTGGAGGGCTGGCTCGGCGCGGGCGTGAACCGCCTTTCCCTCGGCGTGCAGACCGCGCGGGACGACAGCCTCGCCCGGCTGGGACGCCGCCACACCGCCGCACAGAGCCGCGCCGCGCTGCGCATGGCGCGGAACGCGGGCTTTGCGAACCTCTCCGGCGACGCGATACTGGTGCTGCCAGGCTATACGGCGGACGAGCTGTATGAGACGCTGGCGTTGCTGGCGGACGGCGGCTGCACGCATGTCAGCGCGTACTTGCTGAAGATAGAGCCGGATACCGTATTCGGCCGCCGCCCGCCCGACGGGCTGCCCGACGACGACGCGGCGGCGGATTTTTATCTCGCCGCCGTGGAGCGGCTGGTCGCGCTGGGCTTTGCGCAGTATGAAATCTCCAATTTCGCGCGGCCCGGCTACGAGAGCCGCCACAATCTGATCTACTGGAATTGCGAGGATTACGTCGGCGTCGGCCCCGCCGCGCACGGCTGCCTCGCGGGACGACGCTTTTCCACGCCGAGGGGCACGGCGGCGTTCCTCTCCGCGCCCGCCGTCTACCGGCCGGAAGGCCCGTGCACGGCCGAGGATTATATCATGCTCCGGCTCCGGTTGACGGAGGGCCTGTCCCTCGCCGCGCTGCGCGCGCGGTATGGCGTAGAATTTTCCGCACGGCAGCTGTCGTTCTGCCGCCGGCTGGCCGGGCACGGCCTCGCGGAATTTACGGGCGGGCTTTTGCGCCTGACGCCGCGCGGCATGCTGGTTCAGAACAGCATTCTGTGTGAGCTGCTCTGAGAAGAGATATTCACAACCGTCAACGCCGTCCGGTCGGGTCTTTTTCCGCCATTCTTCAGCAAATTTCTTGTAAAATCCACCAAGGATTCCTGCAAAAATTTTCTTTTGACTGGCAAAAAATTCCTCGCCCATCCGGCATTTTCGCTCATGAATACCGCTTCTGAGCGCTTTTTCACAGACGGCAATTCATTTTGTGTAATCCATTTTGTATTGATTCAATCCAAATATCCAAATGGGATAATTTCGCTGACCTCGACGATGCCGTCGCGCATCCACTGCTCGGGGCTGCACTGCAGCACGTAGCCGCAGCCGCTGTCCGCCATCCACTGCTCGGGCGCGCGGCGCGGCAGGGCGCACTGGGCCAACATGCTCATGATGACGCCGCCGTGCGTGACGCACGCCGCCTCGCCGACGCCGCGGCGCATGAGGAACTCGAACATGCCCATCAGCACCTTTGCGCAGCGCGAGTGGAATTCCGCCGCGGGCTCGCCGCCCTCGGGCGTGTAGTGCTGAGCGGGATCCATCCACAGGCGGAAATGCTCGTCCCGTGTCAGTTCCGTCAGCCTGCGCCCCTCGAATTCGCCGAACGCGCTCTCGCGCAGGTCGGCTAAAATAATTTTGTCCTTCGCGTCGGGGAACAGCGCCTCCACGGTCTCGACCGCGCGGCGCAGCGGGCTGGAGAACACCGTATCGGCGCGCGGATAGGTGAACTGGGCCGCCAGCGCGCGCAGCCGGCGCTCGCCCTCGGCGCACAGCGGCTCGTCGGTGCCGCTTCCCATATACACGCCGTCCAAATTGCCTTGTGTGATGCCGTGACGGATCAGATACAGACGATAGTTTTTCATTTTGCTCTTCCTCCGGTCGAAAACGTCCGTGAAAAAATTCGGCGGTTTTCATACTCTTTTTTGTCTATTTTTGGCCAATTTTGCCACTGGCCACACTATATTTAGGCGCGCGGCGCGCACCGCTTCAAAGATATAGACGCGGCGGCGTTCGGTCGGGCCCGCGCCGCTTGGACGGGCGGATTTTTGATGTTTACAAAAGGTTTTGCATGGTCTATAATTTACGATAAGTAATGGATTAAAATCGTTCCGGGCGCTCGGCGGCGGACGGCCGTTGCCGGGCAGCCCGGTTTATTTTTATAAATGTAAACGCCGCGGGCGGCGGGCAAGGCGGCGCGCTGCCTCTGGGGAAGGAAGCAATTCCCTGTTTTGCCATGTAAAAGCACCGCAAGGAGCCTTTGGGCCCGTGGGCCGGGGCCGGCCCGCCTGCGCATAAAGCTTCATGCGCTCGCATTTTGCAGGTTTTCGCGACGCGCTTTCTGCGCAGGAAGCTTTATTGCGCGCAGGGCGCTTCGGGCTCCTTGGGATATCGGCGGAGCATATTTTGTGAGGAAAAAGGATGCGGGTTATGGGATCGGAATTCAGCAGGATTATCACCTTGCTGCGCAAGGAAAAGGGCGTCACGCAGAAACAGGCCGCGGCGGAGCTGGGCGTGTCGCAGGCGCTTTTGTCACACTATGAAAAGGGCATCCGCGAATGCGGGCTGGAATTTGTCGTGCGCGTGGCGGATTACTATGGTGTGTCGTGCGATTATCTGCTGGGCCGCAGCGCGGACCGCAGCGGCCTGACGCTCTCGGTCGAGGAGATTCCAAGCCCCGAGGGCGCGCGCGACGGCATCTATCGCGGCAGCATCCTGCCGACGTTCAACAAAAAGCTGATTTCCAACAGCCTGAACATTTTGTACGACAAGCTGAACACCTGCCCGAATCAAGGGCTGGTGCGCGAAATCTCCAATTACCTGATGCTGGCCGTTTACAAGATGTTCCGGCTGGTCTACAGTGCCGGGCCGAAGAACGCGAGCAGCATGTTCAGTGTGCGGCAAAGCCTGTACGGCGGCTATTCGGACGCAGCGATGCACACGGCGGAGGCGAAGGTGCGTGCGATCCTCGCGGGCGAGGACATCGGGCAGGGCACGCCCCTCAAGGATACCTCTTCCTTTACGATGACGACCGAGAGCCTTTCCCGCGATTATCCGCTGTATTCCACGAGCCTTTTGAACCTCATCAAAACGAGCGAGGCCTTGACGGATAAGGAAAAGTGATTTTTAAGGAAGCACTGATTAAATCGGGCAGGTCAAATCGGCGAGTAGGTTTTTCGCCTGTTGAAGGCGAAAAATCGCAAAAATACTTGGTGTATTTCAAGATTTTAAGACAAAAACAGGCGGAAAAGATGCCGCAGAGATGCGCCTGACGATTTATTTAGTGGTTCCTTAATTGCAAATG
>CANRZX010000245.1 GCA_947644575.1 uncultured Clostridia bacterium | reverse complement strand
AGGGCGCGCCGCTGGACGCGGCGCACGCGGCGGTGCTGCAGAATCTGATCGCCGCCATCGCGGACAAATACTTTGCGCTGGACCGGCACGTGGAGCTGCTGATGCTGCGCTCGCTGCGCGCGAAGGTTCTGCACTATCTGCGCACCGAGGCGCGGCGCGCGCCGGACGGCACGCTGCGTGTCCCCTACGCGCGCGCGGGGCTGGCGGCCCATTTGGGCTGCGACCGCAGCGCGCTGTGCCGCGAGCTCTCGCGGATGCGCCGCGACGGCATTTTGCAGATTCAGGGCAACATTTTTACAATCGTGGCGGACGGCGAGGCCCCGAGCGAACATGGCCGAAAGGAGGAGGCAGATCATGGGCTGTAAGCATTCCGAGGGCGTGACGCAGCGGCTGGCGCGCATCGCCGGGCAGGTGAACGGCATCCGCGACATGGTCGAGGAGGGCCGCCCCTGCGGGGAGCTGCTGATGCAGCTTTCGAGCGCGTCCCGCGCGCTCACGCAGGTGGCGCGTCTTGTCATGACCGAGCATTTGGCGCACTGTGTCGCCGAGGGCTTTTCCACCGGCGACGAGGCCGCCGTGGTGGAGGATCTGACGCGCGCGCTGGAGCAGTTCGCGAAAATGAAATGAAGATGTCTCTGAGGGACACCAAACGCTTTGTGCTCCGCTTCGCTGCGCAGTCGCTTATTGGTTTCCCCCAGTACCCTTTTCCGGCGCAAAAAGGGAATTTTTCATGCATTTTGTACACTCAAAATCCCCTTTTTGCTGTAGCGGTGTTTGCCTGCCCGGCACATGTCCGTGCAGGCAAACGAAATTTTATCTTTTTTGACAGTTCGACAGGCTGGAACGCCCCGGCGCGGCCGGGTATTTTTGAAGAAACGAGGAATGGATATGGATTATTACAAGGAGGCGCTGCGCCTGCACGCCGA
The DNA here is from genome assembly GCA_947644575.1 of uncultured Clostridia bacterium. Lineage (GTDB taxonomy): Bacteria > Bacillota > Clostridia > Oscillospirales > Ruminococcaceae > Ruthenibacterium. The sequence goes on along the minus strand of CANRZX010000245.1, from coordinate 2,173 downwards.
GCATCGGGGCAAGCTGGAGGTCGTCAGCAAGGTGCCCGTCAAAACGCGGGACGACCTCTCCACGGCATACACGCCCGGCGTGGCCGAGCCGTGCCGCGCAATCCAAAAGGACCCGTCCGCCGCCTACACCTACACGGCGAAGGGCAATTTGGTCGCCGTGGTGACGAACGGCACGGCGGTGCTGGGCCTCGGCGACATCGGCGCGGCCGCCGCGATGCCCGTTATGGAGGGCAAGGCCGTGCTGTTCAAGGAGTTCGGCGGCGTGGACGCCGTGCCCATCTGCCTGGACACGAAGGAGCCCGCGAAGGTGATCGAGGCCGTGCGGCTGATGGCGCCCTCGTTCGGCGGCGTCAATCTGGAGGACATCGCCTCGCCCGCGTGCTTCGCCATCGAGGAGGCGCTCGAGCGGGAGCTCGACATCCCGGTGTTCCACGACGACCAGCACGGCACGGCCATCACGGTGACGGCGGCGCTGCTGAGCGCGCTGCGGCTTGTGAAAAAGGAGCTCTCCGCCGTGCGCATCGTGCTGAACGGGCCGGGCGCGGCGGGCACGGCCATCATCAAAATGCTGCTCGCGGCCGGCGCGCGCGACATCATCGCCGTCGACGAGAACGGGATTCTCTATAAGGATCGCGGCGTGGGCATCGCCGACCACAAGGCGATGCTGTGCGGCATCACCAATTTGAGCGGCATGCGCGGCGGCCTTTCCGACGCGGTGCGGGGCGCGGACGTATTCATCGGCGTCTCGGTCGGCGGCGCGCTGACGCGCGAAATGGCGGCGAGCATGGCGAAGGACGCGATTGTCTTCGCGATGGCGAACCCCACGCCCGAGATCACGCCCGAGGAGGCCAAGGCGGCGGGCGTGCGCGTCGTGGGCACGGGGCGCAGCGATTATCCGAACCAGATCAACAACGTGCTGGCATTTCCGGGCGTATTTAAGGGCGCGCTGTCGGTGCGCGCGCGGGACATCAACGACGCGATGAAGGTGGCGGCGGCGAAGGCCATCGCCGACCTTGTCGGCGACGCCGAGCGCACGGAGGATTTCATCATCCCCGGCGTGTTCGACGCGCGCGTGGCGGACGCCGTCGCCGCCGCCGTGGCGCGCGCCGCGCGGGAGACGGGGGTGGCGCGGCTGTGAGGGAGATCACCGCAGAACGGATCGCCGACGCCGTGCGCGCGCTGTGCGTGCCGGCCAACAACCGACTGCCGCCCGACGTGGAAAACGCCGTGCGCGCCGCGCGCGAAAGCGAGCCGTGGCCCTTGGCGCGGGGCACGCTGGACACGCTGTGCCGCAACCTCGACGCGGCGCGCGAAACGGGCCTGCCCATCTGTCAGGATACGGGCATGGCGTGCGTGTTCCTCGAGCTCGGGCAGGACGTCCACATCACGGGCGGCGCGCTGGAGGACGCCGTGAACGAGGGCGTCCGGCGCGGCTATACCGAGGGATATCTGCGCAAATCGGTCGTGGCGGACCCCATCCGGCGCGGCAACACGGGCGACAACACGCCCGCCGTCATCACGACGCGCGTCGTGCCGGGGGACGCGCTGCGCATTACGCTCGCGCCGAAGGGCTTCGGCAGCGAGAACATGAGCCGCCTCGCGATGCTCAAGCCCAGCGACGGCGAGGAGGGCGTGCGCGCGTTCGTGCTGGACACCGTGCGCCGCGCAGGGCCGAACCCGTGCCCGCCCGTCGTCGTGGGCGTCGGCATCGGCGGCACGTTCGACCGCGTGGCGCTGCTCGCGAAGCGGGCGCTGCTGCGTCCGGTCGGCAGCCGCCATCCCGACCCGTTTTACGCGAAAATGGAGGAGGCGCTGCTCGAGCAGATCAACGCGCTCGGCACGGGACCGCAGGGCTTCGGCGGGCACACGACGGCGCTCGGCGTGCAGATCGAGACGTTCCCCACGCACATCGCCGGCCTGCCGGTGGCCGTCAACATCAGCTGTCATGTCACGCGCCACGCGGAGGTGATTTTATAATGGAATACCGTTTGCGCACGCCGCCGGACCGGGCGGCGCTCGCCGGGCTGCGCGCGGGCGATACCGTACTGCTCTCGGGCGTGATTTACACCGCGCGCGACGCGGCGCACAAACGCCTGTGCGCGCTGGCCGCCGCGGGCGAGCCGCTGCCCTTCGACGTGCGGGACGCCGTGATCTACTACGCCGGGCCGACGCC
>CANRZX010000244.1 GCA_947644575.1 uncultured Clostridia bacterium | reverse complement strand
CCCATCCCCGGCGTAGAGGAGGTCCAGCTCGGACGGGTCGGGGGAGAGGTCGAGACCAGAGGCGGCGCCGCGCTCGGGGGCTAGAGCCGCCGCGCGGGCGGCTCCGGCAGCGGGGCAAGCTGCCGCAACTGCTCGGGAAAAAGGGCGCGGTACCCAGCGCTGCCGACCGCGTTGCTGCCGCCCTCGGGGATAAAATACGGCTTTTTCCCGGCGTCTGTCAGGCGCTTCAGGGCATGGTCAACGATGTCCTGCACGGGCTGTCCGTCCGTATAGACGAGCGACGCGCCCAGCAGGCAGTCGAGCAGCAGATTGCCCGAAGGGACCTCGGGGCGGGAGCCCTCCAGCACCAGCGTGCAGGCAAGCCCCGCCTTGGCCGCGGCCGCTGCCGTCAGGCGGCCGTGGTTCGTCTGCACGCCGCCGACGGTGACGAGTGTATTCGCCCCCCGCGCCAGCGCGTCCGCCACCAGAAATTCTAACTTGCGCGCCTTGTTGCCGCCCAGGCCCAGCGGCGTCAAGTCGTCGCGTTTGATATACAGCGGGCCACAGCCCAGCGCCTGCTCGAGCTGCTCCATCCGATGCAGCGGCGTCGGCCCGCACAGCAGCGGGAATCGAGGCGTTTTTTCCAGACGCCGGAGCACGTCCCCTGACGCGCCGCTCATTCCGCCGGCTCCGAAAACCGCGCGAGGTTCAGCCCGGTCACGTCGCTGACGGGCAGGCTGAACGCGATGCCCCGCTCGCCCGTGCGGGAAAAGACCTCGGCGCAGACGGCCTTCATGATGGCCTGCTTTTGCGCGGCGGCGGAGAGGATCAGCACGACCTCTTTTTCCGGCTGGATCGTGATGTTCAAAAAGCGCTCGGCCTCCTCGCCGCCCAGACCGCGGGCGCGCAGCACCGTGCCGCCCGTAGCGCCCACGGCGCGGGCGGCGTCCATCACGTCGCCGGACATCCCGTGTTCCGCCACGCAGACGATCAGTTCAAAACGGTTTGCTTCCGCCATTGGGGAACCCTCTCTTTCTACAGAAAGCGCGACACGCGACGCGCCGTGATCGGTCGGACAGTTGGCCGCCGCGCTGACGCCGGACAGCGGCAGTGTGAACGCGATGCCGCGCCCGGGCCGCGAAAAGCCGAGCTCCGCCGAAAGCTCCGACAGCAGCGCGGGCACCAGCCCGTCCGGCACAAGACAGAGCACGAGCTCCTTTTCGGGCTCGTCCAGGCCGAGATAATCCATAATCTCAGCGCTCGCGGTGCCGTGCCCCAGCAGCACCAAGCGCACGGACACCTGCCGCGCGCGGCACAGGCGGGTCACCTGCTCGCCCTTGCCGCGGTCCACGATCACAGCAAGGCAGCGCACGGGCGAATGAAAATCCGTCATAATACATCCTCCCCGGCCGATACGCCGAATTCGATGATTTCTTCTTCCGGAGGCGCGGGCCGCTCCGCCTGAGCGGCGGGCGCGCGCATGGTTTTCCACTGGTAGACAAGGCCGATCAGCTGGATCATGATGAGTGGCGTCATAGCCACCATCGCAACGACGCCGAAAGCGTCCGTCAGGATATTGCCGCCCAAAGCCTCGCACGCACCCATCGCAAAGGGCAGCAGGAACGTGGCCGTCATCGGGCCGGAGGCCACGCCGCCCGAGTCGAACGCGATGGCGGTGAAGATCCGCGGGACAAAAAAGCTCAGCCCCAGCGCGATGGCGTAGCCCGGCACGAGGAACCACAGCAGGGAGACGCCCGTCAGCACGCGCACCATCGAGAGCCCGAGCGAGACGGCCATCCCGACGGAAAGGCCCGTCATCATGGTTTTCTGCGAGATCGCGCCGCCGGTGATCTCCTCAACCTGCTTGTTTAGCACGACGACGGCCGGCTCGGCCTTTACAATGTAATAGCCGATCAGCATGCCCAGCGGCACAAGCACCCAGCGCAGCGGCAGCCCGGCCAGCTGCTTGCCGATCGAATGGCCCGCCGGCATAAAGCCGATGTTCACGCCGGTGAGGAAGAGCGTCAGGCCGATCAGCGTATACAGCATGCCCACGAATATTTTGACGAGCGGACGGCGCCGCAGCTTCAAAAAGAAGATCTGGAACAGCAGGAAAAATGCGAGGATCGGCGCCAAGGCGAACAGTACTTCCCGCAGATAATCCGGCAGCGCGCGGCCGAACGTCAGCCACAGCTCGCGCGTGTGGGAGAGGCGCGGCAGGGACAGCGGCGTATAACTGCCGCCCTGCGGGTCGTAGATCAGGCCAAGGATCAGCACGGACAGGATCGGCCCGATGCTGCACAGCGCGACCAGACCGAAGCTGTCGTTGTCGGCGTTTTTGTCCGCGCGCACCGCCGTCAGGCCAAGGCCCAGCGCGAGGATGAACGGCACGGTGATGGGGCCTGTCGTCACGCCGCCGGAATCAAACGCCACCGCGAGGAACGCGTCCGGCACAAAGGCCGCCAGCACAAAGACCATCGCGTAGAAGCCGATCAGCAGCCAGGAGAGGTTCCACGCGAACAGGATGCGCAAAAAGGAGAGCACCAGAAAAAAACCGACGCCGACGGCCACCGTGAGGATCAGCACCAGATCGGGCACGGCGGGCGTCTGGCGCGCGAGCACCTGAAGATCGGGCTCCGCGATGGTGATGACGACGCCGATGGCGAAGCAGGCGATGACGATCAGCCACAGCTTTTTCGAGCGCGTCAGCTGCGTGCCGACCTGTTCGCCGATGGACATCATGGCCATGTCCGCGCCGAGCGTGAAAAAGCCCATGCCGACGATCAAAAATACGGCCCCCACCAAAAACAGCAGCAGCGTGGAAAGCTCCATCGGCACGATCGTCATGCCCAGCGCCAGCACAATCAGCGTGACGGGCACGACGGCATGGAGCGATTCGAGAATTTTGAGCTTCAGCTTTTTATTCATGACTCACCGCCCTTTTTGGAAATGGACATTCAGACTTTCATACTTTATATAATAGCATGGGACGGCGCGGAAAATGTTACGAAAGCTTAAATTTTGCCCCTATATAAATAAGTAAGAAACGGGCTAAAAAAGAAATTTTTAGAAAAAGAGGAAAAAAGAAAGAAAAAAGGGCAAAAAAGGTATTGACAAGGGAGGGA
>CANRZX010000243.1 GCA_947644575.1 uncultured Clostridia bacterium | reverse complement strand
CGCAAATGCCACCTTCCCTCCTCGGGGGGAAGGCAAAGAGAAAAAACTTTCTGTGAAAACAAAGTATCTTCTATGGGTTTTCTACCTGATCCGGTTTCGCTTCGTTCAACCACCTTTCTATCGAGAGAAAGGTTCTATAAGGCAATATTATTTTCCGTCAAAACCTCCCGCCGATGAAAAACCGGCGGGAGGTTTTGACGGCTTGTTTTTTGGAACGATCCTGCCCGGAACGCGTCCTTGACGTATTCGGTGATTCCTCAAGCAGGCCGACGGTATACAGGCTTTTCAATCATCCTTTTTGTACCAGAGCATGATACAGCTTTTGCATGCGCGGCCACGCGTAGTCGAAAAAATGCGCGTAGGCGGCGCAATAATAATTTCGGCCGAGTCCCTTTTCAAAATAATCCCGGTCGCGGCGGCAGCCGCCACGGCAGATGGGCCCCCAGCGGCAAGATCTGCACGCTTCATCCACGGCCGCGCTTTGCTCGACAAAGCCGATTTCTTTGCGCCTCGCGTCGATCTGCGAAAAGGTATCCGTATTCAGATTGCCTAATCGGTACCGGTCGAGCATATAGAAATCACAGGGATAGACACTTCCATCCGCTTCGACCACATACTGCATCCCACAGACGCCGATCATGCCGCATGCTTCGGGCGGCTGGCCGTTCATCATCAGCAACAAATTGTCAAAGTAGCGGTGATAACGCTTTTGCCCGCGCATCGCGTCTTGATACCAGCAGTCAAATGCGGATTTCAGATACTGCTCGAACCGCTCGGGCGTCAGCGACCACGGATGCTGTCCGCGCGGTTCATCCAGCGGATCTAAGCAGGGAATATACTGCTGATAATCAAAGCCGCTGCGGGTGAAAAAAGAATAGCTTTTCCGAAAGGCGCGCGCCGCATCCCCTGTGACGACCGACAGGACATTGGTATCCACCTGACGGCTCTGCAATAGCTGTAGGGCATGTATCACGCGGCTGTAGGTGCCCTTGCCTTGCGCGTCTACGCGGTTCGCGTCGTGCAGCTCCTTGGGCCCGTCTAAAGAAACGCCGACCAGAAAATGATTTTCCGACAAAAAATCGCACCATGCCTCGTCAATCAGCAGGCCGTTTGTCTGGAGTGCGAAGGAGACCGCGCAATGATTTACGTTTTTTTCCTTGCAGATGCGCACGGCCTGCTCAAAAAAAGGTAGCCCGGCCAGCGTTGGCTCGCCACCTTGAAAGGCGACGGTGATGGAGCGTGTCACCTCGGCCAGCGCGCGCGTCAATACGGCGTTCAGCGTATCGGCCGACATCAGGCCAAAGCTCGCGACCTCGCGCTTTGCAGTTTCGTCGGCGTAAAAACAGTATTTGCACCGCATATTGCATAGACCGCTTGCGGGCTTGAGCATGATGGTCATTGTCTGCACAGGCTGCCTCTTTTCTGAAAAAGCGCTGAAGCGCACCCGCTCTCTGAGCGGATCGGCGAGGCGAGTGCGCGGGCGGGATTTTCGTTGAACATAACGGGATGCTCCCAAAACAAAATGTAGATATGGCGCACCCTTACCGATTATTATCCCCGCTGCGCGGCGCTTTGTCAATGGGCTGTTTTGCGCCGCCGGGAAGGATGGGCGTATTCTCCGCGCTTACAGCATCTGGCTGAATTCGACTTTTTCGCCGTTCGGGCCGAGGATCGTGAAAAAGCACACGCCGCGCTCTCAGAAGAGGAGAAACTGTACGCCGGAATCCAGCAGCGTGCAGCCCTGCGCGCGCAGCAGTTCAAACACAGTGTCCACGTCCGTGACGTCAAGCGCGATATGATCGATTGCGCCTGGGGCGCCCGCGGCGGCCTTGTTTTCATACGTCTCAATAACGATATTTTTCAGTTGCAGAAAAGCGACCGGCTCGTTCGCGGCCTCGTTTTTAGTGCGCAGGGCGACCGTGAACCCAAGCCCCTCCTAAAAGGCGACTGTCTTTTCAAGGTCATTGGTAGGCAGGCCAATGTGCTGCAGGCCCGTGGTGTAATCCGATGCCATATTCATGGCTATTCCTCACTCCCGTCGACGTCGATCAGCACCTTCATCGTAACTTCGCGGTTCGCGTCGATGTACTCGTAGGCCTCTAAATAATCCTTAAACGCGAAATGACGGCTCATCAAGGGGCGCAGCTGAATCTTGCCTTCGCTCACTAAACGGATGGCGTCAATATAATCCTCATGCCGGTACATCATGCTGGTGTTCAGATCGAGCTCATGGTCGTTGAGCACCGCGAGATCCACATTCGCCATGCCCGCGTACACAGCCACCAAAATGATGGTGCTGCCCTTGCGTGCGTATCGGATGGCCTGTCCCATCGTGACGTCATTGCCCGCGCAGTCGTAGATTACGTCCGCCTTGTCCGGCCCGAAGCATTTGACAAGCGCCTCGCCGAAATCGCGCTCTTTGGTATTGACGGCGAAATCCGCGCCGCAGGCTTTGGCCAGCTCCAAGCGGGGCGTGCTGATATCCGTGATCAGCACCTGATCCGCGCCCAGCGCTTTCGCGCTCTGCGCAAGCAGGATGCCGATGGGGCCCGCGCCCAGCACGGCAATTTTCAGCCCGTGCACATCCCCGGCGCGCTTCACCGCATGAACCGTCACGGCCAGCGGCTCGATCATCGCGCCCTCGTTGTAGGTCATGCTTTCCGGAAGGGCCGTCACCTTGGAGGCATCTACGGCAAAGTATTCACTGGCGGTTCCCGTCGTCTGGAACCCCATAACCTTCAGCTCCTCGCATAAATTGTATTTTCCGTGCGTGCAGGGGTAGCAGCTGCCGCAATACACCTGTGGCTCGATCGTCACCTTCTGCCCGACGGAAAAGCCCGTCACGCCTTCGCCGAGCGCCGCGACCTTTCCCGAGACCTCGTGCCCCTGCGTGACGGGATATTTTGTGAACGGGTGTTTGCCGTGATAGACATGAATGTCCGACCCACAGACGCCGATCTTCATAATTTTGACGAGAATCTCGCCCGGCTTTGGACGGGGGAGGGCAGCCTCGCGAAATTCAATTTTTCCCGGAGCTGTCATAACCTGCTGCAGCATGGTATCCATCTACGCTCATCCTTTCTCGTTTCAGGCTGCCGAAACGTCGCGTTTCTCAAAGGTTCCGCATCCTTTTTGGCGCCTTTTTGTC
>CANRZX010000242.1 GCA_947644575.1 uncultured Clostridia bacterium | reverse complement strand
GGGCGTGCGCTTGCCGCCGTAGTCGAGCGGCGTGCGGAACTGGCGCTCCGCCGCGCAGAAGTGGCTGCTGCTCATCGCGGCGGCGCGGCGCAGCATGCCGCCCGCCACGAGGCAGGACGCCAGCGCCAGCCCCTCAGCCATCGTGCTGCACGCGCCGTACAGGCCCAAATAGGGCACGTCAAAATCGCGCATGGCATAGGCCGAGGCCGTGCATTGGCATTGCAGGTCGCCCGCGAATACCGCGTCTAACCCGTCGGGCTGAAGGCCGCTCTTGGCCAGCGCCGTCTCCAGCCCGTAGCGGGCAAGGTCGCTTTCGGCCTTCTCCCATGTCTTTTCGCCGCAGCGCGTGTCGGTAACCAGCAGGTCGAACGCCTCGGCCAAGGGCCCCTCGGCCTCCTTTTTGCCGCCGACGGCCGCGTAGGACAGGATACCCGGCGGGTGCTCAAACCGAATTGTATCTCCCTTGCGCATCGTCACCCTCCCATCATCGGGCGCAGGAAATGGTAAATGACGCCCCACGCCACGCTGGCCAGCATGCCGTAGACGATCACCGGCCCGGCAATGATGAACATCTTCGCGCCCACGCCCGTGACAAGGCCCTCGTTACGGAATTCGATGGCGGGCGACACGACGGCGTTGGCAAAGCCCGTGATGGGCACCAATGTGCCCGCACCGGCCTTGGCGGCCAACTTCTGGTACCAGCCCAGCGCCGTGGTGACGGCGGACAGCGCGATCAACGTCGCGCTCGTCAGCGTGGCGGCGTCCGTCAGCGTCAGGCCCGCCGACGCGTACAGCGTGCGCAGCCCCTCGCCGAGCAGGCAGATCGCGCCGCCCACACAGAACGCCCACGCGCAGTCCTTCGCGAGGGGCGAGGGCGGCGAGGCGTCCTTGCACATCTGATCGTATTGTTTTGGATCGGGTTTCATACATCGCGCTCCTTTTTTGGAAACTCGGCGGCGCGGCTTTTGACGCGCCCTTTTTCTCATTGTTCCCCGCGCGCGCTGGAAATATGTGCCGTCAAAGAGAAATGTCGGACGTCAAAAAAGCCCATCGGCACAGAAAAGCCGATGGTGAGACTGTCGACTTTGTCGACAGTCTCTGAGGGACACCAAACGCTTTGTGCTCCGCTACGCTGCGCAGTCGCTTATTGGTTTCCCCCAGTACCCTTTTCTGGCGCAAAAAGGGAATTTTTCATGCACTTCGCACACTCAAAATCCCCTTTTTGCTGTAGCGGTGTTTGCCTGCCCGGTACATGCCCGTGCAGGCAAACAAGATTTATCCCTTTTTCGACAGGCTGCCCATCGGCACAGAAAAGCCGATGGTTTTTTGATGAAAATATCTTTTATACGCTGTTTGAGAAACGGAACTGCGCCCGGCGGCGAGTCTTTTTTGTCAGGCAAGATCAATTTGACGCGGCCTTCGCAGGGGATGTCTTGACCCTCCCGCGAGAGTCGCTGCGGCGTTTTCGGGCGGGGGCAAGCCCCGCCCCTACGGAGATTGGAAACATGCTGCCGAATTTCAATTACAGATGTATGCTTTAATGTATTCTTATATTGATTCTATATTTAGAATACACTAAAGCATATACTGATTGCAAGAGTCTATGGGGGGTGGAATCGAGCGATGGCGGAATTTATTCCAAAGCAGTACAAAAAAGAGCCGATCACCATCCGGATGGATTTTGACAAGCTGGAAAAGCTGGATCGGCTGGCGGCGGAATACAATATCAGCCGCAGCGAATTGATCAATCAGTGCATCGATTATGCGCTCGCGCATGTTACAGAGCAGTAAAAGCCCCATCCTTTTCCGGGGCTTTTTATTTTAGTCGATTTATTTTTAATGATAAACATTAAAAAGTTATTGACAAACATTTTTTCTCCTGCTATACTGAACTCATCCGATCGGGCGAATGAATTCAAAGGAGGCGCTGATGGATTCAGTGCTTCCCCAAAGCTGGAGGGAGATCAATGAACGAGAAATGGTTTGACACGGCGGCGCGCGTCGGCGCGAGGATCATCGAGCTGCTGCACTGGATCGCGGCGGCAACGCTTGCGGCGCTGCTGATTTTTTCATTTTTCTTTGCGCAGGACATCGGCGCTGTCCTTGCGGAGGGCGTGGCTAAGGCGGGCTCGGAGGAACTGGCCTCCTACGGCTTTCGCGTCGCGCTCGTGGTGGACGACGCCGCGCGCGGCGTGAGCCTCGCGGCATTCCGCCTGTTTTTGGGTGGCGCCGCCATTACGCTCTCGCTGATGGCGATGGTGTTCCGCAATGTATACCTGATTCTGCGCAACACACGCGGCGGGACGCCCTTTGTGCCGGACAACATCCGGATGCTGCGTGAGATCGGCTGGTTCAGCATCGCGCAGCCGGCCGTAGGGCTTGTGGTGAGCGTGCTCGTGCAGCTGACGTGCGGGATTGGCAGGGTGGACGCAAGCGTCGATATTGACAGCCTGATCATCGGCCTGCTGGCGCTGTGTCTGACGCGGGTGTTCGCGCGCGGCATGCAGCTGGAGCGCGATACCGAGGGCCTGCTGTGACGCGGCCGCGCAAAAAAACTCTGCTTGGTATATTAAGAGTGTTCTAATACAATTTGTAAAAAGGACGTGAGGCAATGGGACGGATCGTCCTGCGGCTGGACCGCATGATGGTGGAGCGAAAAATTTCGCTGAACGAGCTGGCGCAGCGGGTGGGCATTTCCAATGTCAACCTGTCCAAGATTAAGAACAATAAGGTGACGGCCATCCGCTTTTCCACGCTGGCCGCGATTTGCGAGGCGCTCGACTGCGGCGCGAGCGATATTTTGGAGTATCAGAAGGACGAGGACGAGGGCTGACCGCGAGGAAATACAGCGCAAAACCGCATAAAAACAGGGCCCGCCGAAGCTTCGGCGGGCCCTGACAACTTATGGAAAAAAAGAAAAATCATGTTTGCCTGCACGGACATGCGCCGGGCAGGCAAACACCGCTACAGCAAAAAGGGGATTTTGAGTGTACAAAGTGCATGAAAAATTCCCTTTTTGCGCCGGACTGCGCCCGCAGGCGCGTCCAGAGGCCAACCGCCGCGCAGCGGCGGCTCTTAGGCCGTCGGAAAGGAGAACTGAGGGAAACCAAAAAGCGACTGCGCAGCGAAGTTTTTATAGGGTCCCCGCAAAATGGAGCAAAGCGGA
>CANRZX010000241.1 GCA_947644575.1 uncultured Clostridia bacterium | reverse complement strand
ATTTTCTCACAAAATAGGGGCGCGTTGCAACTTCCCTTTTTGCAACGCGCCCTTTAGGGAGAGCCGGGCTGATTTATGCCCGGCACCATGATTTTTTCACAGCCGATACATAGGAAGTGTACCTCTTTGGCCGCCCGCACACTGCTGCCGCGGCAGGGACAGAGATATTTGCGGTGGTGCGTGTTCGTGCTGCCTGCCGGCCCCGCCGTCGCGTCCCCCGCTTTTCGCCGGCGGCTGTTTCGCGTCGGCTCACTCGTACCGCAGCGCCTCGATGGGGTCGAGGCGGGCGGCCTTGCCCGCGGGGTAGTAGCCGAAAAATACGCCGATGCTCATGGAGAACGCGACGGCGGCGAGGATCACCCCGACGCTGGGCGACGCGGCGTAGCCCAGCAGGCGCGCGCCCGCCGCGCCCAGCGCCAGCCCGACGAGGATGCCCAGCAGCCCGCCGATCAGGCAGATGATGACGGCCTCGACGATAAACTGCGTGCGGATGCTGCCGTTTGTCGCGCCCAGCGCCTTGCGGGTGCCGATCTCGCGTGTGCGCTCGGTGACGGAGACCAGCATGATGTTCATCACGCCGATGCCACCCACCAGCAGGCTGATGCCCGCGATTACGGCGATGGCGAGGCTGACGGTGGAGAGCATCTGCGTCATGCTCTCGAGCATGCTCTCCATGCTGGAGGCCGTGATGGTATATGCCGGGTTGCGCGCGTAGTAGCTGGCGAAAAAGCGCTCGGTCTGCTCGAGTAGCGCGGCGGTGTCCGCCCCGTCGGCCGCCACGACCGTGAGATACGAGTACCCGGCGTCCGCGTGCGCCATCGCCTTGGCTGTACTGACGGGCAGATACAGGTCGGTCGTGGGGGTGGAATCGGTCGCCTCCAGCAGTATGCCGTTGTTTTCGTACTGATATACCCCGACGATATAAAGCGTGTAGATCTTTGTGCCGACGGTCAGCTCAAACGACTGCCCGAGCGGATCCCGCCCGGGAAAAAGCGCGTCCGCGAACACGTCGCTGACGACGGCCGCCGGGCGCGCGCCGTCTATGTCCTCCTGCGTCAGAAAGCGCCCGCGCGTCAGCGTCAGGCCGTTTGCGCGGTCGTATTCGCTGTTCACGCCCGTGGCGTTCACCGGGGCGCTGCCGTCCGCCGTGCCGGGCGAAAACGAGCCCAGCGTCTGCGTCAGGCCAATGGCGTACACGCGCTGTCCGGCGGCGGCGCGGTATTCGGCGATCATCTCGTCCGAAATCAGATCCTCGGCGTCGGGCGTGAACGGGCGGAACAGCAGCACCCGTCCCCCCGCCGTGTAGTCGCTGTCGCTTTTCTGCGTCACGCTGACGTTGATGTTGTTCGCGCCCATGCTCTGCATATTTTCGGCGATGGAATTTGTCATGCTGCCCGAGACCGTCATGATCGCGATCACCGAGCCAATGCCGATGATGATGCCGAGCATCGTCAGCAGCGCGCGCATTTTGTTGGCGCGCAGGCCGTTCAGCGCCAGCAGGATGTTTTCAGCCAGCGGCATTGTCCGCGCCTCCTCCCGTGTATTCGCCCGTGACGCGCCCGTCCTTCAGCGTGATGATGCGCTCGCATTCGCGCGCGAGCTCCGCGCTGTGTGTGATGAGCACGACCGTCTTGCCCCGCTCGCGGTGCAGCCGGTGGAACAGGTCCATCACCAGCCGCCCCGTGGCGGAATCGAGTGCGCCCGTCGGCTCGTCGGCCAAAAGCAGCGCCGGGTCGTTCGCCATCGCGCGGGCGATGGCGACGCGCTGCTTCTGCCCGCCCGAAAGCTGGCTGGGCCGGTGCCCGGCGCGGTCGCTCATCTCCACCAGCTCGAGCAGCGCCGCAGCGCGCTGTGCGCGCTGCGCGCCGCGCACGCCGCCGTACATCATCGGCAGCTCGACGTTTTTCAGCGCGCTGGCGCGCGGGATCAGGTTGAAATTCTGAAAGACAAAGCCGATCTTGCTGCAGCGGATGCGCGACAGCTCCTTATCGCGCAGCGCCCCGACGTCGACGCCGTCCAGCCGGTAGCTGCCCTCGGTGGGGCGGTCGAGCGCGCCGATCAGGTTCATCAGCGTCGATTTGCCCGAGCCGGACGCGCCCATGATCGCGAGGAATTCGCCCCGGTACACCGTCAGGTCGATGCTGTGCAGCACCTCCAACGGCTCGCCCGTGCCCAGCGGAAAGCGCTTGACGATGCCGCGCATCTCAATGACCGGGGTCCTTGCCTGCTCCGCCATGTCACATCCCTCCCGGCCCGCCGGGCCTCCCGCCGCCGGGTCCGCCCACGACGGCGTCGCCGCCGGGCCCGACCTCGACGCTGACCATTCCGTCGTCCGTCATGAACATCTGCCCGCCGTCCGTCATAAAGCCGCCGTCCATCACAAAGCCCCCGTCCGCCGCGGCCACATCCTCGGCGCTGACGCGCACCTCCATGCCGTCGGCGAGGCCCTCGCCTCGGATCTCGACGTTGTAGCCGGTTTCGAGCCCCGTCTCCACGGGCACCGGGGAGAACTCCGCCTCGCCCGGCATGCGGGCGTAGACGACCGTCTGCCCGTTTTCGTCCGTCTCCAGCGCCTCGTAGGGGACGGCGTACACGTCCTCGGCCTGGGACAGAATCAGCTCCACCTTGGCGGACAGGCCGATCAGCAGGCCGCTGTCCGCGTCCGTCACGGCCACCTCGGCCCCAAAGCCCGAGCCGCCCGACGCCCCGGCGGTCAGGGAAAGCTGCGAGAGCCGCCCGGCGATCTCGGCGTCGCCCGTCGCGTCGCTGCGGATCCGCGCGTCCTGCCCCACCGCCACGCGCTTGATGTCGTCCTCGTCGATGGTAATGGCGACCTTCAGATTTTCGGTATCCTGAATGACGGCCAGCGCGCCGGCGCCCGCGCCGCCCGCCGCCGAGCCGACCGTCGCGTTCAGCGCCGTGACGGTGCCGTTCGCCCCGGCGGTGATGGTGCAGTCCTCGATGCGTTCGTAAAGCTCGGCGATGTCGTCGCTCTCGCTCGCCTTTTTCAGCGCGTCGGCGGCGTTCTCCAGCGTTTCCTTCGCCTGCTTTTCCGTCTCGACGGCGCGCTCGTAGGTCTCCTTCGCGCGCAGGAACGCCTCGTCGGCCTGCGCGTAGGCCTGATACAGCGCGTCGTAGCCGCTGTTCTGCTTTGCATCCTCGAGGGCGCGCGCGGCGCTCTCCCGTTCGGCGGCGCGCGCGGCGTGCGTGTCCCGCGCGTCGGCGTGCGCGGCTTCGGCCG
>CANRZX010000240.1 GCA_947644575.1 uncultured Clostridia bacterium | reverse complement strand
GCCGGTAATCGGCGCGCGGCACAGCGGCCTCGACGTCCCCGCGCAGCAGCGCATCGTCCAGCGCCTCGGCGCACAGGCCGCGCGTAACGGCCGCGGCCAAATAGGGCACGCTTTGCGCGGGCAGGCTCATGATGCGGCAGACCGCGAGGTCGATGGCGTACGGGTCCTCCCCGCCGAGCACCAACTCCAGCGCGCGCGGCACGCCGCCCGCCGGGCCGTCGCCCTCCATCGCCAGCACACCGTCCACAACGGTCAGGCCGGGGCGTACCGTCTCGCACAGGTCGACGAGCATTTCGCCGAACGCGTCCTTTTCCGGAAAGCGCATATGCAGCTCGGCCTTTTGCAGGCCGGGGATTGTGCCGAACAAATTTTTTACCGCGCAGGACATCTCCATCATGACGTGGGTCTTCAGCTTGGGCAGATTGATGATGAAATCCGCCTCGTGCACGGGCTCGATCAGGTTGAACTCGCGCACGCGGACGCCGTCCGTTTTGCGCGGCGCGGCCCTGCATTCGGTGTAAAGCGACGCGCCGCAGCGTTCGCACACGGCGGCAAGGCCGCTCGTCTGATAGATGGCGCGCATCCCGCCGGGCGTGTATTGCCCGCCGGGGGAATCGGCCACGGTGATTTTCGTCACGCCGCGCCGTTTGAGCGCCGCGCATACGGCGGCCACGACGGCGGGGTGTGTGGTGACGGCCTTTTCCGGCGCGTGCTTGGCCAGCAGGTTCGGCTTGAGCAGCACGCGGCTCTCCGGCGTCAGCGCCGCGCAGGCCGCGCTGCCCGCGAAAATCTCCTCGACGGCCGCCTCCAGTGCCGGGCTGTCATAGTCCGGCACGGCGCGGCAGATCACTTCTTTTCCCATGCTTTCTCCTTATCGCAGCTCCTGTAAAAAATGCTCGATGCGGCGCAGCGCCTCGTCCAAATGGCTGATGGAATAGGAATAGCTGATGCGCACATGGCCCTCGCCGGCCGCGCCGAACGCGCTGCCCGGTACGACGGCCACCTTCTGGCTGTGCAGCAGCCTTTCGCAGAATTCCTCGCTGGACAGGCCGGTGGGCCGGATCGACGGGAACGCGTAGAATGCGCCCTGCGGCTCAAAGCACGGCAGGCCCATGCCGTTCAGCCGCGACACGAGCATCCGGCGGCGCAGGTCGTATTCCGCGCGCATGGCCTCGATGTCCGCGTCGCACCGGCGCAGCGCCGTCACGGCGGCGTATTGGCTCGTCGTGGGCGCGCACATCACGGCGGATTGGTGGATCTTCGTCATCACGCCGATCAGCTCGCGCGGGCCGCACGCGTAGCCGAGCCGCCAGCCCGTCATCGCGTAGGTCTTGGAGAAGCCGCTCACCAGCACGGTGCGCTCCTTCATCCCGGGCAGCGACGCGAGGCTGACATGCCCGCCGCCATAGGTCAGCTCGGCGTAGATCTCGTCGGCGAGGACGATGACGTCCGTGCCGCGCAGCACTTCGGCGATCGGCTCCAGATCCTCGCGCCGCATGACCGCGCCGGTCGGGTTGCCCGGGAACGGGAAGATCAGCAGCTTGGTTTTGGGCGTGACGGCCGCCGCCAGCGCCTGTGCCGTCAGGCGGAAGCCGTCCTCTTCCCGCAGCACCACGGGCACGGGCACGCCGCCCGTGAGCGTGGTGATCGGGTCGTAGCAAACAAAGCACGGCTCAGGGATAATGACCTCGTCGCCGGGATTGACGAGCGCGCGCACGGCGAGGTCGATGGCCTCGCTGCCGCCGACCGTGACGAGCGTCTCCGCCGGCTCGTAGGAAAGCCCCATGCGGCGGGAGAGATAGACGCAGATCTCCCGCCTCAGCTCGGCGAGGCCGGCGTTCGCGGTGTAGAATGTGCGCCCCTTTTCCAGGCTGCGGATGCCCGCGTCGCGGACCGTCCACGGCGTTTTGAAATCCGGTTCGCCTACGCCAAGCGAAATGCAGCCCTCAAGCTGTGCGGCGATGTCGAAAAATTTGCGGATGCCGGACGGGCGCATTTCCCGCGCCCCGGCGGAAATCAACTTTGCGTAGTCCATCACAGCAGCTCCCGTTCGTCGGCGGGCTCCAGCCCGTACAGCACGCCGTCTTTTTTGTAGGTGCGCAGCACAAAGTGCGTCGCAGTGCTCAGCACGTCGTCCAGCGGGGACAGGCGCTTGGCGACAAACAGCGCGATGTCCTGAAAGCTTTTGCCGCTCATGACGAGCGAGAGGTCGTACCCGCCGCTCATCAAAAGAACGCTGTCCACCTCGTCAAAGCGGGCGATGGTGGCCGCGATCTCGTCAAAGCCGCAGTCCCGCTTGGGCGAGACGCGCAGCTCAATGATGGCCTGCACGCGCTGCGCGCCGGTCTTGTCCCAGTCGATCAGCGCCTTATAGCCGTTGATGACGTGCTGCTCCTGCCACGCGTCGAGCTGCCGCGCGACCTCCTCGGCCGGGCGGCCCGCTATCGCGGCGAGGTCCTCTAAGCTGATGCGGGCGTTTTCCTCCAAAATATGCAGGATCTGTTCCATAATCACATTCCCTTTCCGATGATTCGCGTTTCATCCGATGGCCTGTCAGATTGTTTTGTATCATTAGACTATGACGCCGCGCAGGCGGCGGCCTAAGGGCTATTATTCCGCATCGCCGCCGCAGGCGGCCACAACAAAACTACGGTGCGAGAGCACCGGCAGTTTTGCGCGGAACAATGTTCTCAGGCCATGCGCGACAGCGCATCAGCGTTCGCTTTTGCGAACGCGCGGCCGCGCAAGCGGCAGCCTGAGGTTATTATACCGGTTTATCAGATAAATGTAAACATCCGTATGGCAAAAGCGTTTGGATGTGTCCAAACAGCGAGGCGAAAATAAGACTTGTATCCGAAAAAGCGCGGGGACGGGATTCCACCTCATCCGTCGCGGCCGCAGGCCGTGACGGATGAGGTGGAATATCTCTATCGCCCAGTTCTGTATTGTCACATGAGGTGGAATCCCCATAGAAGCAATTTTTTATTCTTGTTCT
This sequence comes from uncultured Clostridia bacterium, assembly GCA_947644575.1. Lineage (GTDB taxonomy): Bacteria > Bacillota > Clostridia > Oscillospirales > Ruminococcaceae > Ruthenibacterium. The sequence goes on along the minus strand of CANRZX010000240.1, from coordinate 254 downwards.
TGCAAAATTTGCGGCTTGGTCAATCCCAAGCGTTCAGAACCCTTTCCCTTTTTGTCGAAATGTGCTACAATAAGCAAATCCAGACAAACCGTCCAAAGGGGCGGACGGGGCGTTTCGTTTTTTATGGAACCGCCCAAAAGGGGGAGGGCTTATTTTGCGGACTAAGGCGGATACGGTGCGGATTGTGGAGCGACTGAAGGCGGAGTACCCGGTGAGCGAGTGTACGCTGAGCTATGAGGACGCGTGGCAGCTTT
>CANRZX010000239.1 GCA_947644575.1 uncultured Clostridia bacterium | reverse complement strand
CGGCGCGATTTTTGCCGCGCCGTAGGTTCCAACGCGGTTCGCGCAGCCGGATTTCGCCGACGGGTCGAGGGCTGTTTTGCCGTCCGGCTTGCGGCGCTCGAAATGGATATGCCGGTAGCCGCCCGCCGCATTGCCGGTGTTGCCCATCACGCCGAGGGCCTGTCCGGCCGCGACGGTTTCGCCAACCTGCACCAGCCGCTCGGCGAGGTGCGCGTAGATGTGCTGCTCGCCGGACGCGGTCCGCACGGTGACATAGTTGCCCCATTCCCACGTGCGGTCGCGCTTGTCGGTGACGATGCGGCTGCGGAGCACCTTGCCGCCCTCGACAGCGCGCACGGTGAGATCGTCCAGCCCGACGATGTCCTGCCCGCCGTGCCACGTTTTGCCGTTCGCCCGCGTCCAGCCGTAGCGCCCGTAGCCGTAGGGGATCTGATTGCGTCCTTCAAAGATCATAGAAATACCTCCTAAATTGAATAAGATATGCGTACCAGGTATGCTTTCCCAGCCTCCAACCCGACAATGTTCTCTGGAATAACGCGGATCATGTATCCGCCGGGCGTAAAGCCAACTATGAGCGTTGACAGTGAAATGCTGTGCCACGCTCCGTTGAAAACTTCAAAACTCGTGACAGTCGGCTTCTTCATTGCGCCGGCGAAAACCGAGAGCCCAGCGCCTAAGAGATAGTTTCCGATTGCCCAGGTTCTATCATAGTTGACGGGTCCTAAAATCAAATTCAGCGATTCCTTTGTCGCGGCGCTGTCTGCCGTGCTCAGCGCCTTGTCCGCCTGTTCCAGTGCCTTTGCGGCGGGATTCGCGGGATTCATCGTCTTCATTCCGCCGCACCCCCTCGCAGGGTCAGGCCGTGCGCCGCCAGATGTATACCGCGATGTAGGGCGGAAGGTTGTTGTGCGGTTCGGAATTGCCCATAGCCTGAGTATTGGTATTCCACGTGTAGAGATTGGATGTGTCCGTGGCATTCAACACTCCATAAGCAGTCCAAGAGGGAATCGGTTTCATCCCAGTTTCGAATGTATGGTATCCAGCGGTGCCCATATCGTGGACGTGGTATGGCATTTGCTCGACGGTCAACGTCACCGTCGCGCTGCCGCCGCGCTGTCCCGCCGGATGATACGTCTTGTCCTCGCCCATCAGGAAGTATCCCTCGTACTTTATCCATTCCGTCCCCGGCCAGCGCTCGGCGGGCGGCGTCGCGTTCAGCGTCTGCAGAATGTCCCCCACGTCGTACGGACAGGCCGAGGGACACGCCGGATTGTGTGTCCTCATGGCGCGCACCTGTGCAAGGTGCACAAGAAGGTACTATGTACCCCCCCCCCCGTGGGTATAGGGATTTTTTGTTCATTTTGACAGTTCCCCCTTTTCTTTCGTTCTCATCCCAATAGAGTGGCCTTGAAATAGTCGCTCCAGTGCGGCGTATAGCTGTTTGCCCCGCCATAGTTGAGTATCTCCCCATGAACGGAGAAATCGAAATTCGATAAATAAGGTACGGTCAGGCGCTCCCCATAAAGATTCATACCGTTTACTATGGCAATCGTTCCATACGGAACGGCTTGAATCAGAGTCCATTTGCTGCCTGTCGATTCAAACCCATTCAGCTGAAGCTCGATTTCCCAGAGCCCCGGGGAAAGGGAAATATCGCTGGTGACGATTGTGTTGGTGTTGTTCGGCAGCGATTCCAGCGTTTTGATCGTTCCGTAGCTCGTCTTGCCGATTTCGGGGTGCTTGGCGGCGTTCAGAGACTTCATTCATTTCACCTCTCTCGCGATGATGGAAAAACTCGACGCTGGTTTCGCGCCGGCGGCCGTGAAAACCACCTTCCCGTCCTGCGTGTCGAGGTACGTCCACAGGCTATTGGCGCGTTCTCTCGTGGCGTCGCCCACCTGTGCGGGCACAAGCTGGATGTCACTCAGCACCGTGTTGGCCGTAATGCTGGGAACCGTCACCGTGTTCGTGTACGGCGCGGCGGAGCCCACCCAGTTGGACAAGGGCACGGCGATCGTGTACGCGACGCTTTTCGCCGCCGTGACGCCGATCTCGGCCTGCGTCCACGTGATGTTGGCCGTGCCGTTGAAGCTTTTCGACGTGCCGCCGATGGAAATGCTGCGCGCGGTCGTCAGCTTCGCGGCGCTCGCTACGCTGCCCGCTGTGATCTTCGCGTCCGTCTGGGCCTTCGTGTAGTAGTCCGTCAGATTGACGTTCTGCCCGCTGTCGAGCCAGCCGGGGCCGTCGGTATCCCAGACCCAGATCGTGTCTGTGTCGCCGACGATGGCCCAGTTGCCCGCCTCGGCCGTGGGATGCGCCGCCCGCAGCGCCGCCCCCGTCTCGTAATAGCCCACCGCGCCCTGGCTCACCTGCTGCGCCTGCTCGGCGTACCCCGCCGCCGCGTCCTCTGAATTCTTCGCGGCCGTCTGGCTGGCCTTGGCGGCGTTTTCCGACGCCTTGGCCGCATTGGCGCTTGTCGCCGCCGCGCCCGCGCTCGATGCGGCGGCGGTTTTGCTCGCGGCCGCATTCGTCTCGCTCGTTTTCGCCGCGTTCTCGCTGGCCTTGGCCGCCGTCTGGCTGTTCTTCGCCGCCGTCTCCGACGCCCTGGCGGCCGTCTCGCTGGCCTTGGCGGCGTCCGCCGCGGCCTGTGTTTCCTGCAGCAAATCATAGATGGTTTTGTATTCGTCGCTGCTTTCAATAGCGTCCTGCGGCACGGGGTTCGGCTCGATTTCGGCATTGATGTGCGCCGTGGCCGCGACCGCGCCGTTCAGCACGATTTCAACCACCGCGCGCAGCGTGCCGGCCGCGGCAGCGGTCTGCTGTGTGACGGCGAGGTACGCCGTGCCCCGGTCGGCGCTGACGCCGAGCGCCGGGTTGTAGACGAACGTGCCGTCCGGCTTTGCCGCGCGGAAATTCACTGCCGCGCCCGCCGGCACGGCGTACGGCGCGCTGTTTTCCGTCAGCCGCACCGCGAGGACGGGCATCGTGCGGTCGTACTGCACTAAATGCACAACGCACGGCCGGGGCCCCGCCGTCAGCGACGCCTCGGCGGCGTGGACGATCGCCGTGTCCGGCGGCGTGTATCCGGCCGCGGGGGTGGTTAAAAGCTCCATTCCTTGTCCACCTCCATCGGCTGAACGGCGCGGGTGTTCTCCGCGTCCATGCGCTCGGGCGAAGCCGCCGCGAGCTCCGTGGGTTCCGCGGCCGCAGTTGTAAATTCTGTCTCAGGCTTTTTCATTGCCGCACCTCGCTTAGCTTGTTTTTTGATAAACGACCGCGTT
>CANRZX010000238.1 GCA_947644575.1 uncultured Clostridia bacterium | reverse complement strand
CGTCGGCGAGAATCATGTCTGCAGATGCTTTCACGCGGGGAAAACACCGCCGGGGACGGGCGGAAATCAGGAGAATTGATTTGAGGTGTGATGGAATTGAGCAAGGCGATTTTTGTAAAGGGGACGCCCTACGAGCAGGGCGTCGGGCAGGCGCGGCAGGCGGGAAAGACGATCCTGCAAAACATCCTGCGCGTGCGCGAGCTGATGGAACAGAACCGTTTCGATATGGACGCCTACCGCGCGTTCATCCAAAAGGATGCGGAATATATCGAAAAAACGAACCCCGAGCTGATCGAGGAGATGCACGGCATCGCGGACGGGCTGGCGATTGATTTTCAGGAGGTGCTGTACCTGAATATCCCCGCCTATTTTATGAAGGAGCATTTCCGTCAGGAGTGCAGCATGCTGCTCGTGAAGGGCAGGGCCACGCTGGACGGCAAGACCTATCTGATCAAGAACCGAGATATGTCCTGCTATTTGGAGCAGCTGCTGATCTCGCGCGAGTACCCGGACGGGATGCGGATCGTGGAGGTAAACGGCGCGGGCACCGTCACCTATCCCGCGATGGGGATCAACCAGTACGGCGTCGCCGTGACAAACACGGGCTTCTGGTCCCCGAAGGCGCCCACGGACTATGACCGGGTGGGCGAGGCGCAGGTCGTCATCAATTCGCACATCATTCTCCGGCGCTGCAAAACCGCGCGGGAGGGCCTCGACTGGCTGCTGACTACGCCGCGCATCAACGGCCTGAATATGATGATCGCGGACCGCAAGGACGCGTTTCTGATCGAGGTGCTCAAGGACGGCGCGTATGTCGAAGAGGCGGACGAGCGGGGCGTTCTGATGCGCACCAACCACTATGTCTCCGAGCAGAACCGGGGCCTCAACACCGACCCGAAGGACACGCCGTCCACCTTCTTCCGGTACGAGCGGCTCCGGGAGGCCGTGGAAAAATATCACGGGCGCTTCCGCTTTCAGGATTTATACAGGATCATGTCCGACCACAAGGACGCGCCGAACTGCCTGTGCAGGCACCCGCAGGAGGGCGCGCCGGGCTGGACGGCCTCCTCCACGCTGTGCGTGGTCGACGATCTGGAGCTCTGGTCCACCATCGGCAGCCCGTGCGAGATGCTGCCGCACGCGGGGATCGAGCCATGAGCGCGGGAAAAACGCTGAATCGGACCATCGCGCGCCCGGACCCCGCGCTGGTGGAGGCGTTTCGCGGCCTGCCGTCGGCCAATGTGGACGACTGTATGGAGCGCATGGCGGCCGTCGGCCCGCGGCTGCTGCCGATGAACAAAGCGCCGCTGCTGGGGACGGCGTTCACCGTCCGCGTCCCGCAGGGGGATAATCTGATGGTACATAAGGCGATGGATTTGGCCCGGCCGGGGGACGTGCTGGTGATCGACGCCGGGGGCTGCATGAACCGGAGCATTTTAGGCGGGCTGATGACCCAGTACTGCCGGGCGCGGGGCCTTGCGGGGATCGTCGTCGACGGCTGCGTCCGGGACAGGGACGAGCTGGCGGAAATGGACTTTCCGGTATACGCGTGCGGGACGTCGCCCAACGGGCCGTACAAAAACGGGCCCGGGGAACTCAACGTCCCGGTGCGCATCGGCGAACAGGCGGTGCGGCCGGGCGATATTCTGCTCGGCGACGCCGACGGCCTGATCGTCATTCCGCCCGAGGAGGCGGCCGCGCTGGCCGCCGCGGCCAGGCGCGTCGCGGAGAAGGAGCGGGCCATTTTGGACGGCATCCTGCGCCGGCAGCAGTATCCTCGTCCGTGGGTCGATGAAAAGCTGGCCGGGCTGGGCTATGAAAATCGATAGGGAAGACGGTTAAACAATGGATACGGAGTATAAAGCGTTTGTTGCAATTTTGAGGGAGGAGCTGATCCCCGCGATGGGCTGCACGGAGCCCATCGCCGTGGCCTACTGCGCCGCGGCGGCGCGGGACGCGCTGGGCGTCGAGCCGGACCGCGTCCGGATCGAGGCCAGCGGGAACATCATCAAAAATGTAAAGAGCGTGGTCGTGCCCAACACCGGCGGCGGAAAGGGGCTGGAGACCGCGGCGGCGGCCGGCATTGTGGCGGGCGACGCGAACAGGCGGCTGCAGGTGATTTCGGACGTCACCGAGGAACAGCGGCGCTCCGTGCGGGAATGGAGCAAGCGGGTCCCCATCACGGTGCACGCCTCGTCCTCGGGGCTTATCTTCGACATCGACGTCACGCTCTGGCGGGGCGAGGAGCGCGCGGAATGCAGGATCGTGGGCAATCACACGAATATTGTCCTGCTGAAAAAGAACGATCGGGTCCTCGTGGAAAAGCCGGTCGCGGAGGACAGCGAGGCCGGCCTGACGGACCGCGGCTTCATGACGCTGGAAAAAATCTGCGATTTTGCGGAGCATGTGCGGATTGAGGATGTCAAAGCGCTGCTGGACACGCAGATCCAATATAACATGGCCATCGCGCGGGAGGGCCTGAGCGGGCAATACGGCGCGGGCGTCGGCGCGACGCTGCTCGCGGCAAACCAGTCCGCGCTTGCGGGCGGCGGCCCCGAAAAAACGCGCCTGCTGGCCAGGGCGATGGCCGCGGCGGGCTCGGACGCGCGCATGAGCGGCTGCGAGCTGCCGGTGGTGATCAACTCCGGCAGCGGGAATCAGGGGATCACCGCGTCCGTCCCGGTGCTGGTATACGCCGACGCGCTGGGCGTCAGCGAGGAAACGCGCTATCGCGCGCTGGTGCTGTCCAATCTGATCGCGATCTATCAGAAAACCTTCATCGGACGCCTGTCGGCCTACTGCGGCGCTGTCAGCGCGGGCTGCGCCGCGGGGTGCGCCGTCGCCTACCTGAAGGGGGGCGGCCTCGACGCGATCGCGCACACGCTGGTCAACGCGGTGTCGGTTTCCTCGGGCATCGTCTGCGACGGGGCCAAGGCGTCGTGCGCGGCGAAGATCGCCGTCGCGGTGGATACCGGCATCTTCGGATATGAGATGTACGAGAACGGCCGGCAGTTCGTTCGGGGCGACGGGATCGTTCAGGCAAACGCCGACGCAATGGTGCGCGGCGTCGGCCGTTTGGCGAGCGAGGGGATGAAAAAAACGGACGAGGTCATCCTCCAAATGATGGTGAGGCAATGATTTGTGCGCGCAGGGGCTTATCCCACGGTCGTACGAAGTCTACGCGGCAGTTGCAAGATTGCGCCAAAAAGGGTATAATAACCGCAAGCGGTTATTATACCTTATTTTTATGGCGTTCGCCTCTCCCCGCGCGGGACAATGGCGGCAAAAACGAAGATTGCCGG
>CANRZX010000237.1 GCA_947644575.1 uncultured Clostridia bacterium | reverse complement strand
GTCGACAGACGGCACGCTGGAAAAGCTGCGGGCATGGGCGGATCGGGACGCGCGCATCCGGATCCTGCGCCGGGACGACGGAGGCCTTGGCGGCGCGCGCAATGTGGGCTTGGACCATGCGCGGGGAAGGTATATCGCCTTTGTGGACAGCGACGACTGGTTAGAACCGGACATGCTGGAGATATTGCACCGCGCGCTGACGGAGCACGCGGCCCAGATCGCGGAATGCGGGTTTCGCAATATCTATCGGGACCATGTGAAGGACGAGTCCCACGGCACGGCGGCCTGCGTAGAGGGCACGTGTTTCGAGGCGCTGGAGAGTTTGATCGACTGGGGCCGCTTCAAGCCGGTCGTCTGGAACAAGCTGTACGCGCGCGAGGTAATCGGCGGGCTGCGTTTTCCGGAAAACTGTCTGAGCGAGGATGAGTTTACCACCTACAAAATTTTTTACAACGCGGATCAATTGGTATATGTGGACGTGTCAAAATACAACTACGACCGCACGCGGGAGGACAGCCTGACCGCGCAGCCCTTCCGGGAAGGGCAGTTAGACGCCTGCTTTGCCATGCGGGAGCAATTTTACTTTTTCGAGGAACACCACATCGACGCTCTGCGGGAAAAAATGCTGAGCCATTACGCGTGGGTGCTGCTCGACCGCTTGGAGCGCGCGCACCGCGCCCGCCTGCGCGGCCCGAAGCTGCGCGAAGTGCTGAATATGGTGAAGCAGGACGCGCCCCTCTTCGACGCCGCGTCGGAGATTCCCCCCGACGCCAAGAGAAGGCTTGCGCTGCTGGCAAAGCTGCGGATGAGGGCGTTTGCGCTTTTCCGTCTGCGGGGCCTGCTGTCAGAGAAAAAGGCCGTGCTGAAACATTGGCTGGAGAGGTAGCCATCCCAAAACGAGGAAGGGTAGGAAGGAAATGAAAAAGAACGCCATCATGATAGCGGACACACGTCCGTGGCTGATCGGACATATCCTGCTGCAGCTCAGGCAGACCAATCAAGGCGTTTTTGATGAAGCGCTGATTTATTATTCTGAAATGGATGAGAAGGAAAAAAGCCTGCTGAGCAAGCTTATGCCGTGCCGTTTTGTTTCCTACCGCTCTCCGTTGTCGGAGGAGAGCCGTCAATTAGAGCGGTTCCAGCTGTTTTCGGATTTGATGTTCGCCCGCTATGAAATGTTTCGATACTTAGAGGAGTTTGAGACAGTTACCTGGATCGATACGGACGTGCTGATCCAAAAAAGCCTTGCTCCGGTGCTGGAGATGGCGAGAGAAAACGGCATGGCCGCCAATTTTGAAGATCCGGAGAACTGCTCGGCGCAGCATCCCGACAAAATATATAGCTGCTTTATTACGCCGCCCGAGGGCTACGACTGCGACCGGTACAACATGAGCAGCGGCTTGATCTGTGTCAGCGATACGCTCCCGATGCGTGAAACCTATACCAAATGGCTGTATGACGCGACCGAAAAATACGCCCCGATTCTCTCGCTGCCCGATCAAGGCATACTGAACCTGTTCATTCAGCGCTTTTGCCTAAAACCGGCATGTGTCGGCGGGACGTACTGCGCGTATCCCTATTATCAGCGTGATACATCCGAGGAGGCTGTCATCCACGCTTGGGGCGGCCGGAAATTCTGGAATAACTGGTACGTATATAATCGCTATCCGGAGTGGAGAGACTATTACGAAAAATGGCTCGCGCTGGGCGGAAAGGGGATGCCGCGGGACCCGGCTCCGCTGATTTCCGTGGTGATTCCCTGCTACCGCCCGGATACGGCGTATTTTCGGGAGTGCCTTGACAGTCTGCTGAAGGGGCAGGTGGATCAGCATGGCTTCGCATTTGACAACTTTGAGGTCATTGTGGTCATCGAGCCGGCCGGATATGAGGAGACACAGGCGCTGATCGAGTCCTATCACGATCCGCGTTTGATTTTCCATGTCAATCCGGAGCGCTACGGGATCGCGAAAAGCCTGAACCAAGGGCTGCGGATGGCCCGAGGCGCCTATATCGCGCGGATGGACGACGACGATATTGCGTCGCCGCACCGCTTTTTCCGGCAGGCGTCCTATCTGAACGAGCATCCGGAAATTGTTTTGTGTACGTCCGATTTTGAATACTTTGGCGACATGAATGAATACCGCGTTACCTTTGAGGGCGAGATGAGCAAGGCGTGGTCGATCTTCACCTGTCCGTTCGATCACCCGACGATCATGTTCCGGCGCAAGTTTTTTGTCGAGAACAACCTTTTTTATGATGAGACGCGCGGATATGTTGAGGATTGGGAGCTGTGGCTGCGCGCGTTCCGCGCGGGAATGACGGTCGGATGCGTACATGAAGGGCTCTTCTTCCACCGCTGGCACAACGGGAGCGCGGGGCAAAATAACCAGACGGTTGAGATGATGCGCCAGCTGGTGCAGAAAAATTTCGCCGAACTGGGCGTTTCGCTCCGGGAGGAGGAACTGCCTCTGATCGCCCCGTGGAATGGCCGCCTGATCGCGCAGGAGGAGTATGCCCGCTTAGAGGAGATTTTTGCAAAAGCGCTGAAGAACAATCGGAAGCGGAAGCGCTACGATCCGGACGCTTTGGCGGAGGCGTTCCGTCTGCGTCTGGCGGAGGCGCGTGACGGACGAATCCCGGGGATTGTGTTGCCCTCAACCGGGACGATGCGTGAAACGCCGCCTCCCGCGCAGCCGCAAATGGAGACGGAGCCGCGGGCGGCGGAAATCCCGCAGCCGCCGGTGGAGCCGAAACAGCCCTCGCTATTGCGGCGAATCCTGAAAAAAATATTGAAGCCGCTGTACGCGCCGTTCCGCAACCGGTATGAAACGCCGCTATGGGAAGCGCGCGGGTTTGCGTCCGGAACTTGGGAGCATACCGCGCGCCTGCTCCAGATGACGGAATCGCTGCAGCGCGAGGCGGAGGAAAATCGGCAAAGGCTTCACGATATGGATGAATTCCTGCGCCGCCAGCTTGAGGAGATGGCATTGCTCGTTCACCAGCAGGAAATGCGCTTTGACCTTCTGGAAGATGGACAGCGGCAGCAGATGGAAACGATTCGGGTTTTTATGCAACAGCTTGAAAGTGAACAGACAGAAGCGAATCGCATTCTTACGCAAGAGCAAACTGAGATATTGCTAACAAGTTGTCGGGAGCAAATTGATCGGTTATATACAGTTTTAACTGAGCAATTCAATGAAACCAGACAACAAATTTCCGCTAACAATTATATAGAGGCTGAGAATACCCGAGGTTATACTGAAAATCGAATCTGGAAAGCCGAACAGGTTATTGTTCAAAAGCA
>CANRZX010000236.1 GCA_947644575.1 uncultured Clostridia bacterium | reverse complement strand
CGCTGGCCGTGGGCTACGCGGACGGCTATCCCCGCGCGCTGTCGGGGCGCGGCACGGTATCTCTGCACGGGCGTCCGGCGCGCGTGCTGGGCCGCGTGTGCATGGATCAGATGATCGTCGACGTGACGGACATCCCGCAGGCGTCGCCGGGCGATACGGCCGTCGTCCTTGGGGGCGGCGCGGCGGACAGCGTCGCGGACGCCGCCGCCCTGACGGGGACGATCGGCTACGAGGTGCTGTGCGGCATCGGGCGGCGCGTGCCGCGCGTGTATGTCGAAAACGGGGCGCGCGTCGCCTCGTTGGATTATTTGTCGGAGCCTGAAGCCTTTTCCACGCGGGCTTCGTATCAATTCATGTAAAACAGTTGAAAAGGAGCGTCCGAAAGCATGAAAGAGCTGCTCGTCGTCATCGATTACCAAAACGATTTTGTCACGGGCGCGCTGGGCAACCCGGCGGCCGCCGCGCTGGAAGACGGCATCGCCGCGCGCGTGGAGGAGACGCTCGCGCGCGGCGGGCGGGTGCTGTTCACACGCGATACGCACGGGGAGGATTATCTCGAGAGCCGCGAGGGCCGCTTTCTGCCCGTGCCGCACTGCGTCCGGGGCACGGAGGGCTGGCGTCTGTACGGCGCGCTGGCGAAATATGAGCAGGGCGTTCGCGAGGGCGTGGCCGTCGTGGACAAGCCGACGTTCGGCTCGGCGGCACTGCCGGCCGAGGCCGCGGCGCTGTGCGGCGGCGCGCCGGACCGCATCGAAATCTGCGGCGTGGTGACGGACATCTGCGTCGTCAGCAACGCGGTCGTGCTGCACTCGGCCTTTTTGAATGCCGCGGTCGCGGTGCTGGGCGGACTGTGCGCCGCCGCCACGCCCGAGGGGCACGAGCGCGCACTGGCGCTGCTGGCCGGAATGGGGTACGAGGTTATCAACAATTCATAATTCATGATTCATGGTTCATCATTCGAAACAGGCGCTTTCATCCAAGAGCGCGTAAAGTAAGTGCTGAATAAATCGGAGTGTACATCGGCCGCGTTTGGAACGCGCGGCCGATGCTTCCCCGCGAGAATATGCGGGGTCGCGAAGCGGCGAGCAAATTTTGTGTCAGAGGAAACAAAAAACGCAGGCAATCCTTTGTGGATTGGCGAGTATTTTTGTGAAGTCTGACGGAACAATTTGCCGCCGATGCGTGCGCTACGATTTGTTCAGTGCTTACTAAGAAAGAGTTCATAAGGGAGAGATGTACATGGCAAGCGCACAGACAAAAGACGAAGCCCTGGGCACCGCCCCGGTCGGCAAGCTGATGTTCGATCTTGCGATGCCCGCCGTGGCCGCGCAGGTTATCAACATGCTGTACAATGTGGTGGACCGCATTTACATCGGCAACATTCCGGGCACGGGCGCGCTGGCGCTGACGGGCGTGGGCGTCACGCTGCCCATTATCTTGCTGGTGTCTGCCTTCGCCGCGTTCGCGGGCATGGGCGGCGCGCCGCTGGCCTCGATCCAGCTCGGCGCGGGCAACCGCAAGGGCGCGGAAAAAATCCTCGGCAACTGCTTTACGATACTGCTCCTCATCGCCGTCGTGCTGACGGTCGGCTTCAGCCTGACCAAGCGCCCGCTGCTCTACCTGTTCGGCGCGTCGGACGCCATCATCGGCTACGCGGAAAGCTATATCTCGATCTATCTGATCGGCACGCTGTTCGTGCAGCTTGCGATGGGACTGAACACCTTCATCAGCGCGCAGGGCAACGCCACAATGGCGATGCTCAGCGTCCTTTTGGGCGCGGGCGTCAACATCGTGCTGGACCCCATCTTCATCTTCGTGTTTGGGATGGGCGTCTCGGGCGCGGCGCTGGCCACTATTTTGTCCCAGGCCATTAGCGCAGTGTGGATCCTGCGCTTTCTACTCAGCGAAAAAAGCGGCATCCGCATCCGCCGTGAAAACCTCCGGTTAGACAAAAAAATCGTCGGCAAGGTGATGAGCCTCGGCATCGCACCGTTTATCATGCAGAGCACTGAGAGCCTTGTCAGCATTACGCTGAACTCCGGCCTGCAGCGCTACGGCGGCGATTTATACGTCGGCAGCATGACGATTATCCAGAGCGTGATGCAGATGCTCGTCATGCCGGTGCAGGGCATCACGCAGGGCGCGCAGCCCATCATGAGCTACAACTACGGCGCGCGGAACTACGCCCGCGTGCGCAAGGCGTTCAGCCTTTTGCTGCGTGTGATGCTGATTGTCTCGTTCTCCGGGTTCCTGCTGGCCGTGTTCCTGCCCGGCGTGCTGGCACGCCTGTTCACACAGGACGAGCAGCTGATCGCCATTGTCAAACAGATGATGCCCATTTTCTTTGGGGGTATTTGGGCATTCGGCGCGCAGATGGCCTGCCAGAGCACCTTTATGGCGCTGGGGCAGGCGAAAATCAGCCTGTTCCTTGCGCTGCTGCGCAAGATCGTGCTGCTGGTGCCGCTGGCGATTTTGCTGCCGATGTTCCTCGGCGGCAACGTACTGGGCATTTATATCGCCGAGCCCATCGCGGACGTCCTCGCAAGCGCTACAACGCTGACGCTGTTCCTCATCAGGCGTAAAACCCTGCTGCCCAGCGACGGGCAGCCCGCGCGGGCAAACGTCTCCTGAAATTCCGCGCCGCCACGACAGACTGTATTCGGAGTAATGGCTTATGAAACGACATGATTCCTTCAAGATTTATCTGCACTGGGGCATGACGGCCTTTTGCGTCATCGCTCTGAGCATCCTATTTTTCTTCTCGCTGTTCCGCGTGGGCTCGCTGGTGCAGAGCCTGAAAACGGCGATGGGCGTGCTGATGCCGTTTGTCTACGGCGGTGTGTTCGCCTATCTGCTGAACCCGCTGTTCAACCGCATCCATGGCTGGCTGCTGGTCGTGCTGCAAAAGCGCGCAAAGCCGAAGCCATCGCGCCGCGCCGCACGCGCGGCCAAGGCGCTGTCGACGGCGTTGTCGGTGTTGCTCGCGCTTCTGGTGGTGGGCGCGCTGGTGTGGATGGTGCTGCCAGAGGTCGTCTCCAGCGTGATCGGCCTTGTGGAATCCAACCTGCTGCCGGACAGCATCCAGCGCGTAACGGAGTGGATCGACAAAATGCTGCGCGACAATCCCGAGTTAGAGGCCGCCGCACAGCAGGTATATGCTGAGGCGGTTTCCACGCTGACAAGCTGGATGAAAACGGATATGCTGCCGCAGCTGACGAGCCTGATGAGCGGCCTAATGGGCACGCTGACCTTTGTCAAGGACGTGTGTATCGGCATCATCATCGCCATCTACATCCTGAACAGCAAGCAG
>CANRZX010000235.1 GCA_947644575.1 uncultured Clostridia bacterium | reverse complement strand
CCGCCGAGGCGGCAGACGGCGCGGAAACGGGAGAGCGGGACGGCGGAGCCGGGCGCGCAGCGGCGGGGCCGGGCGCGAGCGTAGATGAAGCCGTCCGCAGATGAACCTGCGCCATCGACGCAGCCTTGATCTTTTCGGCCAAATCCTCGGCAAAGGCGGCGAAATCCGACGGGGACTTCAGCTCCGGCTTGCGGACAAAGTCCACGGCGCCCGCGCTGAGCGCGTCGAACACGCGCACGGGCGCGGAGCTGACGACAACGACCGGCACCCGATAGACCGGCAGCAGCTTTCTCAAAAACTCGATGCCGTTCATTTTGGGCATTTCCACGTCGAGCGTTACGACGGTGGGACGAAGCTGCTGAATCTTTTGCATCGCGTCGGCAGCGTCATACGCCATGCCGACGATTTCGATCTGCGGATCCTTTTTCAGCATGCGCTCTAAGGAGGTACGGAAAAAGAGCGAATCATCCACGATCAAAACGCGAATTTTTCCCATGTTCACACCTGCTTCTGATAGATTGCGGGATGGACATACTTGTACTGCGAATCAAGACTGTTCAGGCTTTCCGAGTGGCTGATGAAGAAATAACCGTTCGGCTTGGTCCAGTCGTAGAAGCGCTTGACCAGTTTTTTCTTCGTTTCGGTATCAAAGTAGATCATGACGTTGCGGCAGAAAATCAAGTCGAACGCGCCGCCCTTGAAATTGATGTTATCCATCAGATTGAACGGCTTGAACACGACCTCGCGGCGGATCTTGTCGCACACCTGAAGCGAATCCGCGCCGGACGGGACGAAATATTTGCTCTTCCACGCGGGCGGAATGTCCTTCAGCTCGTCGTGCGTGTAGATGCCGGCCCGCGCCTTATTTAGCACCTTCATGGAAATATCGGTGGCAAGGATCGTGGTGTTCCAAAGCCCCTTGTGCGAGCCGAAGTATTCATGGATGACCATCTGCGTTGTGTAAGCCTCCTGCCCGGCCGAGCACCCCGCGCTCCAGATGCGCACATCGTGGTTTTTGATCGTGCGCTCCCACTGGGGCATGATCACCTTTGTCATAAAATCAAAATGCTCGTTTTCCCGCAGAAAGTACGACAGGTTTGTTGTAAGGCGGTTGAGCAGGTTCGTGATCTCGGTGCCGGAGGAATCATTGTGCAGGATGTTCAGATACTCCTGAAAAGAGGGTATGCCGCGGCTGCGCAGATCATGTGTCAGCCGGCCCTGAATCATCGTGCGCTTCTGCGTCAGGTCGATGCCGTACCGCTGCTTGACAAAATTGCTTAGCTGCGTAAACTCCTGATCGGTCATTTCCAGCAGGTGTGTTTTTTCGTTGCTGCTGTTCATTGCTTTCCACTCTCTTTTCCTGAAGATAGTCAACGCGCTGAAAAGCGGCTGCTTTCCGGCGATGGGCAAAGCTCGTCGCGCGCCCTCCCTTTCTCCAAAAAACGCCGAGACGCTTCCTGACGCTTCTCCGCTTTACCTACTCAAACCCGACGGCAGAAACCGTCGGGTTCGGGGGCGGCGCGCTTTGCGAACGCCGATATGATCCATATCTCCCGGCGCGACGCACGGGATCGCGGAGCCTCCCTTACAATAATAAATAAGGCAGGCGTCTTCCCGATTATACTTTCAGCTCGGAGGAGAAAAACTTCTCGCAGTCGAGACACAAAACGACCTTATCGTCAAAGTGCAGGATGGAATGAATATAATTCTCCCCGCTCGCGGGCATATCGGGCGGCGCCATTTTTTCCGTCTGCGCGCTGGACAGCACCTCTGCCACGCTATCAACGATCAGACCCACCTGCATTTCATCGATCTGTGTAATGATGATGCACGTTTTTTCATCAAAGGGGCGCGGCTCCTGATTCAGCTTCAAACGGATGTCGATGACCGGCACAACCTTGCCGCGCAGATTCATAATACCGAGAATGTAGCGCGGCAGCGACGGGACGACCGTAATCTGCTCCATGCTGACAATCTCTATAATATATTGCAGCTCAATCCCATACAAAGACTCGCCGATATTGAATGACAGGTAGCGCCCGACCAGATCGTCGTTTACCTCGGTGCGCGATGTATTGCTCGCCATACTATCCCTTCCTTTCGTCAGTTGTATTGCGACAGCAGATTGCTGCCGTCGAGGATCAGGCTGATGACGCCGTCGCCGAGGATGCTGCATCCGGACAAGCCGATCTGCTTGAGAGGATATTTATTGAAGAATGCCGGGAACGGCTTGACGACGACCTGCTGCTCGCCGATCAGCTCGTCCACAAACAGGCACGCGGATTTATGCCCGCTGCTGATGAGGATCAGGATGCCCTCCGTCAAATCTGTCACCTTGGTCTCTAAGCCGTACAGCTCGTGCAGACGGATCACCGGCAGGCACTCACCGCGGGTGAGCACCATCTCGGCGCCATTGCTGTCGTGTACAAGCTGGGAGGTATCCGAAAGCTTAAGGTTCTGCTGGATGGACGAAATAGGCAGTGTAAACAGCGTGTTGCCCACGACCAGCTCCATGCCGTCCACAATGGCCAGCGTCAAAGGGATTTTGATGGTAAAGGTTGTCCCCTTGCCGGGCGTGCTGTCAATGGAGATGGAGCCACCGACCTTTTCAAGGTTCTTCTGCACAACGTCCATGCCGACGCCGCGTCCGGAGAACTCCGTGACTTCCTTATTGGTGGAGAAGCCCGGCAGCATAATCATGCCGTAGACCTCACGGTCGGAGTATTCCTCCTCGGGCTTCGTCAGCAGGCCGTTGTTCGCGGCCTTACGCAGGATGGTCTCGCGGTTCAGGCCGCAGCCGTCGTCCGCGATGGTGATGACGATTTCGCCGCCGACATTCTGCGCCGACAGCGTGACGGTGCCCGTTTCGGGCTTGCCGGCCGCGATGCGCTCCTCAGGCATCTCGATGGCGTGATCCATCGAATTGCGCACCATGTGCATGAACGGATCGCCCAGCACCTCGTTGATGGTTTTGTCGACCTCGGTCTCGCCGCCGACGGTTACAAGCTCGGCCTTTTTGCCCAGTTTTTTGCACATATCGCGGACGATGCGGTTCATCTTCTGGAACACGCCTGTCAGCGGCACCATGCGCATGGACATTACGACGTCCTGCAGCTCATCCGTCAGCTTGCGCAGCTCGCGCGCGGACTTGGTGTAGTTGTCCAGCTTCAGGCCGCGCAGATCGGGATTGTTGACGACCATCGACTCGGTGGTGACAATCTCGCCGACCAGATCCATCAGATGATCGAGCTTGCTCTGATTCACGCTGATGAGGCTCTGCACCGGGCGCGACGCGGCGGGCGCGGGCGCTGGCTTCGGCTTCGCGGGTTGCGCGGGCGCGGGG
>CANRZX010000234.1 GCA_947644575.1 uncultured Clostridia bacterium | reverse complement strand
CCTCAAAGCCGAACGCCGCCGCGCTGCGCAAAAGCGCGCCCACATTGGCCGGGTACTGCACATGCTCCATGCACAGATAGCGCCCGCCGCCCCGCAGTTCGGAAAGGTCCGCCGTCCGGCACGGGAACACGCAGAACAGCCCCTGCGGCGTGCGCGTGTCCGAGAGTTTGGCCGCCACGGCGTCGCTGACGACGGCGTGCCGCCCGCCCAGCGCCTCCGCCTCGGGGTGCGCGTCTAAAAAGCGCCGCGTATAGTACACCTCCACCGGCGCCAAATTGGCGGCGAGGTCGGTGCAGAGGCGCAGCCCCTCGGCAAAAAACAGCCCCTCGGCGCGGCGGCGCGCGGCGCTGTCCCGCAGCGCGCAGGCGTATTTGACGCGCTCGTTGTCGCGGCTCTCGATCGTCTGTGGCATCGGTGCGTTTCTCCTTTTTGATTGACGGATTGCCCGCAAAGCCTCACCCGCGGAAAGCCCGCGCGCGTCTGCCGCCTGCGGTCCGCCTTTCGATCCCATTACACAAAGCAACGCCCGTGCACGCTGTGCCCGGGCGGTTCGCTCTGGTTATTTCGTGGCCTTTTTCGCGGTTTCGACAAGGGCAGAAAAACTTTTCGGGTCATGGATGGCCATTTCGGACAGCATCTTGCGGTTCAGCTCGACGCCGTTCTTCTTCAGGCCGTTCATAAAGGTGGAATAGTTGATGCCCTGCGCGCGGCAGGCCGCATTGATGCGCGTGATCCACAGGCTGCGGAAATCGCGCTTTTTCTGCTTGCGGCCCGCGAACGCGTAATTGCCGCTCTTCATGACCTGCTCTTTGGCCATTTTGAAATGCTTGGATTTGCTGCCCCAGTAGCCCTTCGCCAGCTTCAGAGTCTTTTTCCGTCTTTTCCGCGTCATCATCGCGCCTTTGATCCGTGCCATATTTTACAATCTCCTTTAACTATCAGATGGTGTACGGCCCGTGTCCGGGCGCTTACGCGTAGGGCAGCATGCGCTTGACAGCCGCCGCGTTCGTATGATCGGCAAAGGTGGCCTTGCGGTACGCGCGCTTCAGCTTGCGCGTCTTGCCGTGGCCGTTCAAAAGGTGGCTGCGGTACGCGTGGCCGCGCTTGACCTTTCCGTTTTTCGTCAGCTTGAAGCGTTTCTTCGCGCCGGAATGTGTTTTGATTTTGGGCATTTTTATGTTCCTCCTTAATTTTGCTTCGCGGGAGCGGGGGCAAGGAACATCTGCATGCTCCGGCCCTCAAGCTTTGGCTGCTTTTCCACAACGGCCTCCGGCAGGGCGGCGGCGAAGCGCTTCTGGACGTCGAGGCCCAGATCGGTATGCGCCATTTCGCGCCCGCGGAAGCGGATGGACACCTTCACCTTATCGCCCTTTGCCAGGAATTTTCTTGCCTGACCGACCTTGGTGTTGAAGTCGTTCGTATCGATATTGAGGGAAAGACGGATTTCCTTGATCTCGACGGTCTTCTGGTTTTTCTTCGCTTCCTTGTCGCGCTTTTGCAGCTCGAAGCGGTACTTGCCGTAGTCAAGGAATTTGCACACCGGCGGCTGCGCCTGCGGGGCGATCTTGACAAGGTCGAGATTCTTTTCCGCCGCCTTTGCCAGCGCCTCCCGCGTCGGCATAATGCCGAGCTGGCTGCCGTCCGCGTCGATCACGCGCACCTCTCTGTCCCGAATGGCTTCGTTGATCTCCATTTCCTTTTTTCCGCTAATGATAAAGCACCTCCCAATATACAGGCGGCAGCGGGGTACCGGCCGCAAAAAAAGCGGCCCTCTTGGTGACAGGCCGCCTGAACAGACAAACGCACGCGCAAAGACAATGCGCGTCCCTTTGTATGAACCCGGCGCCTGCGGCACGCAAGGTGAGCGCGGCGAAAGCCGCTGCTGCTTGATTTCCATATAACAGTATACCGCCGCGGACGGCATAAGTCAAGCTTTTTTTCACGCGGAACACGTTTGCCCGACATAATAAAGACAAAGTCCTCTTTCCGGCGGCATCCCCTCCTGCGGCCGTCGTGAGGAAACCCCTGCCCCGCCCTCGCGAGGGGCGTTTCTCACGCGCGCCTTCCTCTTTAATGCCGCGCAGCGCAAAACAAACCGTGGCTACATCGGCCTCAAATTCCGGTTCAGCCGATCCGTCATCCACGCGATGCGCTTTTCGCGCCCGGCATCCGTCTTCGCATCAAAATACGCTCGCGTATAGGTCTTTTTCACCGATAGGGGCATCGCCTTAAAATTTGCGCAGGCGGGTTCGCGTCCCTCTAACAGCGCCTCTACGCGGCCGATCTGCTCCCGCGTGATCTCCGCCGGGCCCGGCGCGTCCCATCGGCCGTTTCTTTTTGCCTCGGCGATCTTTTCCCTGCCAAAATCGGTCATCAGACCCCGCTCTTCAAGACTTTGAGCAAGCGCCTTGTTTTTCTCCGACCATTTGCTGTCTTCCCTGCGCTGAGAAAAATACTTTTTATAACTCACGGCGTCGATGCTCCGCAGCTGCCCGTCGATCCACCCGAAGCACAGCGCCTCCTCTAACGCCTCAGCGGCACGGAGCGTTTTCGGCCCTCCGGTCTTGCCAAACAAAAGCCATACGCCGGCGTCGGACCGGCAATGCGCGCGAAGCCATTCCCGAAACTGCCCTCGGTCGGAAAATTGCAGAGCTTCACCCACTGTGCTTCCCTCCTCATGTGCTTGTAAAAATAAAAAACAAGCTTCCGTTTCCTTTCAAGCTTCCGCCTCCTTTTGCGAAAGCGGCACGTCGACCTCCCGGCCGAGCGCGAACGAATAGATCGTGCAGCGCGTCACCGGCACGCGCAGGCGCTTTTCCACCGCCGCCCTGTACAGCAGAAGCTGCTTTGCGTACGCGTCCAAAATCTGGCGCGGCGATTTGCCGCGGTCGGTCTTATAATCCGCGATCTCCGCCGCGTCCCCGTTCAAAAGCACCGCGTCTGCGATGCCCTGAACCAACACCGGCTGATGGGCAAAGCGCCCGGGCAGCGCGCCGTCCACATACTTCGCGGGCACGGCGGTGATAAAATCGTATTCGCGCAAAAGCTTTTTCGCCGCGCGCATCCGCGCGGCCAGCGGGCTTTTGAGGAACGCTTCCAGCCCCGGCCGCTCTATCTTTTCCGCCAGCGCCGCGTCCAACCAGCCGCCCGCCGTCAGGCGCTCCAGCTCGGCGGGAAGGTCGGCGGCCGCCGCCTAAAAATCCATAAACTGCAGCGCCGCGTGCAGCGCGGTGCCGCGCTCCGCCGCCGTCAGCCCCTCCTTGTAAAGAAACGCCGGGCGCGCCAGCACGGGCGGCGTATCCCCGTGCGTCAGCTCCGAGACGCTCAACTTCGCGGGCAGCGCGCAAAGCGGCGCGTCCTCATACCGCGCGGCAAAGCCCTGCGTCAAGCGCT
>CANRZX010000233.1 GCA_947644575.1 uncultured Clostridia bacterium | reverse complement strand
CAGGCAAAGGCAGACTTTGACGGCGGTGTGCGCCCGGCGCTCAAGGCCATGCCTGAGGACATGGCGCAATATGACACGATTTATTTGGGCTACCCTATTTACTGTGGCACCATGCCGATGGCGCTGTTTACGCTGCTTGAGGGGATTGAGACGGCGGGCAAGACGATCCGGCCGTTCTGCACGCACGAGGGCAGCGGCATGGCGCGCAGCGCGGACGACATCCGCAGGCTGTGCCCGGACGCGTCGGTGGGACAAAGCCTCGCGGTTTTCGGGCGCGAGGCGGAAAACGCGCGGGCCGCCGTCGACGCGTGGTGCGCGGCGCCATAAAACATCGGAATGAGGAGTGAGAAGTGAGGGAGCGCCAAGCGGATCCCGCGTGTGGAAGATAACGGACTTCCTATTTGAACAGCTTTCCCGCCTGCCTGACGGAGGAACCCGCGTTTGGGGCGCGTAATTTCATGTTTCGCCCCTGCCGCGCATATCCTTACAACACAAGGCAGGTGAAGAACGATGTTTTTATGTGTTTCCAAGCGGACGGCGCACCGCGTGCTGGCCGCCGCGCTGTGTACCGTGGCGGCGGGCGGTGTTTTCCTTGCAGTGCGCGGCGGTACGCTGCTGCCGGAGCCCGAGCCGGAGGCTGTCGCCGTCGCGAATTACGAATGGGGCCTTTCCTTTCAGGAGGAGAACGCTCCGCCCGTCCCCAACCTTTCGGCGGAGGCGCTGCGCCCCTATGATGCGTACTATTGCGGCGACGCCGGGCAAAAGCGGTTGTATCTGACGTTTGACGCCGGATATGAGAATGGCAACACCGCCCCTATTTTGGACGCGCTGAAAAAGCATAACGCGCCCGGCACGTTTTTTGTTGTGGGCAGCTACATCAAGGAGAATCCGGAGCTGATCCGGCGCATGGTGGAGGAAGGCCACGCGGTGGGCAATCACACCTATCACCACCCGGATATGTCGGCTAAGGGCGAGGCCGCGTTCAAAAAGGAATTGAACGACCTTGCTGCGCTGTTTGAGGAGACGACCGGCGCGAAGCTGCCGCTGCTGTACCGCCCGCCCGAGGGGAAATTCAGCGACGACAATCTGAAATGGGCGCATGAGCTGGGCTATAAGACGATCTTCTGGAGCCTTGCATACGTGGACTGGAAGCAGGACGCTCAGCCCTCACGGGCGGAAGCGTTCGATAAGCTGATGCCGCGCACCCACGACGGGGCAATCGTGCTGCTGCACTCCACCAGCGCCACAAACGCGGCTATTTTGGATGAGCTGCTGACGCGGTGGGAGGAACAGGGCTATACCTTCGGCACACTGGCGGAGCTGGGTGCCGCGCCCGCGCCATGAAGCGGCGCGGCGTCTATTCTCTGCGCGGCGCGCGGAACCGGGCGCTGTGCGGCGCGGTGCTCTGCCTGCTGGCAACGCTGCTCGCCGCGTGCGTGCGCACCGCGCTGGTCGAGCCGGCGGGCTTTACCGGCACGCCGCGCAGCCTGCCGCCCGCGCCCGATGTGCCCGAGCCCTATGTCGTGGCGCTTGACGCGGGGCATGGCGGTTATGACACGGGCGCGAACGCGCTGGTTCAGGAACTGGCCGTCTGTGAGCAGACAGTCGATGCGCTGTTCGCGCTGCTGGAGTGCGACCCCAATTACGCGCCGCTGCGCACACGGCCCAACGGCGAGGATCGGTCGATCCGCGAGCGCGCGCAGACGGCGGACGAGGGCGGCGCGCGGCTGCTGCTGAGCGTTCACGCCAACAGCGACGAAAGCACGCGCCAATCACATGGCTTCGAGTGCTTTCCCACGCCGCCTGGGCGCGTCCACTCGGACGAGGCCATGCGCTTCGCGCTGTGCCTCGCCGAAAAAATGGGCGCGGCGGGCCATCGCCTGCGCGGCGGGAACGGCGTGCGCTTTGCTTATTACAACGGCAAGCAGAAGCGCATTGTGGACAGCACCGACGACAAGGTGCGCACGCTGAAAAGCTTCGGCATTGTAGAGCGCCCAAACTGTCCCGCTGTACTGGCCGAACAATGCTTTTTAACCAATTACGCGGATGTCGAGCAATGGACGGGCGAAGCGGGCTGCGCCCGCGCCGCGCGCGTCTATTACGAGGCCATTTGCGCCTACTTCGGCACGCAGCCGTTAGAGGACGAAACGCGCTTGTAATCGCGGTTTAGCGATGGTTTGGCATGGCCTTGCGTGCAGTGTAAACAGACTTCATGAGAGCGGAAAAGCCGCCGGGGGATTTTCGGATCCTTCCGGCGGCTTTTGATGTTTTCCCCGTATAAGGGCTGGCGGCAGGGCAGGAAGGACGGCGTTTTTAAGTGTTCTTTCCCTTTATCCTGACCGGAAACGCCACCGCGGCCCTCGCGGGCAGGCTAAGATCTCCCCTACGGCGCATCGAAACTGATTGCGGGATTTTGGTGGCGTATTAAGAAAAAATAAAGCTTCTTCTGTTAATTTTCCACCTCATCCGGCGTCATCACGGGCTTGCGCTATGTTCAAAACGGCCTTACATCCGTTTCTCACATCGCTCCGCTGTTCCATCTCCGCGCTAAGAGCCTCGCTCCGCTCGGTTGCGCTCCGAAACGCGTCTGCGGGCGCAATCCTCTTCTCCACGAAAGACCGCTTCGCGGCTCTTTCGTCGGGGCCCTTATTTACGCTCATTAACTTTCTCCTCGAAAGGGAAGGTTCTATAAGATATTATTTTTTTTGTCAAAATGAGGAGTGAGGAATGGCGGTGTAACGCTGCGCGCTACAAATTTTTTTCGTTAAAAATTTTCAAAAGCTCTTGACAAGCGTAAAAATACGTGTATTATTGTATTAAGATCTTAATACAATAATACAGGAGGCGGACACATGAACTGGAGCATCACAGGCGACAGGCCGGTCTATGTGCAGTTGATCGAGCAGATGGAACGCGCGATTGTGGCCGGGGAATACCGGGCGGGCACGCGGCTGCCCGGCGTGCGGGAGCTGGCGGCTGAGGCCGCCGTAAACCCGAACACGATGCAGCGGGCCCTGCAGGAGCTGGAATCGCGCGGTCTTGTGAACACACAGCGCACGGCCGGGCGTACTGTCACGGATGACGCCGGGCGCATCGTCCGGCTGCGCGAGAAGCTTGCCGCTCGGCAGGCGTCCGAGTTTTTAGACGCCATGCGCGCGCTGGGCTATGACAAGGCGCAGACGCTGGCGCTGCTGGAGGGGCTGGAGCTGTCGGCGGCAGAACAGGGCGGGCCCCGGCCAAACAATCAGGGGGGAGCATAAATGGAAGCAATCTTAAGCTGTCAGGCGCTGACCAAAGCCTTTGGCACAAAAAAGGCGCTGGACAATTTCACCGCAGATTTTTACGGCGGGCGCATCACGGGCCTGCTCGGGCCGAACGGCAGCGGCAAAAC
The DNA here is from genome assembly GCA_947644575.1 of uncultured Clostridia bacterium. Taxonomy (GTDB): domain Bacteria; phylum Bacillota; class Clostridia; order Oscillospirales; family Ruminococcaceae; genus Ruthenibacterium. The sequence goes on along the minus strand of CANRZX010000233.1, from coordinate 80 downwards.
GACGCTCATCAAGTTAGCGGCCGGCCAGTTCATGGCTAATTAAAGGGAACAAAAAGAAAGGAAAAGCACAATCCAGACGG
>CANRZX010000232.1 GCA_947644575.1 uncultured Clostridia bacterium | reverse complement strand
GCGGCGGCTATTACGACCGCTTTCTGCCGAAAGCGGCAGACGCCGATACGGTCGCGCTGTGCCGCGAGCGCGTGCTGTGGCCCGCGCTGCCGTGCACGCCGCATGATGTGCGCGTGGGCTGGCTCGCGACGGAGCGCGGCGTTTTACAGGCGGGGGATTTTGTGATATCATAGCCGCAAGCGGCTATGATACACTTGTTTTATGGCGTTCGCCTCGCCCCTCGCGGGGCAACCGGCGAAATCGCCTATTATACCATTCGCACACGGTGCTCATGGCGAAATATGTGTAGGGGCGGGGCTTGCCCCGCCCGGTAAGGCCGTAACAATTCTTGCGGGAGGGCCAAGGCCATCCCCTACGAAAACTGTGTGGGAAGGGAGAAACTGTATGGAGGCAGTCATCACCGTTGTGGGGCAGGATAAGGTCGGCATTTTGGCCGAGGTGTGCGCCGTGTGCGCGCGGGCAAACGTCAATGTGGAGGAGGTCACGCAGCGCATCCTGCGCGATACCTTCGCGATGATTATGCTGGTCGATTTGTCGCGCGCGACCAGCGACTTCACGGCGTTCGCCGAGGCGCTGCGCCAAAAGGGCGAGGCGCTGGGCGTCGACATCCGCTGCACCCGTCAGGAAACGTACGACGCGATGCACCGCATTTGAGGAGGCGCGCCGATGCTGAACACAAACGATATTCTCGAGACGATCCGCATGATCTCGGACGAGCACCTCGACGTGCGCACCGTGACGATGGGCATTTCCCTGCTGGACTGCGCCGACGCGGACGGCAAAAAGGCGTGTGAAAAAATCTACCGCAAAATCACCGAAAGGGCGAAGGACCTCGTCCGCACAGCGGACGAGATTTCCGCCGCCTACGGCATACCGATCGTAAATAAGCGCATCTCGGTGACGCCCGTCGCGATGCTGCTCGCGTGTGCGCCGGACGCCGATCCGGTGTGGTACGCCAAAACGCTGGACGCCGCCGCCAAGGCCGTGGGCGTCAACTTCATCGGCGGCTACTCGGCGCTCGTCCACAAGGGCTTTTCGGCCGGGGACGAGCGGCTGATCCGCAGCATCCCCGAGGCGCTGGCCGCCACCGAATTCGTGTGCAGCAGCGTCAACGTCGGCTCGACGAAAAGCGGCATCAACATGGACGCGGTGCGCCTGATGGGCCCCGTCGTGCGCGAGGCCGCCGAGCGCACGCGGGACAGCATGTGCGCGGGCGCGGCCAAGCTGGTCGTCTTTTGCAACGCGCCCGAGGACAACCCCTTCATGGCGGGCGCGTTTCACGGCCCGGGCGAGCCGGACTGCGTCATCCACGTGGGCGTTTCCGGCCCGGGGGCGGTGCGCGCCGCGCTGGCAAAGCTGCCCAAGGACGCGAGCCTTGACGCCGTGGCCGAGCTCATCAAGCGCACGGCGTTCAAAATCACGCGCATGGGACAGCTTATCGGGCGGCTCGCCAGCCAGAAGCTGGGCGTGCCGTTCGGCATCGTCGATCTGTCGCTCGCGCCCACGCCCGCGCCGGGCGATTCCGTCGCGAATATTTTGGAGGAGATCGGTCTGGAAAGCTGCGGCTGCTGCGGCACCACCGCGGCGCTGGCGATGCTGAACGACGCCGTGAAAAAGGGCGGCGTGATGGCGTCGAACCATGTGGGCGGGCTTTCGGGCGCGTTCATCCCGGTGTCCGAGGACGACGGCATGATCCGCGCCGTGGAACGGGGCAGCCTGACGATCGAAAAGTTGGAGGCCATGACGGCCGTGTGCAGCGTGGGCATCGACATGGTGGTGATCCCCGGCGACACGGACGCCGCCGTGATCTCGGCGCTGATCGCGGATGAGGCCGCCATCGGCATGGTGAACAGCAAGACGACCGCCGTGCGCGTCATTCCCGCCATCGGCTACAAGGAGGGCGACGTGCTCGATTTCGGCGGCCTGCTGGGCTACGCGCCCATTCTGCCTGTCAGCGCGTTCTCGCCGTCGGTGTTCGTCGCGCGCGGCGGACGCATCCCCGCCCCGATCCAGGCGCTGAAGAACTGACGCGCGGGGCCCGCACGGGAAAGAGAGGGAAAAACGCATATTTCGCCCCGAACCGGAGAAGAATAAAGTAAACACCGACTCAATCGACATGTCAGATCGGCGAGCAGATTTTTTGCCTGTTGAAGTTGAAAAATCGCCAAAATACTTGGTGTATTTTAAGATTTTGAGACAAAAACAGGCGGAAAAGATGCCGCAGAGATGTACATGGCGGTTGACTCGGTGGTTACTGAGGGCGAAAGGATGTGTTTTTATGAATCTGTTTTATAAAATTTGTATTGTGCTCATCATCATCGGCGGCGTCAACTGGGGCCTGATCGGCCTGTTCGGCTTTGACGCCGTGGCGTGGCTGCTGGGCGGCAGCGCGAGCCTGCTGTCCCGCACGGTCTACACGCTGGTGGGCGCGGCGGCGCTGTGCGCCATCCCCAGCCTGTTCGGCGATATGACGGCCCGCACGCAGGAGGCGGGGTAACAGCGCAGGCGGCGCCCTTCCCATCCAACCGGGGAGGGCGCTTTTTGCTATATAAAAGCAAGGCGCGAAGCCTTATGCGGCCACATTCCGGACAGATGTCTTGACAAGAAGCACTGTTTCTTTTCAAGCTGTTAAAAAATTCTTTTTCGCGAAAATCCGGCGCGCGCACTTTACAGGAAAGGCCCTTTGGGTGTATAATAATTTGAAATATGTACGGCAGAGGGAAATGGGGGCCGCGCGTATGCCGGTATATGAGACGGACAGCCCCGCGGCCACACAGGCGCTGGGCGAGCGCTTGGCGCGCGCGCTGGACGGCGGCGCGCTGATTCTGTTCACGGGCGGGCTCGGCGCGGGCAAAACGACCTTTTGCCAAGGGCTCGCGCGCGGGCTGGGCTGCGTGGACGAGGTCAGCAGCCCCACGTTCGCGATTGTGAACGTGTACCGGGGGCCGCGCGTCTTCGCGCATTTCGATTTTTACCGGATCTCCTCGGAGGAGGCGCTGCTCACCGCCGGCTTTTACGACTATTTGGACGTCGGCGCGGTCGTGGCCGCGGAGTGGAGCGAGAATGTCCGGCCGCGTCTGCCGGGGCAGCGCGCGGTCCGCGTGGATATGGCGGCGCTCGATGAAACGCGGCGGCGCATCACGATTGATGAGGTGACGCTGTGACGATCTTTGGCATGGACAGCGCCGGGAAGACGGCGGGCGTCGCCATCGAGCGGGACGGACGGCTGATCTACGAGAGCTATTTGGACGCGGGCTATACCCACAGCGAAACGCTGCTGCGCCTGTGCGAAAACGCGCTTTGCGCGGCGCGCCTTGCGCCCGCGCAGATCGACATGTTCGCCGCCGCCGCCGGGCCGGGCAGCTTCACGGGGCTGCGGATCGGGCTGGCGGCTGTCAAGGGCATGGCCTTCGTGAACGACACGCCGTGCGCGGCGGTGTCGACATTAGAGGCGCTGGCCTGCAGCGTCCCGCTCGAGGGGCTGCTGCTGTGCGCGCTGGACGCGCGGCGCGGCGAGGTGTATTGGGCGGCGTTCCGCGCGTCGGAGGGCGGCGTCAGCCGCCTGACGCCGGATGCGGCCGGGC
>CANRZX010000231.1 GCA_947644575.1 uncultured Clostridia bacterium | reverse complement strand
AGGCCGCGCGGACATACAGCTTATAGCGCCGCTCCTCGGCGCGTCCGCCGCACACATCCTCGCGCGTGTCCGCCGCGCCGTCGTCGCACAGCGCGCAGCCGGGCGCGGTCCGGGTTGTCCCCACGCACACGCCCTCGCCGGAATAGTCGCGCAGCGCGTCGAGCGTTTCCAGCCAATCGGCCAAAGCCTTCAGGCTCATGATACCCCGCCTCCATACCGATACGTGCGGCCGCCGCCCACCGCGAAATGGGCCAGCGGGCTGTCCGCGCGCTTTTCGTCCACGGTCGTCACCACATACCACGCGCCGCCCTTTCCCAGCCGCGCGGCAAGGCTCTCGGCGCAGTCCGCGTGCTCTCCGGCCGCGAAGATGTCGCCCGTCTGCAGCGTCCAGTGCCCGGCGCGTCCGTCCGCGTCCAGCCGCGCCCATTCGTCGGGCGGGACATACCCCCGCGCGGCGGAAAAGGGGATGAACAGCAGCGCCCGGTCGGCGCTGCCCGCGTGGCCCGCGCGGCTGTTCGCGCCCGCCGCGCCATCTATGCGCACCCCGCGCAGCACGGCGGGCTGGAACGCCTCCGCCCGCGCCGGGCCAAACCGGCAGAACAGGGTCACGGTATCGTCAAGCATCCCCGCGCCTCCCTCTGTACAGCAGTCCGCTGCGCGCGAGGTACCGCTCCTCGATCCCGCGAAGCCGGGCCGCGGGCGATTCGGGCGCGCCGCGCGCATAGGTGCGGCTCCAGCTTCCCAGCGCCTCGCGCTGAACGGCCGCGTCCTGCCCGCTCTCCCGTGCCCAGTACAGCTCCGCCAGCGCGCAGCAGCACCGGCGCACCGCGTCCGCCGTCTCGTCCTCGCCCTTTGCCGCCCGCGCGGCGCGCCCGAAGGTGTCGGCGTCCAGCCGCTCGGCGGCGCGCAGCGCACAGCGCTCAAACGCCTCGGCCGGGATCATCGTCCCCCGGTAGACGTCCGTGTAGAACGGATAATCGACGCCGCTCATTTGCCGGCCGGCGCGGACGCCGCGGCCTCGGCATGCCAGTAGATCCCCGCGGCCTTGTTCGGGTAGACGGACGCGACGCCCACATTGCGGTAGCCGTATTTCCACGCGTCCGCCTTCTGGTTCTGCTCCGGCGTGATGATCTTCGGCGCGATGTGCTTCTCAAACTGGATCACCGCCGGACGGTGGATCACCATAAAATGCAGCTTCTGCCCGGCGTTCGCGTAGCCGCCGTCCTTCTGCCCTTCGGACACGCCGTCCCGCTGGACGATGTCCGTGTAAAAGCGCGCCTGCGGCACCTTCGTCACGGCGGCAAAATTTGCCAGCACCGCGCGGCTCGCCGTGGTGTCCATGTCCTCCACCATCGCCAGCAGCGCGGGCAGAATGAACAGATAGCGGTCCTCCGGCGGCACCTCGGCGGCGTCCATCGCGTTCAGCGCGGCGCGCAGCGCCGCGATCACGGCCTTGCCGTCCGCCAGCGCCCCCGAGGCGCTGCCCGCGCCCTCGGCCTTGGCGTACTGCGCGAAGCGGAACGCGTCCAGCTCCGGCACAACCCTCGTGCGGATGAATTCCCCCGCGAGACGCCCGAACGCCACGCCCGCCGTCTCGGCGTTGTCCATATTGTCGACGCTGAACATCCGTCCGCGGTCGAAATTGCATCGGACCGTCTCGTTCGTCAGCGTGATGTCTCCCACGGCGTAGCCGTCCTCACGGTCGTATTCACCCAAGCCCTGCATCGACAGCACGGGCACGATCAGCTCGCCCGCGTTCGCGCCCTCGGCGCACAGCTCCGCCGCGCCGTCCAGCACCGCCGTCAGCGAGGCGCTTTGGTACACCTCGTCCAGCATCGGCACATAGGCCTTCGCCAGTGTAATTGTGTTCAATCCTTTTCCTCCTTTTCCGTAAGCCTCGAATCAGCCGCCGCGCGTCCCGGGCGCGCCGGCCGGCTCGCGGCTGAAAAATCACTCCAGCCCAAACGCGGCGCGCAGCGCGGACGCCTGCCCGGTATACGCCGCGCCGCCCGCGGGCCGCACAAAAACGGGCCTGTCCCCGTCCGCAAAGGCCGCCGGGTCGCCGCGCCGGTACCGCTCGACAAATTCCTCCAGGCCCGCGAGCGTCCCGTCCTCCAGCGGCAGCCGCGCGTCCGTCAGCCGCGCGGCAAAGGCGCTTTTGGCGCTCGCGGAGGAAAACGCCAGCCCCGCGAGCGCCCCGTCCACGGCGCGCCCGTAGCGCTCGTCCGCCAGCAGCCGCTCCAACTCGGCGATCCGTTCGTCGCGCGCGTCCTCCTGCGGTCCGCTCTGCGGCGCGCAGTCCGTCCCGGGCGCGTTTTCCCGCTCCTTTCGCTCCTCCTGCATCATGCCTTCCCTCCCTTCCCAATGGATGCCGCCTCGGCGGCGCGGGCGCGGGCGGTGGCCTCGTCCTCGCCGTAAAAGCGCGCGCGGTACTCCCACCACGCCGCCGCGCCGTCGATGCAGTCCTGCCGCATGGCGAGCCGCTCGGCGGCGGTGTCCGTCACCACCGCGTCGCCAAAGCGGAACACCGCCTCGTAGCCGCCCTCCGGGGCCAGCCGGTACAGCGTAGCGTAGACGTCCATCGCGCGCACCAGCCCGCGCAGCGCACGCTCGATGCCCCGCTGGATGTCCGCCACCGCCGCGTAGCTGCGCTGGCGGCTCATCTTGATCTCCTCCGCCGTCTTGGCCACGCTCTGCGGGTCGCTCAGCGTCCCGTAGGAGAGGCAGCACGCGAACTCAATCCGCTTGAGCAGCTGATTCAGCCCGTTGAACAGGCTTTCGTCCCGCAGCGCGGGGCTGAATACGCTGTACAGGTCGCCGCCGTCGCCCTTGTCCACCGCCAGCTCCCGGAACAGACGGTCCGCGTGGCGCGGCATGGAAAAGCGCCCGTCCCGGTCCGTCTGCACTGCGCCGACGCTCGCGTCCACCGCCAGCTCGCCGCCCTCATATTCCCAGAGGATGCGGCTGTACTGCCGGTCGGCCTCCTCGATCAGGCCCACCGCCCGGCTGTAGACCGATACGCCCAGCGGCGACGCCGGGTCGTCCTGATTGGCAAACGGCATTTTCAGGTAGCTGAACAGCGGCGCGTCCGGCGCCGTCCCGTCCGCCGCGCGAATCCGGCATTCCGGCTCCAGCCCCGCCCACTCCGGCACGGCGGACAGCGCGCACGGTTTGCCCGGCGTGTGCCGCGACGCCGAGACAAACGCCCGGTTCTGGATCACATACCCCTCCGGCTCCAGCGCGTGGCGCTCCAGCCGCGTGTACCACGCCGCGCCGCGCCGCGTCCGCTCCACGAACACCGCGCCCGTCATGTGCCCCCGCGCGTCCCACGCCGTGGGCAGAAAGCCCCCCGGCGGCACAAAGTCCACGCTGATCCGCCCCCCGTCGGGATACGGCTTCAGCACGATGCCCCCGCACGCGGCGGCGTACTCGCACTGCGCGCGCATCGCATCCAGCACGGGCGTCAGCTGCGCGTCCAAATAGGCCGCGCGCGCCCCGCCCGCCACATGGCCGGTCAGCTCCATGGTCGCCAGCCGCGCCATCTCGCTCGCGATGGCCGCGGGCAGGTTCATCGAGCGCACGCCCGC
>CANRZX010000230.1 GCA_947644575.1 uncultured Clostridia bacterium | reverse complement strand
CGCGGCGATGGCGCGCGCGTCTGCCGGGCCGGTCTTCCGCGCGCGGGAGGCGCGGCCCCTCGCAAAGCTGCTCGGCGAGCGGATGACGCTCTCCCCCACGCGGGTGGAGCAGTATTACCGCTGCCGCTTTTCATATTTCCTGCAGTACGTGCTGCGCGTCCGCCCGCGCCGCCGGGCCGAGCTGTCGCCGCTTGAGAGCGGCAGCTTTCTCCACTTTATTTTGGAGCATACCCTGCGCGCCGCGGGCGGGGCGTTTGCCGACCTTCCCGCCGAGGAACTCTCGCGTCTGGCCGGCGAGGCCGCGGACGCGTATGTCGCCCAGTTTATGCCCGCCGCCGGGCAGCGCTTCGCCTATCTGATCGAGCGCATCAAAAACGGCGTCGCGCGCCTGCTGGCCTTTCTGCAGGACGAGCAGCGGCAGAGCCTGTTCCACCCCGTCGCGTTTGAGCAGGAGATCGGCTTTTCGGACGGGGCCGTTCCGCCGCTGACGCTGCGCACGCCGGATGGGCGCACGGTGCGCGTGCAGGGGAAGATCGACCGCGTGGACGTGATGGAGCGGGACGGCAAAAGCTATCTGCGCGTGATCGATTACAAGACCGGGACGAAGACGTTCAGCTTGGACGAGGTATACTGCGGGCTGAATACCCAGATGCTGCTGTATTTGTTTACGCTTTGCAGCAACGCGTCGGATGTATACAAAAATCCCGTGGCGGCGGGCGTGCTGTACCTCGCCGGGGATCCGCCTCCGCAGGACGCGGGCCGCGCGGAGGCCGCGCGCCCTCCCGCCTACCGCATGGACGGGATTGTTTTGGACAACGCCGCCGTCGTGCGCGGGATGGACCGCGACGCGACCGGCCTGTTTGTGCCGTTCAGCTTTTCCAAAAACGGCGCGCCGCGCGCCGGAGCCAAGCTGGCCAGCATGGAGAAGCTGGGCGCGATCGAGCGGCACATCAGCGGGCTGGTTCTGGAGATGGCGCGCGGCCTGTACGCGGGCGAGATCGAGGCAGCGCCGCTGCGCACAAGGGGGCACTGCCCGTGCGACGCGTGCGATTACCGCCCGGTCTGCCTGCATGAGGACGGGCGCGGCGAGACGTATGTGTCCGCGCCGAAGCACGTATTCGAGCCGGGCGCGGACGAGATGCCGGCGAAGGGGGGCGCGGGGGAATGAGCGGGATGAGATGGACCCCCGCCCAGCGGGCCGCCATCGAGGACCGGGGCGGCACGCTGCTGGTGTCGGCCGCGGCGGGCAGCGGCAAAACGGCGGTGCTGGTGGAGCGCGCGGTGCGCCTGATTGTGGACGAACAGACCCCCGTCGCGGCGGACAGGCTGCTGATCGTCACCTTTACCCGCGCCGCCGCCGAGGAGCTGCGCGCGCGCATCGCCGTCCGCCTGACGGCCGAGGCCGCCGCCCGCCCCGAAAGCGCGTATCTGCGCCGCCAGCGGCTGCTGTTGGGGCGCGCGAACATCTGCACGGTGGACGCGTTCTGCATGCAGCTGCTCAAGCGCTATTTTGCCGAGCTGGGCCTGCCGCCCGATTTCACGCCGGCGGACGAGGCAAAGGTCTACGCGATGCGCCAAAACGCGCTGTCGGCCGTGCTGGAGGAGGCGTACAGCGACGACGATTTCCGCGCGTTCGCGTCGCTGTACGGCCGCGCGCGCAGCGACGACGGCGCGGCGCGCGCCGTGCTGGCGCTGTATGATTTTTCCCGCACGCTGCCGCAGCCCGACGCGGTGCTCGAGCGCGTCTGCGCCGCGTATGAGGACGCGCGCCCGCTGGCCGAGACGGCATGGGGAAGGCGGCTGCTGGAGAGCGCCGCCGGGGTTGCGCAAAGCGCGCTGCGCCTGACGGACGCCGCGCGCGCCATCGCGGACGGAGAACCGGCGCTGGCGGGCTATCTGCCCGCGCTGGACGGCGACCGCGCGTTTTTCAGCGCGCTGCTGGAATATATCAACGCGGGCCGTTGGGACGACGCGGCCCTGTATACGGCGCAGTACCGCCCGGATGCGCTGAAGCCCGTGCGGGGGGAGCTGCCCGAAAAGGAGACGGTCAAGGCCCTGCGGGACGCCGTAAAGAAGACGGCGGAGCGGCTGAAAAAGGAGGTATTCCTCTGCACGCAGGCCGAATTTGACGAGGACCGCGCCCGCATCGCTCCGCTGGCGCGGGCGCTGGCGCGCGCCGCGCGGCGCTTTGGCGAACAACTGTACGCCGACAAGCTGGCGGAAAAGACGCTGGAGTACAGCGACTTCGAGCATTTGGCGCTGCGCCTGCTGTGCGATGAAAACGGGGAAAAGACGGAGGCGGCGCGCGCCGTTTCCCGCGCGTTCGACGCGGTGCTGGTGGACGAATATCAGGATACGAATGAATTGCAGGCGCTCCTGTACCGGTGCGTCGCGAACGACGAGGGCTCCAATCTGTTCTTTGTGGGCGACGTCAAGCAGAGCATTTACCGTTTCCGTCTGGCCAGTCCGGAAATTTTCATCGGCAAGCGCGAGGGCTTCGCCCCCTACGCGCCCGGCGGGCCGCATCCGGCCGCGCTGACGCTGGGGCACAATTTCCGCAGCGCGGGCAGCGTGATCGACCAGATCAACGACGTGTTCGCCTGCCTGATGAGCCGCGCCGTGGGCGACGTGGCTTATACCGAAGCGGAGCGCCTCGTGCGGGGAACGGACGACGCCTACGACGGCGGCCCGATGGAGCTGCTGATTGTGGACGGCAGCGCGGAGGACGCCGAGCGCGGCGACGCGGGCGCGGTGGCCGACGCCGTCCAAAGATTGGTGAACGGCGGCTTTGCCGTGCGCGGAAAGGACGGCGGCACGCGCCCCTGCGGCTATGGCGACTGCTGCGTGCTGCTGCGCAGCCGCGCAAATTTTGCCCGGTACGAGGCCGAGCTCGCGCGGCGCGGCATCCCCGCGTTCGCCGATACGGGCGAAAGCCCGCTGACCGCGAGCGAGACGTCGCCGCTGCTGTCGCTGCTGCGCGTGGTGGACAACCCCGGGCAGGACGTGCACCTCGCGGCGGTGATGCTGTCGGTGATGTTTTCGTTCACGCCGGACGACCTGACGCGCCTGCGGCTGCTGGCCCCGCGCGGCAGCCTGTACGCGGCGCTTTTACAGAGCGAGGAGCCGAAGGCGCGGGCCTTCGCGGACACGCTGCGGGCGCTGCGGCGCCTGGCGGCGACGGCGTCCGTCGAGGAGCTGTGCGACGAGATTTTCGCCCGCACGCATTATTTTGCCGCCGTGGGCGCGATGGAGAACGGCGCGGCCCGGCGCGAGACGCTGCGCGCGTTTGTCGCGTGGGCCGCGCAGACGGACGCCGGCGCGGGCGGCCTCGCGTCCTTCCTGCGCATTGTGGACAGCGCCGTCGAGAGCGGCGCGGTCCGCAGCGCGGCGCCCGCCCTGCCGGAGGGGGCCGTGTCGATTATGACGATCCACCGGTCAAAGGGGCTGGAATTCCCGGTCGTGATCCTCGCGGACACCGGCCGCGGCTTCAACCTGCGCGACGCGGACAGCCCGGTGCTGTTCCACCCCGCGCTCGGTATGGGGATGAGCCTGCGCGCCGGGATGGGCGGACTGTATTCGACCGCGCCGCACCGCGCGATTCGCGCGGCGCTGCGCGCGGAGGCCGTCAGCGAGGAGATGCGCGTTCTGTATGTCGCGCTGACCCGCGCGCGGGACA
>CANRZX010000229.1 GCA_947644575.1 uncultured Clostridia bacterium | reverse complement strand
AACCTTTTTTGGCTGCCCTGTTCGTCTTTTTTACTTTCTTTTTGCAACGCGCCCAATGGGTAACAAAAAACGGCAGACAAGTTTTTGATGACTTGTCTGCCGTCTGTGCAGATATTCCGTTGTACGGGAGTTCAAATCCATCCGCAAAGGGAAAACAGCCGTTTTACATCTACGAATATGCAACTTGAAATCCCGGCATTTGGGCAGCAAAAAAGCCCGATAAATCGGGCTTTTCGCGGAACATATCTTTTTTATGTTCCTATTATGGTGGACCTGAAGGGATTCGAACCCTCGACCTCTCGGATGCGAACCGAACGCGCTCCCAACTGCGCTACAGGCCCATATAAATATCTTGGACAGCCAATGAATGAATGTCCTTGCTGTCACCTATAATAGGATAAAGCATTCTACAAAAAAAGTCAATACCTTTTTCAAAAAAAGATAGGAGTGATTTTAATGGAATTAAAGGGATCGAAGACAGAAGCAAATTTAATCGCGGCATTTTCTGGGGAGACGCAGGCGGCCTGTAAATATCTTTTCTTCGCGAAGCGTGCGGCCAGCGATGGCTACGGCCAGATCGGAGCTATTTTTGAGGAAACGGCGGCCAACGAACGCGAGCATGCAAAGCTTTGGTTCCAAGCCCTAAACGACGGCGTTTCGGGAACGCTGGCCAACTTGAAGGATGGCGCCGCGGGGGAGCATTTTGAATGGAGTAGTATGTACGCCGAATTTGAAAAAACCGCACGCGAGGAAGGCTTTACGGACATCGCCAACCTTTTCAAAGGTGTCGCGGCCATCGAAAAGGCGCACGAGGAACGCTTTTTGCGCCTTGTGCAGAACCTTGAAAACGGCCTTGTGTTCGAGCGCGGCGGTGAGGTGATCTGGATCTGCCGCAACTGCGGACACATCCACCGGGGCAAATCTGCGCCGAAGGTATGCCCGGTCTGCCGCCACCCGCAGTCCTATTTTGAATTAATGGCGGAAAATTATTGATTGCTTTTCTCCGCTTCGCCAGCATTCGCGTTTTACAGTCGGCTGTCATGATTTTTTCATGACAGCCGACTGTACCTGTCGACAAAGCCGACGGGCTGGGGCAACGCCGTGCATTACATTTTTTAGCTCATCCATTTATTTTTTACATATAGCGGGGAAAATCGGGATCAAAAACCGAATCTTTAGCCCTCCGCCGTGCGGAGCTGATAGGGCGCGATCTCATTTTCGCCGCTGTATACGGCCTCTACCCGCCGCCCGACGCGCTCCGACGCAAAGGCGGCGGTGTTTTCGATGTCCTCGCGGTCCACAAACACCGCGTCGTTGTCCACCGCGCCGGCGATCGGGTCCGTCACGCCGTAGGCGGCGAGCGTCTTTTCCTGAAAGGGCGCGTGGCTGAGCCAGCCGCCATAGAATACAATGTTGGAATAAAAGCCCGCCGGACGGGGATGCCATACGTCCTTCCCCTCGGCCTCGTCCAGCGTCGCGGTCGTCAGAAGGTACAGATGCTCCTTGTCGGCGCTCATCCGCTCGTAGGCGTCGGACGCGCCGTCCAGCCGCGTCGCCCGATAGTAGCGGCTTTCCGGCCAAAGCGCGCAGAGCGTGACCGCAGACACCGCCGCCAGCAGCACGAAGCCCGCGAGGTATACGCGGCCGTCCGGCGTCCGGCGCCATTCTCCCTCGGCCAGCGCCGAAAGGAACATCAGTACCGCGCATATCTGCAGGCCGGACTCCACATAGTGCGGCATCCGGCCCTGAAGCATCAAATAGAAAATCTCCAGCCCCAAAAGCGCGCCGGTTCCCCAGAACGCAAGGCTTTTCCGGTTCCACCGCAGAAATGCCGCGCCTGCCGCCAGCACCAGCGCCAGCGGCCAGCGGTAATTTTCGCCATAGAGCAGGCCGACGCCTGCGCTCAGCGTGCGCTTGAGCACCAGCGGGAGCGGCAGCCCGGGGAGCAGGTCGGCCAGCTGCCGCACGCGTTCGGCCGGGAACAGCGTTCCGTCATAGTAGTCCCAGCGCAGCAGCAGATGCAGCTGCACATCCGAGACGCCCTGCTCCGTGAACGGATTATAATCCGGCATGTTCAGCGCCTTGTAATCACTGAACGCCGTGCGCGCGGCGTTGTACTGCGCGAAGGCGTTCCACCCGTCGTCCAATCGATAGGCAAGCAGGTCGACGCCTTTTGAAAGGAATACCAGCGCGAGCAGCGCCGCCATTGTCACTACAGCGCGGCGCTTCTCCGGACGCGCCAAACGGAAAAAGCGGCTCAAAAGCACCGCCGCCGAGAGCCCGCCCGCCGCGCAGAACATATCCCAGCGCAGCAGGCTGCCCATCCAGACGAGGAAGATCCCCAGCCACGCGCGCCGGTCCAGCTTGCCGAGCGTGGCGGCTACCAGCGCAAGGCCCGTCGCGGCGCACAAAGCGCTCGTCCGCACGTATTGAAGGGAATAAAACAGCAGCGGCGAAAAGGGCAGCAGAATCGACAGGTACACGCCGAGCCCGCGCGCCGCGCCGAAGCGCTCTATCGCGAGGCGCAAAAGCACACAGCAGCACAGCAAAATCAGCGCCAGCTGCGCGAGCATATACCAGTTCACGCCCTCCGCGAGGAGGTACAGCGGCCGCAGCAGACAGCCGAAAAGGATGTTGACATAGATCAAATGGATGCGGTCCGGCCCATAGGCCCCCGCCGCGAGATTGGATATTGTGGCGTCGTCGTTGGTGGTATAGCGGATGCCGTACGCCGCCTGCATCGCGGCGAACAGCGCCAGCGGCAGCAAAACCGGCAGCCACCGCTGCACGGCTGGTGTTTCCAAACGCTCCTTTTCCCAGGTCATTTTGAGCCGCTCTCCTTCCCATATCTCTGCCGCGGCTTTCCGCCCTTTTGCGGCTTGCTTCTTTCGGCCATTTTATCGTATAAGCGCCCGCCTTGTCAAGAAAGCCTTCCGGCGGGAAGCGGCCAAGCTGCACGTTTCGCAGGGACGGAAAAATACTTCTATGGGGATTCCACCTCATCCGTCACGGCCTGCGGCCGCGACACCTTCCCCTCGAGGGGAAGGTGGCCGAGCGTTAGCGAGGTCGGATGAGGTGGAATATCTCTATCGCCCAGTTCTGTATTGTCGAGTGAGGTGGAATACCGTCCTTATGCTTTATCGGATACGAGTTTTGTTTTCGCTTCGCTGTTTGGACACGCCCCTCCGGCGTTATGCGGAATCCTCTGTTTACTTGACAAGCGCGGATTCCTGTGGTACCGTTTATTCCGGCCGGGTTTGTTTCATCCATCCGCGTGTAACATTCAGGATGGCTCCTGATCCGGCGGGCCGCATCAAGATTTTTCAAAAGGGTGACGCGTCGTGCGACTGATTTTCCGGGCGATGGGCCGCTATCGGGCGGCCGTGGCCGCGTGCATTTTCATCAAGCTGCTGGGCACGCTTAGCGAGCTGCTGCTCCCCTATATATTGGAATATATCATCGACGGCGTCGCCCCGCGCGGCCGCTTGGGGCCCGCGGTGGGATGGGGGCTTTTGATGTTTGCCGCCGCCCTGGTGTGCCGCCAGCTGAACGTGACGGCGAACCGCAGGGGCATCCGCACCGCGCACAGGGTGAGCTACGATATCCGGCAGGCGCTGTTCTGCAAAACGGCGAACCTGTCCGGCAGCCAGTTCGACGGCTTCGGCCTGCCATCCCTCATCA
>CANRZX010000228.1 GCA_947644575.1 uncultured Clostridia bacterium | reverse complement strand
GGGTGGGAGATGGGACTCGAACCCACGACACCCGGAACCACAATCCGGTGCTCTACCAACTGAACTACACCCACCATATTAAAATGGTGCGCCCAAAGGGACTCGAACCCCTGGCCCACTGCTTAGAAGGCAGTTGCTCTATCCACCTGAGCTATGGGCGCGAACAAAATCCCTTATCAGGACGCTGCTTTGTTATTTTACAATATTCCCCCCGCATTTGTCAAGAGTATTTCACGAAAAAGCGCCGCATGCCTTGTATCTCGTTTCTTTCCGTGATAAAATAGGCTTGCGTCTCCCGGCGAAGGTATGGCAGCGGAGCGACGGGGATGCCCGCAGTTTTGTTTTTGGGGAGGAAATTTTTTGGCGAACGAATTATTTGAGCTGTTTGGCAGCCACTTGTTTGACGATCGGGTGATGCGCGAACGGCTGCCGCGCGACATCTATGAATCCCTGCGCGAAATCCGCGACGAGGGCAAGGCGTGGAGGCCCGAAGTGGCCGACGTAGTAGCCAGCGCGATGCAGTCCTGGGCGATGGAGCTGGGCGCGACGCACTACATCCACTGGTTCAGCCCAATGACAGGCACCGGCAGCGGCAAGCACGACAGCTTTATCGACGGGGTGAGACAGGGCGACCCGATCCTGAGTTTTTCCGGCAAAATGCTCGCGCGCGGCGAGAGCGACGCATCCAGCTTTCCGTCGGGAGGGCTGCGCGCCACGTTCGAGGCCCGCGGCTATACCGCGTGGGACCCGACCTCCCCCGCCTTTGTTTTAGGCACGACGCTTTACATCCCCACTGCGTTCTGCGCCTACACCGGCGAGGCGCTGGATCAAAAGACGCCGGTGCTGCGCAGCATGCAGGCGCTGAACAAGCAGGCGCTGCGGGTGCTGCGCGCGCTGGGCGACACGCAGACGACCTTCGTGCAACCCACGGTGGGCGCCGAGCAGGAATATTTCCTTGTGGATAAGGAATTGTTCGACCGGCGGCTCGACCTCAAGGTCTGCGGGCATACCCTGCTGGGCGCGAAGCCGCCCAAGGGGCAGGAGTTGGAGGATCACTACTACGGCAGCATCAATGAGCGCGTGCGCGAATTTATGCGCGAGCTGGACGAGGAGCTGTGGCGGCTAGGCGTTCCGGCCAAGACCGAGCACAACGAGGTCGCGCCCGGCCAATACGAACTGGCCAGCGTCTACGCGACGGCGAATATCGCCTGCGACCACAACCAGATCACGATGGAGCTGATGCGCAAGGTGGCGCTGCGCCACCATTTCGCCTGCCTGCTGCATGAAAAACCGTTCGCGGGCGTGAACGGCAGCGGCAAGCACAACAACTGGAGCATTGTCACGAACGAGGGCAGGAATCTGCTGAACCCGACGGACAAGCCCGAGGAAAACCCGGTTTTCCTTGTGATGCTGTGCGCGGTGCTGACCAGCGTGGACAAATATGCCGACCTTCTGCGCCTTGCGGCAAGCTGCCCGGGCAACGAGGACCGTCTCGGCGGCAACGAAGCCCCACCCGCAGTGGTGAGCATCTTTCTGGGCAACGCGCTGACGTATACCCTTCAGGAGCTGGCCGAGGGCCACACGCTGCACTCCGAGGCGCAGGGCTCCGTTATGACGGGCGTAAAAAGCTTGCCCCTTCTGAAGCGGGACGATTCCGACCGCAACCGCACCTCGCCGTTCGCATTCACCGGCAATAAATTTGAGTTCCGTATGGTGGGAGCCAGCCAGAGCATCGGCCTTGCCAACGCCGTAACAAATGCAATTGTCGCTGACGCGCTGCATGATTTTGCCGACCGGCTGGAGAATGCCGACGACCCGGCGGCCGAGGTGCGTGCAATCGTAGCGGACACATGGCATCGGCACGGGCGGGTCATCTTCAACGGCAACAACTACAGTACACAGTGGGCCGCGGAGGCGAAGGAGCGCGGCCTGCCCGACATCCGCAGCATGGCGGATGCCGCCGACGCATTCCTCGCGAAAAAAAACGTTACCATGTTCGAGCGCACCAAGGTCTTTACCGCGACCGAATGCCATTCGCGCTATGAAATCACGCTGGAAACCTACGCGAAGCACATCCATATCGACGCCTCCACCATGCTGGAAATGGTCAGCCGCAGCCTGCTGCCTGCGGGCTACGAGTACCTTTCCCACATCGCCCGCGCCGAATATTACGCAGAACGCAATGGCTGTGCCAGCGCCAGCGCCAAGGCGCAGGTGGAAAAGCTGTGCGTCACGCTGGACCGCGCGGCGGGCGCGATGGAGGCGCTGCGCCGCGCGCTGCGCGCGCTGGACGAGGCGGCGCTGAGCGAAAAGCAGCGCGCGGACGCCAGCCGCAGCCTGCGCGAGCATGAGATGGACGCCTTGCGCGAGGCGGTCGACACGCTGGAATCGATGGTTCCGCAAGATCACTGGCCCATCCCGGATTACAGCGAGTTGCTGTTCGACCTGTAAGACCATGCCCGTTTTTCCGGTGCCGTCCATGCCCCGACTTTATATTTATATAAAAAAGGAAAGAGGAATTTGCTATGATCGATCTGAACATCTGCGCCGCGCTTTCCAACGCGTTTGGCCCGTCCGGCTTTGAGGAGGCGGTGGCCGACGTGCTCGAGCCGATGCTGAACGGCTGCGTCTTGCGGCGGGACAGCCTTCAAAATTTATACGCCGCGCTTCCGCAGAACCAAGGCGGCAGGCCGCTGGTGATGCTGGACGCGCATATGGACGAGGTCGGCTTTCTGGTGCAGAGCGTCACCGCGAACGGTCTGCTGCGTCTGGTCCCGCTGGGCGGCTGGGTGGAGCACAACGTCCCCGCGCACGTCTTCCGCGTGCGCAACCGGCGCGGCGAGCTGGTGCGCGCGGTCTCCACTTCAAAGCCGCCGCATTTCATGAGCGCGGCGGAACGCGGCGCATCTCTGTCAATGGACAGCATCCTGCTGGATGCGGGCGTGTGCGGCAAGCAGGACGCCGAAAGGCTTGGCCTTGAGCCGGGGCTGCCCGTCGCGCCGGACGTCGAGTTTTCCTATGACGAAACAACGGGCCTGGTGCTGGGCAAGGCGTTTGACTGCCGCCTTGGCTGCGCGGGTATTGTGGAGGTTCTGCGCGCGCTGAAGCACGAAGCGCTGCGCGCCGACGTCACGGCCGTGTTTTCTGCGCAGGAGGAGGTCGGCTTGCGCGGCGCGCGCGCCGCAGCGGAGCGCCTACGCCCCGCGCTGGCCATCTGCCTTGAGGGAACGCCTGCCGACGATACCTTCACCGCGCCGGACGAAGCACAGGGCGCGCTGAAAAAAGGCGTGCAGCTGCGTTTCCGCGACGGCAGCATGATCGCGCATCCCGGCTTCCTCGCTCTCGCGCGCAGGGTCGCGGAGGAAAACCATATCCCACACCAATGCGCCGTGCGCACCGGCGGCGGCACGAACGGGGGTAGCATCCACCTCGCTGCGGGCGGCGTTCCAACGATTGTGCTGGGCATCCCCGTACGCTACGCGCACACCCATTACGGCTACGCCGCGGCCGCAGATGTGGAATCCGCCGTCGCGCTGGCCGCCGCGCTGCTGCGCGCCCTGACGCCGGAGATCATCCGCAAGCTGAACCCGATGGCAGAAAACACCGCAGGCGATTTCCCACGTGGCATATAATGCTGCGCCTCGAAATACATCTCTTTTCAAGTATGTCGATTATATTAAGCCTGTTATTACCCGATCGCACCGAAAGAATAACGCGATAAACCGCCGCGGGCCGGGCCCATGCCCCGCGCCCGGGGGGTTTTACAATAAAAAAAAAACAATTTAAAAAAACAAAGCCCGAAAAAACAAA
>CANRZX010000227.1 GCA_947644575.1 uncultured Clostridia bacterium | reverse complement strand
GACGGAACAATTTGCCGAAGTTCTTGGCAGACGCGACTTTTTAGACAGTTTGACAGTGCGGTTTAGGGGCTCGCCCCCGGGGCCGTCCGTCAGGAAAGGATATTTTCATGGTTGATATTTTGATCCAAGGCATTCATGGGCGAATGGGCCGCGCGCTCGTCGCGCTCGCAGGCGAGCGCGTGGACTGCCGCGTCGTCGCGGGTGTCGATACCGCCGCGCTCCCCTGTCCCGTTCCGGTGTTTTCCGCCCTTGACGCGGTCGATATACACGCCGATGTGTTGATCGATTTTTCCAGCCCCGCCGCGGCGGAGGCCGCGATCCAATACTGCGGCACGCACCGCCTGCCGTGCGTAATCTGCACGACGGGCTTGAACGAGCGTCAACAGGAGGCGCTGCGGGCACTGTCCCATACGGTTCCGGTCTTTCAGAGCGCGAACATGTCGCTCGGCGTCAACCTGCTGATTGAGCTGGCCAAGCAGGCCAACGCCGTATTAGGCACGGATTTTGACATTGAAATCATCGAAAAGCACCATCATAATAAATTAGACGCCCCCAGCGGCACCGCGCTGATGATCGCCGACGCGCTGCGCGAAGCGTCGCCCGTTCCTTATGAGCCGGTCTACGACCGCCACACCCGCCGCACCAAACGCGCGCAAACCGAGATCGGCATTCACGCGGTGCGCGGCGGCAGCATTGTGGGCGAGCACGAGGTGCTGTTCGCGGGCCCGCAGGAGGTTATCACGCTGTCGCACAGCGCCGCCTCGCGCGAGGTGTTCGCGAACGGCGCGCTGAACGCGGCCCTGTTCCTCGCCAAACAGCCCGCCGGAATGTATACCATGAAGGATCTGATTCATTTATGAAAAAGCAAAGGATGCTCAAAAAAGCACTGGCCGCCCTGACGGCCCTTCTGCTGTTCACGCTGGCGCTCGCCGCGTGCGGCGCGCCGGGCGCACAGAGCTCGGAGCCGACCGCGCAGGCCAACGCCCCGGCCTCCGCTCCGCCTGCGGCTTCAGTTCCCGAGTCTGAACCAGAGCCGGAGCCCGAGCCCATTGTCACCACACTGCGCTTTTCCGCCACAGGGGACAATTTGATTCACGACGGCCTTTATCTTCAGGCGGGACAGCGCGCGGACGGCGACGGCTATGACTTCGCGGCGCTGTATGAAAATGTCGCGCCGTTCTATCAGGATTACGACATCAACTGGATCAATCAGGAAACGCTCGTCACGGACGAGCTTCCTCCTTCCTCCTACCCGTGTTTCTGCACCCCGGCCGCGCTGGGGCGGGAGGTCTATGACGTGGGCTGGCGTGTGATCGCCATGTCCAACAATCATTCCTATGACAAGGGCGCGACGGGCATCGCGGCCACGCGCCGCTTCTGGGCGGACATGCCCGGCGATGTTGTGACAACCGGCCTGTTCGCGGGCGAAGCGGATTACGATAATATCCCCGTTCAGGAAAAGAACGGCGTGCGCATCGCCTATCTTGCCTATACCGAGTACACCAACGGCCTGCCTACGCCATCCGGCGCCGAGGCGAATGTGATCTATACCAGCGAGGAGGAGGTCATCCAGCGCCAGATTGAGCTCGCGAGCGAGCGGGCGGACGTCGTCGTTGTAGGCGTGCATTGGGGCGTGGAGGGCAGCCATACCGTCACGGACGCCCAGCGCGCACTGGGACAAAAAATGGCGGATTGGGGCGCGGATGTCATCATTGGAACCCATCCGCATGTGATCCAGGCCGTGGAGTTGCTCACCGCCGCCGAAACGGGAAAAACCGTTCCCATCGCCTATTCCCTCGGAAATTTTGTTTCCACGCAGGCCAACGCGGACAACCTGATCGGCTTGATTCTGACCTTCAGCATCACCAAAACTACCGAGCCGGACGGGGCAAGCGACACGGTTGTCGGCGATGTACAGGCGGTACCGATGGTGATGCACTACGACGCGAATTACGCCAACGGCCGCGCCTACCTGTACCGCGATTATACCGATGAATTGGCCGCCGCGCACGGGGTGCGCGCGCGTTACCCCTCGTTCAACCGGGCTTACATCACGCAGGTGCTGACGGACTATATTGACCCGTCGTTTCTTGCTTTGACATAAGGAGGACGCTTATGAACGGCGTGACAAAAATCACCAGCGAACCGGATATTATGATGATTACGCTTACGAACGCGGAGCCGGCGGCCTCTTTGGCCGAGGTGCTCACCGCGTTCGCGGAAAACGGCATCGTGGTGGATATGATCTGTCAAAGCGCGCCGCGTGCCGCGACCATTGATTTCAGCTTCACCACCTCCGCCTCATATTTTGACGCCGCGATGCAAACAATCGCCTCATTCCGCGCCGACGCCGCGCCGCTCATCAGCAGCGGCTACAGCAAGCTCAATCTGTTCGGCGAGGAAATGGTCACCAGCTGCGGCGTCGCGGCCCGTGCTCTGCGCGCGCTGCGCGATGCTGAGATCGAGGTATCGCTCATCACCACCTCTGACCTCGATATTTCCCTGCTTGTGCGCGCGGAAAACGAGGACCGCGCCTTGCGCGTACTGCACGAGGCGTTTGAATTGTGATTTTCAGGGTTAATTTTGATGAAAAAGCTTAACCTCTTAACTTTCCCCTTAAAGGGAAGGGTTAAGAGGTTAAGTTTTATACTAAAATATTACCTTATTTACCTTCCCCTTGAGGGGAAGGTGGCCGAGCGACAGCGAGGCCGGATGAGGTGGAAATATCCATACATAGAAGAAGCTTTGTTTTTGTAAGAAAACTATATGTTTCTAAAATCTTGCGGCTTGTTTTAACATGCCGCAGGGGCGGACCAATGCCTCCCCTTACGGCGCTTGGAAACAGACTGCCTAAGAAGCTGCACCAATAGCCTCAGCACGTATCCTTCCGGCCAAAATTGCTCTTGGCTGCGTTAAAAAATTTTGAAATATTGCAAAATTCTTAGCGGCCATGCCGCTTTAGAATTTTGGTATCCCCCTTGCGTGGACACCAAGTATTCCTGCAATTTTTTCCTTGCCAAGGGCAATTTCGGCCTGTAAGGCTGTATATTTTGGCTAATGGTACAGCTTTTAAGTTTTTCTTAAAATTTTCCTCGTTCCCCTATTGACAAAGCGTGCACGAGAGTATATACTGTGAATATAGTATATATACAGTATTCACTGAGGTGCCTCATGGACATTATCATCAGCAACGCGGGCGGAACGCCGATTTACGAGCAGATCGCCACGCAGATCAAAAGCCAGATCCTGTCCGGCGCGCTCTCGGCAGGGGACGCCCTGCCGAGCATCCGCACGCTGGCGCGGGAGCTGCGCATCAGCGTCATCACCACAAAGCGCGCCTATGAGGAGCTGGAGCGCGACGGCTTCATTGAGACCGTCGCCGGCAAGGGCAGCTTTGTCGCGGCGAAAAACACTGATTTTCTGCGCGAGGAGGCGCTGCGCCGCATCGAGGCGGCTTTGCAGCAGGCGGCCGACCAGGCGCGGCGCGCGGGCATCCCCGTGCAGGAGCTGCGCGGTATGCTGGAAGTGCTATTGGAGGAGCTTTGAACGATGGACAATGCGATTGAAATTCGGGGGCTTTGCAAGCATTATCAGGATTTTTCCCTGCAGGACGTCTCGTTTGACGTGCCGGGCGGCTGCATTATGGGCTTCATCGGCGAAAACGGCGCGGGCAAAACGACCACGCTGAAATCGATCCTCGGCCTTGTGCGCTGGGACGGCGGCACGGTGACTGTGCTGGGGCGCGACCCCGTCGCCGACCGCGCCGCCGTGGGGCGGGAGCTCGGCGTCGTGCTGGACGGCGGCTTTTTCTC
>CANRZX010000226.1 GCA_947644575.1 uncultured Clostridia bacterium | reverse complement strand
TTACCGATACCTTGGTCTACGAGCCGCAGAGGCGTCCCGGATTTGTGGCGTGGGAGTCCGAGTTCGCCTATGGAGACGGCTCCATCGGCCTTTCGTTTGACGAGATACTGGAACAGGAGAACCCGGATTTCACGCCGATGCGCCTTGAATATGCCGAGGCGGCGGGCGTACCGGTTTCATATGGCTCGGTCGAGGCGGGCAGCGCGTCGCAGCGCACGTATCGCGTCTATCTGCGCGCGCCGGACGGCGTGCATTTCACCGAGACGGGGCGCTGCCCCCGCGCGCGCGGCGCGCTGTGCAACGTGGGCTTTCCGGACGGGCGCATCGTCGGCTTTGACGTGCCGCGCCGCAACGAGGCGGGCACGGGCTGGTGTACGGGCATCTCGGTGCGCGAAAGCGCGGACGGCGGCGCCACCTGGCGCGACGTGCGCACGCTTTTGCCGGACCAATCGGTGTACATGTGGCGCGCGCGGCGGCTGCGCGGCGGGACGGTGATTCTGCTGGCCAGCCTGTACGGCACGCCGTGGGGCGCAAACAGCGCGCGGCCCGCGCGCAACGCTCTGTTGCCCGGTGAAACGGAGCTGACCCGGGTGCAGGCCTTCTTTCTGACGACCGAGGACGGCGTGCGTTTCTCCGAGCCGCATTTCATTCTGCCCGGCATCGGCGCGCATGAGTATGACGTCGCCGAGCTGCCGGACGGCCGCCTTTTGTTCGTCGCGGGCGACGTGCAGGCCACGCCTGTGGGGCGGCAGCTTGTCACGCCCACGGCGGACGGCTGGGTGAACGGCCCGCTGCTCCCCGTCCGCGGCGGCGCGCCGCAAAACGCCGCGCGCGACCCGCAGGGCGGCTTTGTGCCGGAGACGCTCGCGTGGGACGACGCGCGCCGCTGCCTTGTGGGCTACCGGCGCGGGAAGGGCTTTTCCTTTTCAAACGACGACGGCGAAAACTGGACGCGCACCGAGCCGGACGTCCCGTATACCCGGCTGTACCAGCCGATGCTGCTGCCGCTGGGCGGCGGGCGCTTCGCGCTGTACGGCCATGTGGGCGGGGACAACGCCTTCGGCGAATGCGAGATGTCGATCCGCGCGCAGGTATTTTCCCCGGACGGCGCGGCCGGCCTGCCCGGCCCGACGCGGCTTTCCATAGAGCGCCTGCTGCTGCCGGACGCCTCGGGCTACCGCAACGCGTTCCGCGTCCGGCTCACTGCGGACGGCGCGCCGCTCGCGGGGCAGGAGGTGGAATTCCGCTTTACTCCCTTTTGGAATGCGGACGGCAGCGTGAACACCACGCCGCAGGAAAGCGCGCCGTATACGGTGCGCGCCGTGACGGATGCGGACGGCGTGGCGGAGGGCTGCGCGCCGTGGTTTGACGGCCGGGCGGACATTCACCTCGCGTACCGGGCGGACGCCGCCTTTTATGGGACTCCGGCGCTGCGCGCCTGCGCCGGGCCGCTGATGACGGTGCTCGCGCTGACGCCGCGCCGCAGAGAGCCGTTCCCGTATGACGCCTATTTCGCGGGCGGCGTGCTCTATCTGTCGCCCGGCTTTTTGGCGGATTTTCCGCAAACGCTCGAGGCGCTGCGCGCCGCCGTGGGCGATTCGCCCGTTTTGCCGGACGGTATTTTGTGCGGGGAGGCCCGCGCGCGCCTTGCGCGGTGCGGCGTGCTGGAGACGGACGAAAACGGCGTCCTGCGCTGGATTGCCAGCGTCCACGCACCGCGCCCGCTGGACGATGTGCGCGTGATGGCAAGCGGCGACTGGTACGTCTGATCCCGTCCGAAAAGAACGATTTTCCAAAATCGATTTTGTCCTTGAAAGAAGGCTGAGTATGAAATACGGCGTGGTCATCGAGCGGGGCGCGGCCCCGTGGCAGATTTTCCAGCAGGGGGCGGACGGTACCGCCCGCGTTGCGCTGGAGGGGAGTTATCATTTGGTGCGGCTCTCGCAGGAGCTGCCGCTGGAATTTTCCTCCGTCGCCCCCGCGAAAACGACGGTGAAGGCGCGCGTCGCGCTGGAGAGCACGGGGGAATCCGTCGTTCCGTGGACGGAGTGCGAGGTGCTGGACGGCGGCCGCTGGCGCGTC
The DNA here is from genome assembly GCA_947644575.1 of uncultured Clostridia bacterium. Classification (GTDB taxonomy): domain Bacteria; phylum Bacillota; class Clostridia; order Oscillospirales; family Ruminococcaceae; genus Ruthenibacterium. Next base: position 1,751 of record CANRZX010000226.1, on the reverse strand, counting down.
TGCTTTCCGCATGTTCCGGCGGGCGGGCTGTACCGCGTCGAGACGTACATGGACTATGAGGGCTGGGACGGCCTTTCCTGCACGCGCGGCGACATGGTGCACAACATCGGCGTAGGGGATGTGTTCGTGATCGCGGGGCAGAGCAACGCCGCGGGCCGCGCGAAAAACCCCGTCGCGGACGACCCGGAGCTCGGCGTGCATGTGCTGCGCCCGAGCGCCCGGTGGGAACTGGCCACGCATCCCCTCGGCGAGACGACAAACGCCGTCCACGTCGGCAATTACGAGAACCACAACCCCGGCCACAGCCCGTGGCTGCATTTCGCCAAGCGCCTCAAGCGGGAACTGGGCTATCCCATCGGTCTTGTGCCCTGCGCCTACGGCGGCGCGCCGCTGCGCTGGTGGAACCCGGAGGAAAACGGCGCGCTCTTTCAAAATATGCTGGAGACGCTGGCCGATTACAACCTTCGCCCCAAGGGCGTTTTGTGGGTACAGGGAGAGGCCGAGGGCTTTGAAAACAGCGCGGATACGTATCTCTCCCGTTTTTCCGCGTTTGTGCGGGCGACGCGCGCGGCGCTCGATTCGCCCGAGCTGCCGTTTTTCACCGTGCAGATCAACCGCTGTATGGAAAACCCGGGCGAGGCGCTCGACCGTCAGTGGGGCATGGTGCGCGAGGCGCAGCGTCAGGCGATGTACGCGCTGGAAAACGTGGCCGTCGTTCCGTCGGCGGACCTCGCGCTCTACGACTTTATCCACAACGCCGCCGAGGGCAACCTTGTGGTGGGTGAGCGGTGCGCCCGCGCCGCGCTGGCAATGTGCTACGGGCGCGAGACAGATTGGATGGCGCCGGAGCCGGAATCGGCGCGCAAAACGGCGCCCGACACGGTCGAGTTGCGCTTTTCCCGCGTGCGCAACTGGCTGAACCCGTTCGACGTCCCGGCGGCGCTGCTGCCCATCGAGGCGGAAGATGCGGACGGCCTCGCGGCCCCGGTTTCCTACAAGACGGGGCGCGACACGCTGACAATCACCTTCGACCGCCCGCTCGGCGAGGGCGCGCGGCTGCACGGCGCGTGGCGCATGAACCCGGGCGCGGCGATCCCCGGCGACTGCATGCGCCTGCCGATGCTGTCGTTCTACGGCTTCCCGATTGAATGAGGAAGGGCGCGGGCAAAACGGCCCGGCCGCTCCAAAATCCGCAGACATAAAACAGGAGAGACGCGAGACGATGAAAAAAGACCCCTTTCAGTATATTTTCCGCTTTTGCTGCGACCCCGGCTTCAACGACGAGGCCGAGATCCCGGCGCTGCTGCGCTATGTGGACGAGGCGAAAATCGACGACGTGGCCGTGTTCGCCAATGTCGAGGAGATCAACACCGGTCATATGACGGCCGGGGAGCAGGAGATCTACCTCTCCATGATGCGAAAAATCAGCGCGCTGCTGGCCGAAAAGGGCGTGACGATGTCCGTCAACCAATGGCACAGCGTCATGCATGCCGACCTCGGCAAACGGCTGCGCGAGGACCAGCCGTTCCGCCGGATGGTGGATATCGAGGGCAGTGAGGCCGCGCTCTGCGTCTGCCCGCTGTGCGGCGAGTGGCAGCGCTACATCGGGCAGATTTACGCCCGGTATGCCGCGCTCGAGCCGTCGATTTTGTGGGTGGAGGACGATTTCCGCCTGCACAATCACGACCCGCTGCAGTGGGGCGGCTGCTTTTGCGAGGAGCACATGCGGCGGTACAGCGCGCGGGCGGGCA
>CANRZX010000225.1 GCA_947644575.1 uncultured Clostridia bacterium | reverse complement strand
TTGGTGAAAACGCCTCGGTCGGCCCGAAGGCAATGCTGGAAAAAGACGTACAGGACGGTGAAAAGCTATGGTAAATATCAACGCGCTGGGGGTTATCTTCCCCAATACCTATGACGACCTTGTCCCGCAGCTCGTCCAGCACCGCACGATGGCGTCGGTGCCGTTCGGCGGGCGCTACCGCATGATTGACTTTACGCTCTCCGGCATGGTGAACGCCGGGATCGAGAACGTTACCGTTATCGCGAAGAAAGACTATCATTCGCTGATGGATCACCTCGGCTCCGGCCGTGAATGGGATTTAGTGCGCAAACGCGGCGGCTTGAACATTGTGCCTCCCTTCGCGCAGGCCAGCGCAAAGGTGTATCACGGCCGCGTCGAAGCGCTGCACAGCATCCTCGGCTTCCTTTCCCAGCAGCGCGAAAAGTATGTCGTCCTCAGCGACTGCAACGTCGCGTCCTCGATCAATTTCGCCGAGCTAATCGACGCGCACATCAAGAGCGGCGCGAACGTGACAATGGTCTATGAACGCGCCGAAATCGCAAAGCAATTCGCCACCGATAACTACACCTTCACGCTGGATGAAACGGGCCGCGTGACGGAGATCCGCTGGAACGATTACCGTGTGGGCGAACAAAACCTCTCGATGGGCCTGATTGTGATGGACCGCGAGGAGCTGATTGCGATGGTGAAGGACGCAAGCGTCCAGAACCGCATGTATTTGGAGCGCGACATCCTCGGCCCCAGCCTGAAAACGCTGCGCGTACAGGGCTACGAATATACGGGCTACCGCGCGCGCATCTACGACGTCAAAAGCTATTTTGACGAAAATATGCGCCTGCTGTGTCCGGAGAATATGGCTGCCCTCTTCCCCTCTGAGCGCCCCGTCTACACAAAGGTGCGTGACGAAGCGCCTGTGCGCTATGCGATGGACAGCAAGGTACATCGCTGCGTTGTGGCCGACGGCTGCATTATCGAGGGCGAGATCGAAAACTGCATCATTTTCCGCGGCGTCAAAATCAGCAAGGGCGCAGTCGTCAAAAATTGTGTGCTGATGCAGGGTACGGTCGTTGAACCGGGCGTCTCAATGGAGTATATTGTCACGGATAAGAACGTCATCGTTACAATGGGCAAGGCACTGCGCGGTAACGAGTCATTCCCGGTCTACATCGAAAAGGGCACAACTGTCTGAGCGATCTTGAAAACGGGAAGCAGACTGTCTGAAAACATCTAAAAAGAGGTCTTATGGTAAGGCGGGGCGGCAATCCGTCCCGCCTTGTTTCGAATAAAGGAGGATTCCCCCATGAATGTTTTATTTTGTTCCAGCGAGGTCAAACCTTTTGCAGCCTCGGGCGGCTTAGGCGACGTCGCTGGCAGCCTGCCGCGCGCCATTCGCAACCGCAAGGTAGCCTGCCGCGTGGTCATGCCGCTTTACGGCGACATGAAGCAGGAATACCGCGAAAAGCTGACATACCTGACCAATTTCAACGTGCCCGTGGGCTGGCGCAACCAATACTGCGGCCTGTTTGAGCTGACGCATGACGGCGTCAAATATTATTTCCTTGATAATGAATACTACTTCAAGCGCAGCGGCCTGTACGGCTATTATGACGACGGCGAGCGTTACGCGTTTTTCTCGCGCGCGATCCTCGAAATGCTGTTCCATGTGGACTTCGCGCCAGATATCCTCCATACGAACGACTGGCAGACAGCACTCGTTCCGGTCTATCTGAATCTGTATTATCGCCATCTGGAAAAATTCCGCAATATCAAAACGGTGTTTACCATCCACAACATTCAGTATCAGGGCAAATATGGGATGGAAATTCTCGAAGACACGCTCGCCATCGGCAGGGAAAACGCGCATATTGTTGAATATGATAAGTGCGTCAACTTCATGAAGGGCGCGATCGAGTGCGCCGACAAGGTAACGACCGTTTCGCCCAGCTACGCGAACGAAATCCTCGATCCGTGGTACAGCCACGGCCTAGATGACCTGCTGCGTCAGAAGCAGTATAAGCTGTGCGGCATCTTAAACGGCATCGACACCAAGGGCTATAACCCGGCCACTGATCCGAACATCGCGGCCAATTTCGACACCAAAACCTTCGCAGAAAACAAGCCCTTATGCAAAAAGGAGCTGCAGGCGGAATTTGGTCTGCACGACTGGCCCGTTCCCGTAGTAGGCATGGTGACGCGCCTTGTCGGCCACAAGGGCCTTGATCTTGTACGCCATGTCGCGCAGGAGATCGTAAACAACGGCCTGCAGCTTGTGGTACTGGGCAACGGCGAAGCCGAATACGAAAGCTTCTTTAATGACCTTGCCGCACGTAATCCCGGCTCGGTGGGTGTAAAGATCCAGTTCAACCCCGCGCTGGCCAGCAAGATTTACGCGGGCGCGGACATGTTCCTGATGCCGTCCAAATCCGAGCCGTGCGGCCTGTCGCAAATGGTGGCGCTGCGCTACGGCACGGTGCCCATTGTGCGCGAAACGGGCGGCCTGCGCGATTCCATCCACGATTCCGGCGACGGTGTGGGCAACGGCTTTACTTTCAGCAGCTACAACGCGCATGATATGCTGAACGCGATTCTGCGCGCAAAGGCTGGATATGAAAACACAGAGGGCTGGCAGATGCTGGTCAAGCGCGCGTTGGAGTGTGATTATAGCTGGAGCGCCAGCGCAAAGCAGTACGTGGACATGTACGAGCAGGTGTGCCAGCTTTGGTAAACAGCCTTCAAACGGCGTGAAAAAGGCTTTATAAGCCGGTTATAACAATAAGCCACGGCGGGGAACGCTCTGCGTTCCCCGCCGTTTGAATATAATCGACACACTCGAAAAGAGATGCTTTTCGAGGCGCGGCATGGTATGCCGTCCGGAAATCGCCTGCGGCGATTTTGTGTCGATTCAGTAGTCAGCGCGCATGGGCCGCATGCGGCGCGCAAAGCGCGCCACTTGAAAACAAAATGCTTGTTTTCAAGAGTGCTGACTGTAAACGCCGGATTAATCACCGCGCAAAAGCATGCGGCTCAAAAAAGGCATTTGGGTACATATTCGGTAAGGAGTGGAAAAAATGGGCTTATTCAGCAAAAAAACAGAACCTACCGTGCTCGTCTGCGAAGGCAGCGCGGACACGCTGACAGCGGTCTGCAAAACCCTGAAAAAGGAAAAGTTCGATATAGTCGGGAAAACCTCCTCCGGCAAGGAAGGGCTTGAAAAATGGATATGGCTGCGGCCACAGATCACGCTGATCGGCGTGCCGCTCTCGTCGGAGCTTGGCGGCGTTGACCTTCTGCGCGAGATCCGGAAAAATGATCCTCATGCCGTCGTCCTGTTCATGGGGAAGTTTATGGCCACCGACGCCGGCCGGGACATGGTGCGGGAAGTCATCGCCGCAGGCGCGAGCGATATTTTGGCGAAAACAAACTTATCGGAGGTTCCCTCGGAAATACTCATCAAAAAAATGAGAACCCTATCGAGCGTGCTGAGCTGACCGAGCTGTCCTCTCATCCGACATTATACCGGAATCGTTACCCGCCTGATAAGTTGCTCCGCTGTCTGTTAAGCTATTCAACTACCAACGTTATATATTGTAAGGGTCTCCCTTTGTTTTGTATGCGGTCAGCCAACCGCATACAAAACAAAGAGAGCTTTTTTATCTGCATCCATTGCCATCGGATTTCTTTTTGATCATTTGCACCGCAAGCAGCCTTCAAAACACGAAAAGCGCCCAACCAGATGGCTGGGCGCTTCGTGCTTTGAAAATTACTCGTTGATCTTCGTCACAACGCCGGAGCCAACGGTGCGGCCGCCCTCACGAATCGCGAAGCGGAGACCTTCCTCAATAGCAATCGGGGTGATTAGCTCAACGTCCATCGAGACGTTATCGCCGGGCATGCACATCTCGGTGCCCTCGGGCAGGGTGATGACGCCGG
>CANRZX010000224.1 GCA_947644575.1 uncultured Clostridia bacterium | reverse complement strand
GCGAACGCCGGCCAGCGAACGCCCCGCGGGGCGGGGTAAGCCCGCGGGCCGCGTGTTCTTTTCTTTTTTCCGCGCGCCGCGCCCGCCGGCAGCCCGGCGCGCCGCCCGTTCGCCGCCCCGTACAGCGCCGCGCAGTGGGCGAGCGCCCGGCGCAAACGGCCGCGGGCGCGGTATCGACCCTCCCGCGCTCCCGCTACACCGTCTTCATCCCACGCCATTTGCCGCCGCGCCAGCGCAGCAGGAAAATTACGCCGCGCAGGCACTCGTCCAACGCGAAGGCGATCCACAGACCACACAGACCCCAGCCGAGCCGCACGCCCAGCAGCCAGCCCATGCCCACCCCGATCAGCCACTGGCTGACGATACCCGTGAACACGGGGAACCGGATATCGCCCGCCGCCTGAAGGGCGCTCACCAGCACGATGTTCAGCGCGCGGCCGATCTCGAGCACGACCTCGACGCACATGATCCGCGCGCCCAGCTCGATCACGCGCGCGTCCGTGCTGAACAGGCCGTACAGCGGCCGGGCAAACAGGCAGAACACCACCGCAAGGCTGACGTTGAGCGGGCAGAACAGCCGCAAAATGCGCCGGCAGCAGCGGTCGGCGGCGTCCGGGTCGCCCGCGCCCACGCGGTAGCCGATCAAAACCTGCCCGGCCCGACTGACGGCGACGACCAGCATGTAGATACAGTTCGCCAGCATCACGCTGTACATGCGCGCCGTCACAACATACGCGCCCATCAGGTTGACAAACACCAGACAGCTCGCCTGCGACAAATTGTAGGAAAGCCCCTCACCTGCGGCGGGCAGCCCAATGGAGAGCAGCCGCACGAACAGCCGCCCCGGGAACGGGCGCAGCAGCGCAGCGCGCACCCGCGCGTCCGGCAGATTGCGCCGGAATGCGGCGATCATCAGCAGCATACCCATCACGCGGAACACGCTCGAGGAAAGCGCCGCCCCGACGGCGCCCAGCGGCGGCACCGGCCCGAAGCCGTTGATCAGCGCCGCATTGCCGACGACGTTGCACACATTCACCAAAACGGAAATGCGCATGATCGACTGCATCAGCGCCCCGGCCCGCAGGAACGAGGAATACGTCGTCATCAGCGCTTGAAACGGCATCGACAAGGACGTAATAATCAAGTAAAGATACGCTTCTTCCACAAGCTCCAGCGGCACGCGCATCAGCCGCAGCAGCGGTCGCGCGCCGAGCACTAACCCCGCCGAGAGCACGACAGAAAAGAGCAGCGTGACAAAAACCGAGAGCGTGTAAAGGCAGTCTGTCGCATGCTCGTCACCCGCGCCGCGGTACTGGCTAACAAGGATCGTCGCCGCCGAGCTGACAACCGAAAACAGCAGCAGCACGATGGTAATGATCGTGTTCGCGTTGCCCACCGCCGCGACGGCGGTATCGTTGAAATGGCTCAGTTGGATCTGGTCGACATTTCCCACCAGCAGGCCCAGCAGCAGCTCGATAAAGATCGGCCAGCTCAGCCGGAACAGTGTACGCGGCGAATCGTCCAAGGTATTCATCGTATTTTCCCCTCTGTCCGTCAGGGCCGCGGCCCTGTTTTTTGGTAAGTGCTTACTTTGGGAACGCTTTCCCCTCGTTCCACCCCAAATTATATCCGGGACGGCTATTTTTGCAAGATGGAAAAATGACGAAACTGACAAATTGCAGATCAAATTATTGTGAATCATGACGAAAAGGCGGGGAGTTGTCGGCTTTGTCGACAGCTCTCCGCCCTTTTATATTGTCTTAAGCCTCATGAAGAGGGCGCTCAGTACGCCTTGCCCCATACCACCATCGTCTTGGCGGGCCGGCCGCAGCAGGGGCACACGTCGGAGAGCGTCTCCTGCTCGAACGGCATGTTGCGGCTGGAAAGCCCGGCCTTTTCCTTCATCATTTCCTCGCAAGCCGTCTCGCCGCACCACATTGTTTTGATATAGCCGTTTTCGCCCGCCGCGAGCCGCTGCACCTCTTCCATCGTCGTAGCCGTCCATGTGCGCTTGGCGCGGTTTTCGGCGGCGCGGTCATACAGGTTTTTCGCCAGCGCGTCCAGCAGCGCGGGCACCGCCTTCTCGAGTTCGTCCCATTTTACAAACGATTTCTCGCGCGTATCGCGGCGCACCAGCACGCACTGCTCCTTCTCGATGTCTTTTGGGCCGATCTCGAGCCGCAGGGGAACGCCCTTCATCTCCCACTGGGCAAACTTCCAGCCGGGGCTGTTGTCGGAAGCGTCCACCTTTACGCGCGCAAAGCTGGCCAGCCGCGTGCGCAGTTCCTCGGCCTTTTCCAGCACGCCGGGCTTATGCGCCGCCACGGGCACGATCACCACCTGAACGGGTGCGACGGCGGGCGGCAGGATCAGCCCCTCGTCGTCGCCGTGCGTCATGATGATCGCGCCGATCAGGCGTGTGCTCACGCCCCAGCTTGTCTGGAACGGATATTGCAGGGTGTTGTCGCGCCCGGTGAACTGCACGCCGAACGCGCGGGAGAAGCCGTCGCCGAAATAGTGGCTGGTGCCGCTTTGCAGCGCCTTGCCGTCATGCATCATGGCCTCGATGGAATAGGTAGCCTCCGCGCCAGCAAACTTTTCCTTCTCGGTCTTTTTGCCCTTCAGGACGGGGATGCATAGATCCTTCTCGCAGAAATCGGCGTATTCCTCCAGCTGGCTCTCGGTCTCGGCGATGGCCTCCTCGGCGGTTTCGTGGATGGTGTGCCCTTCCTGCCACAGAAATTCGCGCGAGCGCAGGAACGGCCGCGTCGTCTTTTCCCAGCGCACCACACTGCACCACTGGTTGTACTTCATGGGCAGGTCGCGGTAGGAGTGCAGCACATGCGCGAAATGGTCGCAGAACAGCGTCTCGCTGGTGGGGCGCACGCACAGCCGGTCCTCCAGCAGCTCAGAACCGCCCATCGTCACCCACGCCACCTCGGGCGCGAAGCCCTCGACATGGTCCTTTTCCTTTTGCAGCAGGCTCTCCGGGATCAGCAGCGGCATCGAGACGTTTTCATGGCCGGTGGCCTTGAAGCGCGCGTCCATCAGGCGCATGATATTCTCCCAGATGGCGTAACCGTAGGGCCGCAGGATGACAAAGCCCTTGACGGAGGAATAATCCGCCAGCTCCGCCTTCAGGCAGATGTCGGTGTACCATTGGGTAAAGTCCTCATTGATGGGGGTGATCGCCTCCACCAGCTTTTTGTTTTCGCTCATAACGTAAGCTTCCTTTCTTTCCCGCCGCAAAACGCGCTTGTAGCGTTCCTTGTAACGAAAGGGGGCCGGGCTCCGCCCCGTCCAGCAAAGCCACCGCGGGCCTGTCCCCTTCCCTTATCCCAAAAAAATCCCCCATGCGGTATGCAAGGGGGATCGGTCGTCTACAGAAATGCTTCAGGAATTTTCCTCGATGTAGCGGACAACGTCACCGACCGTGCGGAAATTCTCGATCTGGTCGTCCGGAACCTCCATATTGAATTCATCCTCAAGCGACATGACAAGGTCGACAAGATCAAGGCTGTCCGCCTCGAAATCCTCCATGATATTGGAGTCCAGCGTGACATTGTCCTCTTCCAGATCCAACTGCTCACAGATGATCTCGCGGATGCGTTCAAATATCATCGTTCTTCCCTCCATCCTGCAATGCGCGGCGCGCATGTGGTCTTACTAAAATTTATAGCGTGTTTCCCTGTAGATGTCAAGCGGATTCGGAAAAATTTTTCCGGGACCGAAAAGCGTTTTCCCAAAAGCGGGCAAGCGCGCCAAAAATTCACGCATCTTCGCGGCTGTCCCCTGCGAGCTTTTCCCCGGCGTCCTCGGCCGCGCCCTTGAGGACGGCGAGGAATTTTTTCAGAAAGCCGGGCAGCGGCGCGCCGAGGGCGGCGGCATTTTCGCAGACGCTGCCCAGCTCCGTCGCGACGTACCAGCACAGCACCAGCGGACAG
>CANRZX010000223.1 GCA_947644575.1 uncultured Clostridia bacterium | reverse complement strand
GTGGAAACGCTGTGCAAAACACTGGCGGATCTGAAAAACGCGGGGCATCAGATCATTTTGGTGTCCTCGGGAGCCATCGGGATGGGCGTGGGCAAGCTGAAGTTAGACCGGCGCCCTGCCGATATGGCGACAAAACAGGCCGCCGCCGCCGTCGGCCAGTGCGAGCTGATGTATGTTTATGACAAGCTGTTCACGGAATACAATCACACCGTGGCGCAAGTGCTTTTGACCGGCGCGGACATCGAGGACGATGCCCGGCGCGGCAATATCGAGACGACGCTGAAGCGTCTGCTCGAGCTGGACGCAATCCCGATCATCAATGAAAACGACACGGTTTCGACGGCGGAAATCGCAGCGGTGTCCACACTGGGCGACAACGATACACTTGCTGCGATCGTGGCGGTCAGCGTCCGGGCGGGACTGCTGGTGCTGTTGAGCGATATTGACGGGCTGTATACCGCCGACCCGCGCAGGGACGCCGGCGCGTCGCTCATCCACGAGGTGGCGGCCGTCACCCCGGAGCTGGAGGCGCTGGCGGGCGGCGCGGGCACCGGACAGGGGACTGGCGGAATGATCACGAAGCTGGCCGCCGCGCGGCGCGTAACGGCGCACGGAATTCCGATGGTCATCGCCAACGGCGCAAACCCGCTGTGCCTGTACGACATCGTGGACGGGAAATCCGTTGGGACAAAATTTCTCGGCCAGACGCAGGCCGATTAAAAACGGCGGGACACTCCGCCGCGAAAGGAAATACCAAAATGACGACTGCTGAATTGCTGCGTCTCGCCGCCTCGGCAAAGCCGGGTGCGGCGGCGCTGGCCGCCGAACGGAAAAACTGCCTGCTCCACTTTATGGCCGACGCGCTGCTCGCGCAAAGCGGGCGCATCCTCGCGGCGAATGCCGCCGATATGGCCGCCGCGCGCGGGGTAATCGCTCCGGTCATGCTGGATCGCCTCGCCCTGACGCACCAGCGCATCGAAGCAATGGCCAACGGGCTGCGCGCGGTCGCCGCCCTGCCCGACCCGATCGGCCAGACGCTGGAGGAGACACAGCGCCCGAACGGGCTTTTGCTGCGCAAGGTACGCGTGCCGATGGGCGTAATCGCCACCATTTACGAGAGCCGCCCGAATGTGACGGCGGACGCCGCCGCGCTTTGCCTGAAAAGCGGCAACGTCTGTGTGCTGCGCGGCGGGAAGGATGCGATCCGCTCCAACACCGCTATTGTGGACGCACTGCACGCGGGGCTGGAGCGGGGCGGCGCCCCCCGGGGGCTGGTGAATTTAGTGCAGGATACGGACCGCGGCAGTTCGGTCGAGCTGATGGAGGCGCGCGGGCTGGTCGATCTGCTGATCCCGCGCGGCGGCAAGGGCCTAATCCGCGCCTGCATGGAAAACGCGAAGGTGCCCTGTATTGAGACAGGAACGGGCATTTGCCATATTTATGTGGACGCGGCTGCCGACATGAAAAAAGCGCTCTCCATTGTGGACAACGCAAAGACAAGCCGCCCATCGGTGTGCAACGCCGCCGAGGTTTGTTTAGTACACAAGGCTGCGGCGGAGGAATTTCTTCCCCTTCTGGCAGAACGGCTGGCGAAAAAGAAGGTTGAGCTTCGGCTCTGCCCGCGCGCGGCGGCACTGATTCCGGGCAAGCCCGCCATGCCGCAGGATTTTGACACCGAATTTCTCGATTATATCCTCGCTATAAAGGTTGTCGACAGCGTGGACGAGGCTGTGCGGCACATCGCCGCCCATTCGACGGGGCACAGCGAGGCCATCGTCACCGAGGACAAGGCCGCAGCGGACCGGTTCTGCGGCGCGGTGGATTCGGCGGCGGTCTACGTCAACGCTTCCACGCGCTTTACCGACGGCGGAGAATTTGGCTTGGGGTGCGAGATGGGCATCTCCACTCAGAAACTTGGCGCGCGCGGCCCGATGGGCCTTGTGGAGCTGACGAGCTACAAATATATCATTCAGGGCGACGGGCAGATCCGCTGAACGGCCCGAAGCATGGAACAAAGGAGTCGATGAAGGATGGCTACTGCAAACGAAGCGGAAAAAACGCGCCACGCGCTGCGCCGGCGCCGCCGCCTGCGGCAGATACTGGGCGCCGTGGTGTGCGTGCTGGTGCTGATCGGCCTGTCAAGCGTTGTTTCGAGCGGGGTGCGTTTGACGGCGCGGTTATTTGATGACACCGAGGAGCGCGAGGCGTTTGAACAGCGCCTGCAAACGCTCGTTTCACTGGATCCCGAGCCGTTTGAGTCGCTGGAAACGGCAAACCGCGCACGGCTTTTGGACGCCGCCATTTGGTCGGTTATCCAGCAGAACAGCGACCGGATGGACGCTTATGAGCGCGATGACGTGGGCGCAATGTACCTGCCCACCTTGGACGTTGACAAGGAGCTGGCCGCCCTTTACGGGCCGGACTTTCAGTTCACGCACGATACTTTTTCCGACAACGGGCTTGTTTTCACCTATGTGCCGGAGAAAAGCGCTTACTTGCTGCCCATTACCAGCGCAAACGGCGGCTATATGCCGCGCGTGATGGAGATTCGCCGGGAAAACGGCGGCAAGCGCGTCACGGTGGGCTATCTGGATATTTACGGCAATGGGGAAATTGTTTTCGACATCTCCAAGCTGAAACCGGTAAAATATTTGGATTATATTTTTACGCGGGTCAATGGGGAATACTATCTGACATCCATTACACAGAGCGAGATGAGTGTGGACAGCGGCAGCGGAGCCTCGGGCACGGCGCAAATGCCCGCCACGCCGCAGGGCGATGTGATGAGCCAAGTAGCGACAACGCTGCCCGACCAGACGGATCCCGGTACAAGCACCCCGTCCCCGGAGGAGAGCGGAAGCCCGGCGGATGACAGCGCTCTGACGGACAGCAGCGCGTCGGCCAATGACGGCAGTACGCCGGAGGCGGACAGCCAGCCAGAGGCCGGCTCGGGCGAAAGCGGCGCGGAATAGACGGAACGAAAGAGTTTATTGCGTCGGCATGAATGCGGAAAGCCAATATAGCGGCTTTTCATATAGTATTCATACAATGAGCAGTCCATTTGGAAAGCGAGCGGCGCGGGGAAAGCTTCCCCGCGCCGTTTTTGTATGCTTATTACAACCGCTTTTTTCGGAAATTCCCTACGAAAGCGCTGTCGTAGAAGAGAGCCAAAAGGCGCATGCGCCTCTATTTTTCCCTATCGCTCATTCCGGCCGCAGATTGGACTGAAACGCAACGCGCGCGGTTTCGTACAAAAGTCCGGCTCGCGCAAGCACGTCGCAGGCGGCGGCATCATACTGCCTCATCCGCCATCCGTAATGAAAGACATCGTTTCCGCGCGTAAAGGTCTGCTCGTTCAGCGCGGCGGCCAGCAGCTCCATGTGCCGATTGATCCCGTCCGTTACGACAAGCTTTTCGTCTCCCTCCACCGGGACGCCGTTGACCGTAACGCCGTCGAGCTTTCCTGAAAGGCATACCGTCAAATCGGGCGCGCCCTTGCGCAGCAGCGCGGTATGCGTCAAACAAAGCCCTTGTGTGCTGAAGGAAACGGTTCGTCCCTCCACCTGCGTATACACCGTCAGCCGATCCGCCTTTCCCGCAAGCAATAAAAACAGCTGCATTGCCGTATCCTTCACCGTCAGATAGGGCTTGCCGTCCTGGATCAGCGCGAGCTCACGCACCCCGCAGAAGTCCTTTTGCTCCTTGGAGAAGGAAAAAATCGGGAGATACCCGTTCATTCCCGCCGCGCCGGAAAGCTCAATTTCAAAAACACCCTGCGTTTGCCGCGTGCCGTCCGCCGTGCGCCCCATCAGCCGTTCCCCCTCGCGCACCACGTCCCCAATTCCTTCCTCGCACTCGGCGAATTCCGACAGGCTCAGCGGCGTCAGGAAAACCGCGAGGTTTGGCCGTGCCGCGCTTTCACCCGCAAAATGCTCTATATACGGCGTCACATCGCGCGCAGTTCCCGGACCAAGCAA
>CANRZX010000222.1 GCA_947644575.1 uncultured Clostridia bacterium | reverse complement strand
GGGCACAAAGCTGTCGGCCTCCAGCGGCTCCGCCCGTTTCTTTCCGGGGAACATCCCAAAGGTACCGCCCGGCCCAATGACCGGGCGCTCCTCCGGCTTCAATTCGGTACTGGTGACGGGGTCTGAGCCGATATCAATGTCATAGGATACATGGCGTCTCCGGCTGCGCGCGGCCTGATACGCCTGCTCGTCCAGCTCAAAGGGCGGCTCGTCCCGCTGCGTGGCCGCCTTACGGCGGGGGCGTTCCTCGGTCTGGCGCGCCGAACGGGCTGCGGCACGCGCCTCGGCATGCCGATCCGCCGCGTGCTTCGCGCCCTGTGCCTTGCCAAACCCATAATTCCAGAGGTCGGCCGGCGTGACGCCCGTAATCAGCATCAGCCCCGTTGCGGCAAGGATGAGAATCAAGATATTCGCGCCCGGACGGCCGCATAGAATGAGCAGCGTCCAGCCGAGCACCGAGCCGGCCGCCCCGCTTACAAGGCCCCATGACGACAACGCCCCGGCGGCATGCAGCGCCGCGAGGCTGTCCGTAAAGCCCTGTCCGGCCATATCCTCGCCTGAAAAGACAAGCAGAACGCCGCTGGCCAGCAGCAGCAGCAGCAGCGCCTTGACGACCGGCATGCCGGCCGGCTTGCCGTTTCCCACGCAGACGCCGAGGTACAGCAGCGCCGCCGCCAGCACGTAGCTGCCCACGCCAAACACGCCGAACAGCAGATTCGCCCGCACCCAATGCCAGACCGACGCGCCCGGCACGGCGATCAGCGCCAGCACCAGCGCGCCGACGCCGAACAGCGCGATGCTTGCGCCGACGTTTGGCCGCGCCTTCTTCGCGTGCTTTCCCTTAGACGGCCGCTTTCCGCTGCGGCCCTGCGCGCCGCGCGTCTGGACGGTTTTATTTTTTCCCGATCTGCTTGATGATGCCATACTGTTCCAATTCTCCTACAGGCCCCCCCTGCGGCGGGGCGGTTTTCTGATCAAAGCCTTTCATTATTTAAGGCAAGATGCGTACAAAGCCGCCAAGCGGTCTTTGCACGATATTGTTTTTAATTATACATCAAAAACACAGATTTGTATATGGAAAATTTCATGCGTGAGCAGCGTGTTCCGAAAGGCATACAAATGGCAGGCGCATTAGATTTTGCTTATATGGGCCGTCCCCGGCCCACGCGCTTAGAATCTCTTCTGCTTTACTTTTTCACAGCAAATATTGCCGTGACAGCCCGCCGGATTTGCCTGTGCCAAATACAGGAAAATCCGGCAAACCATGCGCAGCATACCTTTGCTGGTTTGCTCAGTTTCTATTCGTCCTACCATATATTGTATCGGAAAGCCCCGGCAAGTCAACCGGTGGAGAAGCAGCCCTCCGGAGCCGTTCATCAAAGCATTTTGTGCGATTATGACAAAAAAATAACAAGCTTTTTGTGACAGATGGCGGATAAGAAAAAAAATTTGTGTAATGTATCTAAAGATTTCCGATTTTTTTGGCAGAGGATTGCATAATTCTACCAGAAAACCCTTGAAAAACGTAGAAAAAACCGGTATAGTATTAGGTGAACTCATATATAAAGGTGCGGCGCGGCCCGCAGCAAGGCCGCGCGGCTTTGGCGGGTGTTCCTGCGCACAGCACACCCCGCCGGGAATCGCGCTTTCAGAGGGAGGAACGTACCATGAAACAAACCAAATCGTCTGCCGACCTGCCGGTATACTTATTTAAGCAGGGGAATAACTATGAATGCCAGCGTTTTTTCGGCGCGCATTTCACGACCGTAAATGATGTGGAGGGCGTGATGTTCCACGTTTGGGCGCCGCGCGCAAAGGCGGTTTCCGTAGTGGGCGATTTTAATAGTTGGGTGCCTTCGGCCACCCCGATGAAGAATCTGGATCCCGAGGGCGGCGTCTGGGAGTGCTTTGTCCCCGGCCTGCAGCAGTATGATATTTATAAATATTGCGTCACCACCCCCTCCGACGATCTGGTTTTCAAGGCTGATCCCTACGCGTTCCACACCGAGACGCGCCCGGCGAATTGCAGCAAGGTCTACGAACTTGAAGGGTGCTACCGATGGACGGACGCCGCGTGGCAAAAACGCGCCGCCTCGCAAAGCCCGCTGGACAAGCCCATGAACATCTACGAAATGCACGCGGGCAGTTGGCGCACCTATCCTGACGGCAACCCATTCAGCTACCGGGAGCTTGCACGCGAGCTGGTGCCCTATCTGACGGACATGGGCTATACGCACGTTGAGCTGCTACCGCTGATGGAATACCCGTTCGACGGCAGCTGGGGGTATCAGGTGACGGGTTATTTCGCCCCTACCAGCCGCTATGGCACTCCGGCGGACTTCAAGGCGTTCGTAGACGCATGCCACAGCGCCGGGATCGGCGTCATTATGGACTGGGTGCCCGCGCACTTTCCAAAGGACGAATTCGGCCTGTACCGCTTTGACGGCACCAATTGCTATGAGGACCAGAATCCCCTGCGCGCCGAGCACAAGGAATGGGGCACAATGGTCTTTGATTTTGGCCGGCCCGAGGTGTGCAGCTTTCTGATTTCCAGCGCGCTGTTCTGGCTGACGGAATACCACATCGACGGCCTGCGCGTGGACGCGGTGGCCAGTATG
This sequence comes from uncultured Clostridia bacterium, assembly GCA_947644575.1. Classification (GTDB taxonomy): domain Bacteria; phylum Bacillota; class Clostridia; order Oscillospirales; family Ruminococcaceae; genus Ruthenibacterium. The sequence goes on along the minus strand of CANRZX010000222.1, from coordinate 1,414 downwards.
CTGTATTTGGATTATAACCGCCGCGACGGCGAATGGCAGCCCAACATCCACGGCGATAATAAAAATTTAGAGGCCATCTGGTTCCTGCAAAAGCTGAACAGCGCTATCTTGGAGCGCAAGCCCGGCGCGCTGATGATCGCCGAGGAGAGCACCGCGTGGCCGCTGGTGTCCCACCCGGTGTCCGAGGGCGGTCTCGGCTTCAATTTCAAATGGAACATGGGCTGGATGAATGACATGCTCAGCTACATGAGCACCGACCCGCTGTTCCGCGCAGGCAATCACAACAAGGTCACATTTAGCTTTTTCTACGCGTTCAGCGAAAACTTCATTCTGCCCATTAGTCATGACGAGGTCGTGCACGGCAAGTGCAGCCTGATCAACAAAATGCCCGGTGATTACGAACAGAAATTTTCGGGGCTGCGCACCTTCTACGGCTACATGATGGCTCATCCCGGCAAAAAGTTGCTGTTTATGGGGCAGGAGTTCGCGCAGTTCATCGAGTGGAACGAAAATCAGCAGCTCGATTGGATGCTTCTGGGCTACGACCGTCACGCGCAGATGCAGAGCTTTGTGCGCCAGCTCAATCACTTGTACCGAGATACTCCCGCTTTATGGGAAGACGATTTCTCGTGGGACGGCTTCCAGTGGATCGTCGCGGACGATTCCTCTCAGAGCATCGTTGTCTTTTTGCGGCGCGACAAAAAAGGCAACGAGGTCATCGCCGTGTGCAACTTCGCGCCGGTGCTGCGCCCTGACTATAAATTCGGCGTCCCGCGCGCAGGGCTGTACACGGAACTGATCAACTCTGACGACGAGGCGTTCGGCGGCGGCGGCGTACATAATGAGCCCGCCCGCGCCGTCAAGGAGCCGATGCACGGCTTCGATTACAGCATTTCCCTGCGCATCCCGCCTATGAGCGCGATGTTGCTGCGCACACCGAAGCCCGTCCGCCCCAAGACGGATAGCGCGAAGGCCGCCGGGGCAAAGCCCGCCGCGAAAAAACCGGCCGCGCGCAGGGCCGCAAAAAAGACCACCGGCAAACAGGCGAAAGATTCCTAAAATCGGCAGCCTTTTGTTCCGGAACCCATAAAGTGCCCCGGTTTTGCGCGATCGGTCGGCGCTTACAGGTTCCGGACGGATACAGGGATCCCTCGATCCCATAAAAACACAATCGGCGTCGTGTTCCCGACGCCAGCAAGGGGAGAAAAAAATGAAAGAATGCATCGCCATGCTGCTGGCTGGCGGTCAGGGCTCTCGTCTGTACGCCTTGACCAAGAAGCTGGCAAAGCCCGCCGTCCCGTTCGGCGGCAAGTACCGCATCATTGATTTCCCACTTTCCAACTGCGTCAATTCCGGCATCGACACGGTCGGCATTCTGACGCAGTATCAGCCGCTGCTGCTCAATGAGTATATC
>CANRZX010000221.1 GCA_947644575.1 uncultured Clostridia bacterium | reverse complement strand
ATCGTAGCGCCCGCATCGACGGCAAATTACGACCCCGCATATACCCGCGGGGAAGCATCGGCCGCGCGTTCCAACCGCGGCCGAAGCAAACTCCGATTGATTCAGCACTTACCTGATCCGCCGCCCTTCTTTGGAACGACGGATAAATCCTCCGCCTTTCGCATATACATGCACCGAGGTGATGGCGGAATGTACAGGCGGCGCAGAAGAAAGCGGACGGCGACGCCCCTGCTGGCCGGGCTGCTGACGCTGGCCACGGTGAGCAGCGCGGCGCTGGCCGTGCCGCCCGTTTCGCTGCCACGCGCCGCCGTGGTCGCGGGCAGTTTTTTCAGCGCGCCCGAGGCGGCGGCCGCCGCTGTGCGGCAGGCGGTGGACGACGCGCTTGGCATGCCCCCGGGGGAGGAGTCCGTCCCGGCGGATACGCAGGCCAACGACCTAACGGAGACCCCGCCGGAAACAGCCCCGCGGCCGGAGCCGGAGGGACAGGCCGTTTTGGATGCGGCGCCCTCCTCCGCGCCGGAGAGCGCCGCCCCGGACAGCGCGCCGGAACAGGCGTCGGAGAGCAGTCCGCCGGAGGAAATGCCCGAGGGCATGGCTCCGCTGCTGGAAACGCACTACGGGCAGGGCAGCGGCCCGGGTTATGTGCAAAGCGGCGCGGCCACCGTGCGCAACTGCACCGAGCTGCCGGACAGCGACGTCGCCGCCGAGATGATGCAGCCGCTGCCGTTTTCAGTTGAGGTAGGCGGCGACGCGCCGCAGGTGCTGATTATGCACACGCACACCACCGAGACGTATGAATTGGCCGAGCGCGGCTGGTGCGACCCCGCGTTTTCCGCCCGCAGCACCGACCTCACGGTCAACATGGCTGCTGTGGGGGCCGAGCTGACCGCGCAGCTGAATGCCGCGGGCATCTGCACGCTGCACGACACCACGCTGCACGACTATCCCAGCTACAACGGCAGCTACGCGAAGAGCAACGCTACCGTGCGCGCGTACTTAGAGCGTTACCCGTCGATCAAGGTGGTGATCGACGTCCACCGCGACGCCATCCAGCGCGACGACGGCACGCGCATCAAGCCCGTTGCCATGATCGGCGGGATGAAAAGTGCGCAGGTGATGATCATCTGCGGCGCGGACGTGGACGGCAATCTGCCCAATTTCCGGCAGAACCTGCGCTTTGCCAGCCGCTGGCAGGATAAAATGGAGAGCCTGTATCCGGGCCTGACACGGCCCGTGCTGTTCGATTACCGATACTATAATCAGGATCTGACAACAGGCAGTCTGCTGATCGAGGTGGGCGGACACGCCAACACGTTGGAGGAGGCCAAGTACGCCGGGCGCATGGCTGGCGAGGCGCTGGCCGCCCTGCTGGCCGGGGACGCGGCAGCCTGAACGCATTTCCCGTCCTTCGCCCGCAATCTTGCGCAAAGCAAAAGGTCTCTGCAGGGGAAAATTCTCGTGCGGAGACCTTTTTCAAAACTTTTCCCGAACCGTTGTCCTTGATCCCGAAAGCCATGCCTACCCTTGCCGGGCGATATTTCTTTTTGCGGTCCACCTCAATTTTCACGCAAAGGCCGGCGCGGGGAAAAATTGGCGGGCGGATCGAAGCCGTGCCGTCTGAACAGCGCATGCTTCCAAAAAAATCCGCACGCCCCGCGCTCACGCCGCCAGCGGCTCAGTGCCAAAATACTCACAGATGGCCTCGTAGTACAGGCGCGCGGCGCGGCGGCAGCCGTCTTCGTCGCCCCAGCCGTCCACGTCCGAGGGACTTGTTACAAAGCACTGTTCGACCAGCACGGCGGGGCAGTTTGTTTTTTCCAGCAGGCCGAACGTCTGTTCCGTGCGGACGGTCTCGTCGCTCTCCTCAATCACTTCTTTTTCGTAGCCGTGCGCGTCGTCGCCCACATAATAAATATACCGCACGCCGGCCGTGCCGCGCAGGCGCTGCCCCTCCGCGCCAAACCTTGCGGCGATCAGATGGGCAAAACGCAGCGCGGCGTCGTGGCAGATACGCCCCGGCGGCTGAGGATAGCATTCAAAGCCATAAGAGTTTGCGGAATATGGATCGGAATTGCCGTGTACGGAAAGCAGCAGCGCGGCGCGCGCGCTGTTGGCTGCTGCTGCGCGCTCGGTATTTTCCGAGAACATGTCATAAGGATGCGTGCGCACGGGGGTATAATTCCCGTCCCGCGAAAGCCACTCCTCCACATAGCCGATGGTCGCCTCGGTCATCGCGCTTTCGTCTACGGAACCCTGCGCGCCGACGTCCGTGCCGCCGTGCCCCGCGTCGATGGCGATGACGTAAGGCGGGCCCTCCTGTGGGATCGCGGCGGCGGGCAGATAAGCGTCCGTGCTGTCCGGCTCCGGCGAGCGGGGGGCGGCACGTGCGGAAAGCGCCGCGCGTGCCGCGGCGAACAGGCCGATGGCCAGCACCTGCGCCATGAGCGTCAGCAGGCGGCGGCGACGGCGCTAGCGGCGGCGCGCCTCAGCCCGGACGGCGCGCAGCGAGCGCGGGGCAGTGTACTGCGGAGCGGCATACCGCGCGTTCGCTCCGGCAGCGCGCGCGGCGTTCGGAGCGGTATGCCGTGTGCGGGCGTGGCGCGGCGCGGAGCGCGCCGTTCCCGCGAAGGAATTGTGAGAAATATCGATAAATTCCGTCTGCATACGGCCGCTTCCCCCTTTTCGAGATAATACGAGTGTACCACCCGCTTGTTTCCAATTTGTATCGATTTTTTCTATTTTCTCCTTAATTTTCCCACGGTTCGCGTTTTTATGCGGTTTTGCCCCGCTTGGGAATGCCGCCGCGATGTTTCGTTTTTCGGGCGGGGCTTGCCCCGCCCATACGGTATGGGGAAAATAACCGAATATTCCGAAAAAGGGCGATGGCGATGTTCCGGCGCATCCGACAATATAGAACTGGGCGGTGGAAAATCCACAGAAGCTGCTCTATTTTTGTATAACAATTCACGCCGCTTCAATCGGCGTCGCTCCACACGCGAAAGCCGCGCATGGGGAACGGCGTCTGCGTGCCGTCGGGGCCGAGCGGGTCATACCGCATATCCGCCGCAATGCGATAGCGCCTGCCGTTGTCACAGCTCACAGAAAACCACAGCGTGTTCTCGCCGCCGTCGTACTCCGTCAGATCCCCGCGCACCTGTGTCACCCGAGCGCCGGCGGTGAGCACGCTGCCGGAGAGCAGCCGCTCCAAATTCCGCTCGGCCTCCTCGACCAACGGCGCGAAGGACGGGTCGTCCGCGTTCCAGCGCCCGGTACCGGCCGCGTATCCGTCAAACTGCTCGAAGCTCGCGGGATGGGGCAGCTCCCTTCGCGCCTCGATTTCCTGCCCGGAGGCGGTGTAATCGGTGAAAAGGATCTCGCCCGTGGTGGCGTCCATCGTGCAGGAGAGGTTGTTCTCGGTGTCGGGGTCCTGTATTTTTCGGAGCGTCACCGCCCAGATCGGGCGCTGCGGGCCGGTGCGCTCCGGGTCGAGGAGGGTGTCGCCCTGTGTCTCGTAGCACTCTAACTGCAAAACGTCCTCGGAAAGGTCCACGCCGTAGAACTGCTCAAACAGCGCGCCCGCGCGGTTCGCCGCCTCCTGCGGGGAGACAACCGGGTCGAGCGCGGCCTGCTTCTCCAAATATTCCCGGTAGGACGCTATCTTTTCCGTCTGATGCGCCTGAATCATCCTATGCTGCTCCCGCGCCTGCTCGATCGACGCAAAGCCCGCCTCTGCCAGCTCCTCCGGCGTCATTTGTTCGGCGCGCGCGAGCCACTCGTCCATCTCCTTGAAATAGCTTTTTTCCTCCTCCTCTGTCCGCGCCATTGTGGCCTCGACGTCCCCGGCCGGCCAGTCATACGCGTAATTTCTGCCGTTGCCCGCGTCCAGCTCGATGGCGTTCTGCGCGGCGGAGGGCGGCGTCAGGTCGTCCTCCGTCACCACCGGCTGGCTCTGCCGCGGCGCGCACGCCGCCAGCAGGCCCAGCGCCAGCGCCGCCCCGGCTTCGCCTTCTCCCCCGACTCCCCCTGGCAGCGGGA
>CANRZX010000220.1 GCA_947644575.1 uncultured Clostridia bacterium | reverse complement strand
GCGTGAGATATAGGGGAGGTTGAAGTTATCCGGGAAATCAAAGCCCAACATCTTGCCCATACCGATGCCCATCATGGAATAGCCCGAAAAATCAAAATAAATTTGCAGCGTATAGGCCAGCATGCCTAACCAGACCAGCGGGGTGGAAGCGTTCGCGAGGCCGATGCCCGCATTCCAGACGCCGTTTACTTCATGTCCGATCACATCATACCACAGCGCGCTGATCCCATCCGCCAAAAGCACCTTCTTTGCAAGACCAAAAATAAAAAGGGAAATGCCTTCGTCGATCCGATCCAGCGTCACACGCCCATCCAAGATATGCAGGCGCTCGGCGATGTCGCTGTATTTCACAATCGGCCCGGCGATTAGCTGAGGGAACATCACAACGTAAGCGCCGAAGTTGATCAAATTGTGTTCGGCCTTTACATCGCCGCGATAGACATCGATGGAATAGCTCATCGTCTGGAAGGTATAAAAGCTGATCCCGAGCGGCAGCGTCAGGCGCAGCATGGGCAGGGAAGTTCCGGTAATCGCGTTGATATTCCGCAAAAAGAAATCTGTGTATTTGAAAAAGGCCAGCATTCCCAAGCTGCCGACGATGCTGAAAAGCAAAAAAGCGCGGCGCGGCGCCGGTTTACCGCCAAAGCGCTCAATCCCAAGACCAGCGGTATAGTTGATCAAAATCGCGGCGGCCATAACAGGGAACAGGCGCACCTCTCCCCATGAATAAAAAACAAGGCTGCAGATAAACAGAACCAGATTTTTCCATCGCGCGGGCGCGAGATAATACAGCGCCAGCGTGATGGGAAGAAATCGGAATAAAAACAGCACCGTACTGAAAACCATGTTTTTCCTCCCTGCAAAAGGATCGCCGGTACCATCAGGTACCGGCGATAACCGGGTCGATTCATTGCTCGGCGGAATCCATCAGGCTCCCCTTATTTCAGCGCCTCGTCAATGGCGGTGTCGATTTCGGCATAATCCACGCCGGCCGCCGCAATGGCCAATACGACGCAGTCGCCTTTCATGACAACGCGCCCGTCCGAAACCTGCTTGTACGCCTCGGGAAAATCGCTTTGATAATTTTCGCTCACCGCCACGAGGCCGTTTTTATAGGCTTCTAGCGCGTCCTTGACATCCTGCGCGCTGCCCGCGTTGGCCTTTATGACGAGAACAAGCCCCGCGGTGTTGGCCACGCCGGTTTTCTGGCCCGAGAACTCGGCGATCTTTTCCATATCAAGGCCAAATTCATAAATCAAATCATCTTCGGAAATTTCCAGCGGATTTTCCACCTTCGCAATTGCCTTGACCGCATCGGCGACATCATTTACATTTATATTCGCACTGTTGTCGCCGCAGCCTGTCAGCAAAAAAGCGGCAAGGAGACTTATCGTCAGAAGAACAGAAATCATACGTTTCATTTTGTTATTCCCTTTCCCTTTCTCAAAGACTATCTTTATTTTACACGAAGCAGGTAATATTTTCAAGTGCTTTTGAAAGTGTACACAGATTCTTTGCAATTTATACAAATACAGCCGCACGGCATAGGCTTGACAGACAGAAAAATCTTTTTTACAATTACAATTAAAGTGGAAGTGGATGCGAATGAAACGATGGAAAAACATGGGACTTGCGCTTTGTGCAGCCGCACTTATCGGCGCGGCGTGCTGTTTTGTGCTTCGATCCGCGCAAAACAGAGAAGAATCGACCTCGTCCTCTTTCGTTATGGATACGGTTGTGGAGCAGCGTGTCTACGGCGCAAACGGTCAAAATGCGATCCATGCGGTTGAGAGGTCGCTGCGGGAGCTGGAAGGGCTCTTTTCCCTATATCAGGAGGGCAGCGACATCGCGCGTTTAGCGGCCAGCGCGGGCAGCGGCAGCGCTGTTGCCATTGACGAACGCACCTACGCGCTGCTGAGCGAGGCGAAGGCGCTTGCCCGTCAAACGGACGGCTCTTTTTGTCTGACGATCGCCCCACTCGCGCTTGCGTGGGGAGTGGCTTCGGACAATCCGCGTGTGCCGCCGCAGGAGGAGATCGACGCGCTGCTCGCGCTTGTCGACGATGACGACCTGATCCTGCGCGACGGCGCGGCCGCCCTGCGCCGGGCGGGACAGTCTGTTGATTTAGGCGGCGTGGCCAAAGGCGCGGCCTGCGATGTCATAAAAGCGTTATATGACGCCTACGAAATTCGCTCGGCGCTCTGCTGGGTGGGCGGCAGCAGTATTTACGCGCGCGGGACAAAGCCGGACGGTACCGCGTGGAGGCTTGGTTTCCGCGACCCATCTGGAGAGGAGGCTGTGCCTTTGGCGTCCTTTGAGATACGGGACGCGGTATTCTGCACATCGGGCGGCTACGAGCGTTTCTTTGAGGCCAGCGGCGTGCGCTATCATCACATTCTCGATCCTTCGACAGGCCGGCCGGCGGAAACTGACATCGTTTCGGTCGGCGTTTTAAGCGAAAGCGGTGCGCACGCGGATTTATGGTCGACGGCGCTGTTTGTCCAAGGGGCAGAAAAAGCGTTGGATTATTTCTCCAAGGGCGGGGAAGGGCTTCTCTTGGACTGTGAAAACAATCTCTATGTTTCCAAGGCGCTGCAGAAATCATTCCAGCTAACAGCATTTGACAGTACGCGTTACCATGTCGTATTTTTGCCATGATCTATAGTAGAAGAGCGCCGAACCCGCACTGCTTTTCAGCGGATTTGCTCTGTCCGGCAAAACCGATGCGGGTTCGATTTTCTTCTACTACAATTGAAAAACGCCGCCTGTTTTTGAACAAGCGGCGTTTTATAGTGCGGCCGTATGGCGGCCGCTCCAGCGCTTTTACTCTGCATTAAGGCGAACCGCGGAAAATGGTTTGCACCAAAAACATATAGAAAATTGTCCCGCCGCCGATGCTGAGCAGCGTGTTTTTCTTCCATTTGTGCAGAAAGAAAATCAGGCTGATCGCGATCCCCTCCGGCAGGCCGTGCAGGGAAGAGAATACCGCGTCTTTGAGGCAATAGACCACCAGCAAACCGATCACAGCATAGGGAAGGACGGTGCTCAAATAAGTGATATATCGGGGCGGTGTCTTCGCCTCGGGAAAAATCAGAAAGGGCAAAAAGCGTGTCGTCATCGTGCCCAGCACGACGGCAAGGATTGTCAGCACGCTTTGCGCGGTTGTCATTGTCATATCGTCCGCCCCTTTCCCGTCCGTTTTTCCTCAAGCAAAAAGCAAAGAAGCATCAGCGCCATAGCGGGCAGGATAAAGCCGCCTCCACCAAAAAACAGCAGGCAAAACAGGGAACAGGCGATCCCGATCTGAGCCGGATGATGATCCTTTGCTTCTTCCCATTGATTGAGAAACATAACGATAAACAGAGCCGTCATGACAAACTCGATCCCCGTGGTGTCAAAGCGCAGGAAAGTGCCCAGCACCGCGCCCAGAGTTGTGCCCGAGACCCAATAAAGATGATTTAGCAGCGTGACAAAAAACATGAACCAGCCTTTGTCCACATCGGGCGGAGGCGTGACAGAACAGTTGACCGTAAAGGACTCATCACACATTCCATAAATCAAATAGATTTTTTTGAGGCCGGTGTTTTTGTACCTTTCCAGCATGGAGACGCCGTAAAACAGATGCCGCGCATTGACCGTCAGCGTTAGGAGAAAAGCGTACAGTGGCTGGAATGCGGACAGCAGCAGATTGACCGTGATAAATTCCATTGATCCCGCGAAGATAAAAACGCTCATCAAAATGGGGTATAAAATAGAAAAGCCCTTGCTGCGCATAAGGAACCCATAGGACACTCCCATAAAGAGAAAGCCGACGCAGATCGGCAGAGTATGGGGCAGCGCCGCCCGAAACGCCTTTACCTTCAAGATCAATCGCCTCTTATGTAATAAGCTTTGCTATAGATTGTAAAAGAGGGCCAGACCGGCACCGCTCTTCAGCGACGGAGCAACGGCAAAACCGATGCGGGTTCTACCCGCTGCTGTTATACGGCAAAATGCCGGGCGATGCTTCGCCCGGCACAATCAGCATATTTAGTTTATCTCTTTGAAGCGATA
>CANRZX010000219.1 GCA_947644575.1 uncultured Clostridia bacterium | reverse complement strand
GCGCGCGTCCCGATCCGCCCATGCCCGCAGCTTTTCCAGCGTGCCGTCTGTCGACCGCGTGTAGACGCATAAGATTTCCATGTCTGTCTCCGTCTGTCCGCATACGGACGCGAGGCATCGATCGAGATATGGGCCGACCTGATACACGGGAATGATCACAGATATTTTCGCTTGACCGGTCATACGTTACCCCTCTGTCCCCTTCCTACGCCATTTTTTCAAATTGCCGCTGAATCCGGCAACACCCCGTTCACCGTTTCAAATGCTCAATGCCGCACAAGGTTTTGTAAAAGATGCTCATCATAAGATGGTCGAAGATCATATGAACATCCTCGGTGATCTGCATGCTCATCACCGGGGCGTGCAGGTGATAATCCGCCAGCGCGGCCAGCTTTCCGCCGTCGTAGCCCGTCACGCCGATCACCGCATTGCCCTGCGCCTTGGCGTACTCCACCGCGTTCAGCACGTTTTTGCTGTTGCCGCTGCCGGAAATCGCGACCACCAAGTCCCCCGGCTTCAGATGCCCCGTCAGCTGGAAGCGGAACACCTCCTCAAACCCGATGTCGTTCGCCACCGCCATCAGTGTGGCGATGTTGTCGTTCAGGCACAGGAAGTTGAATTTTTTCTCCGTATGCTCCGAGACGCCTTTATTAAAATCGTTCTGGTAATGGCTCGCCGTCGCGCTGCTGCCCCCGTTGCCGAAGATATAGATCGTGCCGCCGCGCTCGCGCGCCGCCTCTAACTGCTGCATTACCGCGTTTACCGCCTCCACGTCCAGACGGTTCAGCGTCTCGATTTCATCGTCCAAATACTTGCGGATCATTTCCCGATAGTCCATTTTCCTTTACCCCATTTCCAATATCATGTCGACGGCCTGCAGAAGGTCCCGCGCGGTGATGTCCGCCGCCGCCTCATACTTTTTGTCCCCGCCGCCGAGCCCGGTTTTCACAAGCGCCGTGCGCATCCCGGCGTTCCGCCCCGTCTGGAGGTCGACGGTCGTGTCGCCGATGATCCAGCTCTGCGCGAGGTCGATGTGGTACGCCTCGGCACAGGCGCGCAGCATGCCGGTTCCCGGCTTGCGGCAGGCGCACGGGATCTTGTACGCCGGGTTTTCCTCGGGATAGCCCCTGTCCGGATGATGCGGACAAAACCGGACGTCGTCCAAATACGCACCCTCCCGCCCCAGCAGCGTCTTCATTTTGTTGTGGATCCGTTCCACGTCCTCGATCCCGCACAGCCCGCGCGCCACCACCGGCTGATTCGTCACCATCACGGCAAGCCGGCCCGATTCGTTGATCCGTCGGATCGCCCGCGCCGCGCACTCCTCTAACTCCAGCTCTTCTTCCCTGCTGACAAGGCCGCGGTACTGGCTCACCGTCCCGTCACGGTCCAAAAAAATACATCGCTGCGGCCGCTTCAGACAGCGCGCCTGCACAAACCCGCTCTCGAGTTCCCGCGCCGCGGCCTCGATGCGCTGCGGCGTGCCCACGTCCTTGATGTATTCCGGCGACGAATACGCGTAGACCGCCCCGCCCCGCCGGATCGCCGGGAGCAGCACGTCCCGCTCCAAATCGGCTTTTTCGCCGCCGGACAGCCCTGCCAGCAGCCGCCGGCTGATGACATAGAACCCCGCGTTCACGCAGTTGTCGTACCAGAAATCGCGCTTCTCGTTTTTGGGATACATTCCGGTGACGCGCCCGTCCGCACCCCGCAGCACGAGATCGGAATCGAACGGGTGCGTGTTCGGATGGACGAACAGCGTCGCGTCCGCGCGCTTTTCCCGGTGGAACCGCAGCATTCGCTCAAGGTCGATCTCAAAGATCACATCGCCGAATACCAGCAGGAAATCCTCTTCTAAGCGCTCGCGCAGCAGGGGCAGCGCGCCCGCCGTGCCGAGGGGCGTTTCCTCCGTGAAATAGCTGATCCGCACACCGAAGTCCCTGCCGTCGCCGAAATGGCGTCGAATCACCTCTCCCAAATAGCCCACGACCAGCACGAGCTCCGTCACGCCGTTTTGCCGCAGCGCCTCGATCTGCCATTCCAAGATCGGGCGGCCCGCCACCGGCGCCATCGGCTTCGGCAGCGCGTCCCCCGTCACGCCGCGCAGACGCGTGCCCTTGCCCCCCGCCATGATCACCGCCTGCATCTACAGCACCGCCTCCACGGTTTTCGCCACGGCCTCGTCGCTGCTCATCCCAGCGCGCCAGCCCGCCGCGTGGATCCGATCCAGCGCGTAATGGAACACCGGCACGTCTCCCTTCCATCCGCCGCGCCCGCCCGTATACTGGAACTCGACGTCCGAAAGCCCCATCTTTTCCACCACGATTTCCGCGATCCGCGTCACGCTCGTCGCCGTTTCATCGCCCACGTTGTAGAGCGTGATCCCCTGCGGCAGATCGTTTTTGAACCGCATGATGCATTCCACCAAATCATACACATGCAGATAGGGCTTGCACTGCGTGCCGTCGCCCAAAATCTCCAAATGGTGCGGGTCCGCGCGCAGCTTTCGGACAAAATCATAGATCACCCCGTGCGTCAGGCGCGGGCCGATCACATTCGGAAACCGGAAAATCAGCGTGCGCAGACCGTTCATATAGGTGAAGGCGCTGATCAGGCCCTCGCAGCCCAGCTTGCACGCGCCATAGTAGGAGATCGGCCGCATCGGCGCGTAGTTTTCGTCCACCTGCGCGCCCATCGCGTCCCCATAGACCGCGCTCGTGGAGCAGAAAAACAGGTTCTTTACGCTGTACAGCCGCATGCACTCCAAGAGGTTGAACGTCGTGGTGTAGGTGTTTTTGTACTCCACCAAGGGGTTCTTCGCGCTGGCCTGGATGTCGGAATTCGCAGCCATGTGAAAGACAAATTCAAACTGTTCCCGTTCAAAGACGCGCTTCAGCGCGTCCAAATCCGTCAGATCCTGCTCGTACAGCCCAAAGCGCGGCGCGCCCTTCAAATGCGCGATATTCGCCCTCGTCCCGATGCAGTAATTGTCGATGCAGACAACCTCGTGTCCCTCCGCGAGCAGCGCGTCGATCAGGTTGCTGCCGATGAAGCCGGCTCCGCCGGCGACCAAAACCTTCATGCTCTTCCCTCACTCCCAATTCTTTTCGCCGACATAGATGACCTTCGTCCCACCTGTCTCCATCCGGAACGGCAGCTCCACCAAATCGCTCAGCGCACTGCGCAGGCGGGGCTGGCGCTCCTTCGGGCAGCAGAACAGCAGAAAGCCCCCGCCGCCCGCGCCCAGCAGCTTGCCGCCCAGCGCGCCGCTGCGCATGGCTATGTCATAGTAATGATCCACCGTTCCGTTGGAAACGCCGGACGCCAGCTCCCGCTTCAGCAGCCAATTTTCATTCAGAATCTCCCCGAAGCGGTTCAGATCCCCCTCCGTCAGCGACTGACGCATCTCGCGCGCGAGCTCTGTCATCCGCACCATGCTCTCGAATTTCTTTTGCTCGCTCACGACGTTCGCGCCCTGCTCCTTCAAAATTTCCCCGGCCGAATGCGTCAGCCCCGTATAGAACAGCAGCAGGCTTTCCTCGAGCTCGCGGCGCGTCCCCGGCCGCATCAGTACCGGCTCGACCTCCACCGTCTCGTCCGGCAGAAAGCGGATGAACTTCATCCCGCCCACGGCCGTGCCGTATTGGTCCTGCTTGCCGATCGGCTCACCCAATTTGTCGATCTCCACCTCGCACGCCTGCGCGGCGATCTTCTCCTGACTGGCATATTTTCCCTCAAACGCATTCAGCGCGTGGATCACTCCCACCGTGTATGCGCTGGAGGTCGACAGCCCCGTCCCGGAGGGGATGTCCGCCGTGCTCACCAGCTCCACGCCAGAAATCCCGCGGTCCAGCAGCAGCTGGCGCGCGATCGGGTGCTGCAGCCGCCGCACGTCCTCCACGATCTCCGTACGCGAATATTTCACGCACGTTTCCCTGCGGTCAAACGTCGGATGGATGCTCACATACATATATTTATTGATGGAGGTCGACAGCACGCAGCCCTCATGCCGCCGGTAGAATCCAGGCAGATCGCTCCCTCCACCCGCGAAGCTCACCCGGAATGGTGTGCGTGTGATGATCAT
>CANRZX010000218.1 GCA_947644575.1 uncultured Clostridia bacterium | reverse complement strand
GATCGCGATCAGCGTGGGAAAGCGTCCGTTGCAGGGAACAAAATTATTGGTCAGGATCGCGATCAGCCGTTCACGAGGAGAGTCGATAATGCGGCAGCCCACTACCCCCGCCGCATTGCAGCCAAAGCCCATCGCCATTGTAAGCGCCTGCTTGCCGCACGCGCGGCATTTCTGAAAGCAATGATCCAAATTGAACGCCACTCGAGGCAGATAGCCCAGATCCTCGAGCAGCGTAAACAGCGGAAAAAAGATCGCCATCGGCGGAAGCATAACGGAAACCACCCATGCCAGCACCCGGTACGCGCCATCCACTAACATGCCCCGCAGCCACTCGGGCGCGCTTAAAGCCCGCAGCCACTCGGAAAGCCGGTCGCCTAACCAAAACAAGCTGTCCGCCAGCAGTCGGGACGGCACGTTCGCGCCTGTGATGGTCAACCAGAAAACGCCTATCAAAAGCAGCACCATCATCAGAAAGCCTGTGCGGCGGCTCGTCAGAAGACGGTCTATCCGCGCGTCCAGCCGCGCGCGCGGCGTGGGCGTCCGGCATACCGCATCCGCGCAGATCTCCTGCGCCTCGCGCACAACGCTGGCCGCGATTTCATCCCGCAGCGCGGTTTGCGTGACGCCGCTCCGCTCCAAGATTTGACGGGCTTCGCGCAGCGCGGGCGCTACCTTTTCGTGCGCGGAAAGCGGATAGCCGAGAAAGCGGTCGATTCCACCGCACAGCGCTTCGTCCCCCTCCAGCAGACGAAGAGCCAGCCAGCGCGGGGCGGGCACCCTTTTCTGAACCGCCTTGGACACCGCGGGTGTTAAAATCGCCAGCGCTTGCTCGATCGGATCAGAATATCGCACCGCGCACCGGCACGTCTGACCCTGTGCCGAAAGGTTTGCTACCGCCCCCATCAGCTCGGCCAATCCCCTGCCGTCGCGCGCGGCCGTCGGCACGACCGGGATGCCCAGCCGTTCCTCGATCTTTGCTAAATCGAGCGCCACACCGCGCTGCCGCGCCTCGTCCATCAAATTAACGCACAGCACGACGCGGTCGGTGATCTCCAGCGTTTGGAGCACAATATTCAGATTGCGTTCCAAGCAGGACGCGTCGCATACCACTACAACGGCGTCCGCTTCACCGAAACAGATAAAATCCCGCGCGGCTTCTTCCTCCGCCGAATGAGCCATCAGCGAATAACTGCCCGGCGTATCCACAAGCACATATTCTCTGCCCTGCCATTCGCACCGGCCCTGCGCGCTGACGACCGTTTTCCCGGGCCAGTTGCCTGTGTGCTGACGCAAACCGGTCAGCGCGTTGAACACCGTCGACTTGCCCACATTGGGGTTGCCGGCTAGCGCCACAATCGCGTCCCCAGCCCTGCGCGAGACGGTGAAGGTTTCCCGCTCAGCCGCCCGCCCGGTTCTTGCCATGCCTTCTGTCCCCATACGCGACCTTCTTTCTTTCGTTCGGGTTGGAGCGTGTTCCCTCCGGTTCCACCAGCACCTGAGCGGCGTCCGCACGACGCAGCGCGATCAGCGCGCCGCGAATGCGGTAGGCGGCCGGGTCCCCAGACGGGCTTTTCAGCTCGCAGACCACCCATGTCCCCGGCGTCAAGCCAATGTCCAGCAGGCGGCGGCGCATTGCGTTTCGTGTCAGCAGCACCGTCACTCGGGCGCGCTCTCCCCTATGTAAAGCATCCAGCGCCACTCGCGCCATGCGACCACTCTCCTTCGCCGGTTCAAGCGGACGACCCGCGCCGCCCGATTTTCTTTTGCTTTACAATATGGGAAAGGATGTTCCCGCGTGACAAAACGCGCCCCGCCCCCAAAGAGGGGGCGGGGCGCTATTATGGAACCGCTTCTTTATGAGGTTTATTTTATACGCGGGCCGGAGGGGTTAGACAAATCCGTCCGGATGTGTTATGCTTTTAGATAAATACACTTAAAAAAACATCTTGTTCTTAAGTAACGCGCTTTGCGGGCCGTATGCAAAGCGTGCGTGCTGACTACGGAATCGACAGGAAATTGCCGCAGACGATTTCCGCGCGGCATAGAATGCCGCGCCTCGAAAAACACCTTTTCCGAGTGTGTCAATTATATTGCGCCTTCTTTCGGCCTATCATTCCCGGATGCCCCAGCGGATATTTTCCAAGTAATTCGTCTGCGCAAAGGAAACATATTCGTCTTCACTGAAGATCAAATGATCGAGCAGCTGGACATTCACCATCTGAAGCGCGCGATACACCTCCTGTGTGACGGCCATATCGTCGCCGGACGGCAGCGTCAGCCCGCGCGGGTGATTGTGCGCCAGCACTACGCCTGTCGCTTTGTATTTGAGCGCTTCGGAAACGATCTTTGTCACACAGATCGAGGTAGCGTTGGCCGTTCCCTCCGAGATCAGCACACAGCGCAGCAGCATGCGCCGGTCGTCTACCGCCGCCATGTAAAGCGCCTCCTCGGTGCGGGCAAAGAATTTCGGCATAAAAAATTCCCCCACAGCCCTGACGCTGTCCAACGGCGTGCGTTTGTGCGACTGCTTGTTGTTGAGGTAATAGGCGCACATCTGCGGAATGAACTTCAGCACCACGGCGGTGGAATGGCCCACGCCGGGCACGGCCTCCAATTCCTCGATGGGCGCGTCCAGCGCGTCGGACAGGCTGCCGAATCGGTTAATCAGCATATGCGCCAGCGGATTGGTATCGCCGCGCGCCCGCGCAAGGAACAGCAGGAATTCCATCGCGTTGTGCTCTTCAAATCCGGCCAGCCCCTCCCGCAGGAAACGCTCATACACACGCTGACGGTGGTCGTCGTGCAGGCCCACGCGAAATCCCCTCTTTCCATGAATTTTCATATCACTTTATTTTACGCACCCTCCCATCTGAAAGAGGGGGCCGCAGGCACCAGCCGTTCACAGCGTATACCTTTCCCGCAAGGAAAGACAAACTGTAGGATAAGCTTTCGGAAATTATTATACACGATTAAATGTAAAATCGCAAATATATCACACTTTTGGCGGAAGATATTCGGAGGGGAGAAAGGCGCTTATGAAGCAATTTATCGCGGGCAAAAACGAGGAGGGCGCGCGCCTTTCCCGGTTCGTGCTGAATGTCACGGCCGGGCTGCCGACGTCGCTGCTGTATAAATCCTTCCGCAACAAGCGGATCAAGGTAAACGGCAAAAAAGGCGCGCCGGACGACCGCCTGCGTGAGGGCGACGTCATAGAGCTTTATCTGAATGACGAATTTTTCTCCGCCGCGCCTCAGCCTAAGGAGCCGTTTTCCCGAAAGCGTCTGCCGCCCCTTTCCATTGTATACGAAGACGAACGTATCGCCGTACTGTACAAGCCGCCGCATCTGCTGTGCCATTCTGACCGCACGGGAGACCCAAGCTTAGTGGAAATGTTCCGCGAAACCCTTGCCGCGCGCGGGGAATATGACGCGCAAAGAGAAGCTTCGTTCGCCCCGGCGCTGTGCAACCGTTTGGATCGCGGCACCGAAGGGCTGGTGCTGGCCGCTAAAACCTATGCCGCCCTGCGTGATATGAACGAGATCATTCGCCGCGGCCTTCTGCAAAAAGAATACCGCTGCATTACCGTCGGCGTTCCGCCCAAAGGCCGCCACATCGCCTATCTGCGCCATACGGAAAAAAACAATAAAGCCGATGTGCGCGCCGCGCCCGCGCCCGGCTATAGGCAAATCATCACCGAAGTATCCGTTTTGCAAATAAAAGGGCCGTTCGCATTGTGCCGCATCGTGCTTATTACGGGCCGCACACATCAAATCCGCGCGCATCTCTCTTTTTTGGGCGCGCCGGTGCTGGGGGACGTCAAATACGGAAACCGAAAATGGAATGAGCGCTGCGGACGCAAAACGCAGGAGCTGTGCGCCGTATGCGTCCGCTTCGCGGATATACCGGAGGAAAACACGCTCTCCGATCTTTCGGGACGCACTATCGCGCTGCCCTGCCCTGAAATTGAAAACCGCTTCGCCGCGCTTTTGTAATGTGCGGCGAAGCGGTTTTTATAGTCAGCACACTTGAAAACAAGCATCTTGTTTTCAAATGACGCGCTTTGCGCGCCGCACGCGGAGCGTGTGTGCT
>CANRZX010000217.1 GCA_947644575.1 uncultured Clostridia bacterium | reverse complement strand
GTTTGATCCGGATAAGGCTGTAGGAAAGGCCTTTGAGAAAATACCCGAAAATATGCGGGTGGCCTTTTTAGCTGCACTGGTATGGGGGATTATTACTCATCTTTACATGTTGACAAATAAATTTCCCAATCCCGATGATACAAGACATATGTTCGACTTGGGAGTAGCGATAGAAGGAGGGCGCTTTGGACTTGCGCTGCTCTCAAATAAGTGGTTTAATTGGGACGTCGCTATTCTTTCCGCATATTCGATGCCGTGGTTAAACGGAATCTTGTCAATATCTTTCATAGGAATATCTGCGGCCATCATGGTAAATGTGCTAAAAATTCAAAAGAAAATTTCCTGTGCGTTGATTGCATTTATCATGGTAGCATATCCCACAGTGACGGGCACATTACATTATATGTTTACGGCTCCTGCATATTTCTTTGCGTTGTTTTTAAGCGTCATTGCCGTTTATTTTGGTGTAAAGTCACGACTTTGCTCCTCTCGAGAGGAGAGAGAAGTGCAAGGGGAGCAGTCGAGGGGTAATATTAGCAACAGAAGTTCAAATTATTTTGGAAGAAGAAAAGTGTTCTCAATTATTATATGTGAAATAGCGTTGGTTCTTTGCCTTGGAATTTATCAAGCTTATTTCTGGGTATCAATAGGATTGTTTATCTTAGTGCTTTTCTTTGACAGTTTGACAGATCATATAAATGGAAATGCGACAGTAAAACAAATTGTTTTGGATGGAACTTCGTATGTATTAATGCTGGTGTTTGCTTTGGCAGCATATGGAGTATGCAACAAAATGATACTTCATTTTACACATAAGGACTTGGTTCAATATGGTGGATTAAACGATATATTTTCAGTTTTTAATGTAGACATTTGGTACTATATGAAATTGAGTTATTTGAACTTCTTTGAAAATGCATGGAATCCTGTGGAGGAAGGAGCCCCATTCAGAAAAATCCTATTTGTAATAATTCTTATATCCGGAATAGTACAGATATTTATTATCGCAAAGGAGCGCTTGAGGAGAAAATCTATTGCCATAAATCTTCTCCTGCTGGTAATCGTTTTTATACTACCATTGGGTGCGGGAAGTATCTACATTGCAAGTAGGCAGTTTGTCCATACATTGATGATTTTTTCGACGGTTTTAATCTTTGTTTTTGCGCTCACACTTTCGGACCGATTTATAGAATGGGAAAAGGAAAGGTATATTTTTCATTATTTATATAAAATTACAGGAGTTGGCGTTCTTCTGCTTGCAATCAATTACTCCGTTATTGCGAACGCAGTTTATCTTGGATCACAAATAACAACAAGTCAAGCGCTATCTCTTCTAAATCGATTGGGTATGCGCATTGAAATGGTTGATGGATTCGATATTAATACAGTTTCAGTTGCCTTTATAGGTTCTCCCAATAGTTTGAAAAAGCCTCAAACATTAAGTGAGTTATACAGCTTGAACAATATTGTGGGCGTCTGCTTTGAGAATGTCCCGGGAACAGACTATGAGGAAAATGTTTTGCTTAATTCTATTGCAAATACCAATTACCAGCAGATGGAACGTTATCTTGGAATCAAGTATATAATTGCGTCTCAAGAAGATAAAATGAGTATTTTAGAAAGTAATGAATTTAAGGATATGCCAATTTATCCAGCAAATGGATCAATCAAAATGATCCATAATGTTCTTGTGGTAAAATTCAGTAACGAATAAAGCAAATCTGCATCTACTAAATCGGAAGCTGCATGCCTGTACTCATATAAAGGTGAAGAACATTAAATTTAAGAATTGATTGGGAGGAAAAATGGAAAAAACAGAGCAAATGAAAGGAATTAATATAGGTAAATTCCTTTGTGCAACATTGGTATTAATCAGTCATATGGGACCCTTCGATTCCTTCAACCCACAAATCACCTATTATACCGTGAATTTATCATTTCGTTTTGCCGTTCCTTTTTTCTTTTTATGTACAGGATATTTTTTATACAATAGACTAGATTCTGAAAAGAACAGTAAACGTTTGCTGTTAAGTGTAAAAAGATTGTTTTCCTTGTATTTTATATGGACATGTATATATGTTGTATTCAGTTTGCCATATACAATAACGATAGAAACAATTAGGGATTTTATTTTTAGGGGATCGGTGTTCCACTTTTGGTATTTTCCGAGTTTAATTATATCATTGGTTTTTACAAATTTCCTTATTGAAAAATTTGCCCCCCCCCCGGGGGTGTGGCGCAGGCTCTCAAGGAGGACTTATTGTTGTATGCCTATTATATATTATAGGACTGTTAGGTGATTCTTATGGGAATTTATTACCCTATCTTTCTCCCGTGCGTTTTATTATAGACATATATCATATTCCGTTCGCAGCAACCAGAAACGGATTCCTTTTTCCTTCTATTTTCATTTATTTGGGAGCGATTCTTGCTCGGAACAAAAATAGTCGGATATGGAAAATAGATCAATATAAATGGTTTGTATTTTCATACTTGCTTTTTGTGATTGAGTTTTTATTTATTACGAAAATGAAGCTCGCTCGTGATTTGAATCTCTATATATTTATTGTGCCAACGGTAATAATGCTGTTTTTGGTATTGAAAGATGTTAACGTTACACTTCGACTCAATTGCTTAATGCTAAGGAAAATGAGTGTAGTTATTTATTGTTCGCATGTACTGATTATGCGGTTAATGGATGCTTATGTGTTCAGCACGGTAAAAGTAAATTCTTTAGTCAGATGTGTGGGAGTTTTATTAGTTACTTACATGATTTCATTTCTTATTGTTGCTTTATCATCAAAAATTAAATTGCTTAAGCTGCTTTATTGATCCGGTATATTTGTTATTGGGTTTACACGAATAACGCCTATCAGCACAGAGCCGTACCGATAGGCATTGTTTTTTACTTTGCTATGAAAATTGCGGTTTCATCGCACCGGGCAGGGGCCGGTGGAGCCGCGGACGATCAGCTGTGGTGTGTACTCGATTTTGTGGACAAACGGGGCGGGGATGCGCGCGGGGCCGCTGTGTGAGATGATCATATCCACGGCGGCCTTGCAGCGCGCGCGCAGATGGTGGTCGATCGTGGTCAGGCCGGGTGCGGTAATGCTCGAGGAGAAAATATTGTCGAAGCCGCAGACCGAAACATCGCGCGGCACGCGCACACCCTGCGCCGCCAATTCGTTCAGGATGCCCAGCGCCGTCATGTCGTTAACGCCGATCAGGGCTGTGGAGGCGCATCGGCCGCGGATCAGCTCCGCTGTGAGCTGACGCCCCACAACATATTCATAGGGCAGGCCGCTGTCCTGGCTGTCAATCTCGCCGACGCTGTCGGCCACGCGCATCTCCAAGCCGTCGGCGACGCCGTGCGATTCCAGCTGCTTGCGGATGCCCTCCAAGCGCTGCTCCCGTGCGAGAGAAAGCTGGTTGAACGAGGTGGAGACGAATGTAAATTTCCGGTGGCCCAGTTGGTACAAATGCTCGGCCAGCATCGCGCCCGCGCTGACGTTGCTCAGTTCGATTGAGCAGATGGCCAGCTCGGGCTGCTTTTCGCCGATGATAACGGTGGGCGCACCGACTGAAAGCTGTTCGATCAGGCGCGGAAAGCTGGGAAGGAAGGTGTATAGAACGCCGTCCACATGGCTGCCAATGAACATATTGAGATAATATTTTTCCAAGTCGGGCTTGCGGAAGGTATTGCAGACAATGACGCGGTAATCAAGCGTGTTGGCGTAATCCTCCACAGATTGGATCAGCTCGGAATAATACTGGTTTGTCAAGGTAGGCGTCAGCACCAGCAGTGTGCGCGTGCCGGATTTTTCGCGCCGGCTTTTGCGCGGCGGAAGCTGGTAGTTCAGCTCCTGCGCGGCGGCGAACACACGTTCCTTGGTTTCGCTGCTGAAGGTGATTTTTTCGTTGTTATTCAAAATCAGAGATACAGTCGCCTGTGAGACGCCCGCCAATTTCGCAACATCCTGCGATGTTGGCTTTTTCATCCTTCCCGGAACCCCTTTCTCATAAATTGTTACTAATATTATAGCAAAATTTTTCCCGATGTCAATCGGGATTTTTTTGTACGGCAAAAACTTTATTTTTATGATTATCTGGATTACTA
>CANRZX010000216.1 GCA_947644575.1 uncultured Clostridia bacterium | reverse complement strand
GCCGGGGCCGCTCTTCTGCTGCGCCGCGCTTACCGCGAGCGCGGCGAATTTCGGCGCTGAGCCGCTTTTCCCGGCGGAACGCCGCAGCAAAGGTAGGATCTTTCGCCGCGTGGGGGCGGATCTCCCCGCTCACAATTTCTGAAATCATCCCCTGAAATCATAAAAGGAGCGTTCGGCGCTATGATATTCCGACATCTCGGCTGGAGGCGGGGCGGGGCGCAGGCGGCCGTCCAAATCACCGAGGGCGTTATCTGGAAACAGCTTCTCTACTATTTTTTCCCCATCCTGTTCGGGACGTTTTTCCAGCAGCTCTACAATACGGCGGACGCCATGATCGTGGGGCAGTTCGTGGGCACACAGGCGCTCGCCGCCGTGGGCGGCGCGACCGGCTCGCTCGCCAGCTTCTGCGTCAATTTGTTTGTGGGGCTTTCCACGGGCACGACGATCATCCTCGCGCAGGCTTACGGCGCGCGGCGGATGGACGACGTCAGCGCCACGGTACATACCTCGGCCGGGCTGGTGCTGGCGGCCGGGCTGGTGCTCACGCTGGGCGGCATCGCTGCCGCGCCGTGGGCGCTGCGCGCGATGGGCACGCCGGAGGACGTTTTGCAGCCCGCCATCCTCTATTTGAGGATTTATTTAGCGGGCACGATCCCCGCTTTTTTCTACAATATGGGCTCCGGCATCCTGCGCGCCGTGGGCGATACGCGCCGTCCGCTGTATTTCCTTGTGATCGCCTGCCTGACTAACATCGTGCTGGATATTCTGCTGGTGGCCGCGCTGGGCTTGGGCGTGGCGGGCGCGGCGCTGGCCACCGTGCTGTCCCAGCTTGTCAGCGCCGCGCTGGTGTTCCTGTGCCTGACGCGCACCGGGGCCGCCTATCGTTTAGAGGTGCGGCGCATCCGCTTCCACGCGCGGCTTTTAGGCGACATCCTACGCGTCGGCGTCCCCGCTGGGCTGCAGTCGAATATGTACGCCATCTCGAATATCCTGATCCAATCGGCCATCAACGGCTTCGGCACGGCCACCGTCGCGGCGTGGACGGCCTTCGGCAAGATCGACGGCTTCTATTGGATGATCCTTGGCGCGTTCGGCATGTCTATCACCACATTCGCCGGGCAGAATTTCGGCGCGCAGAAATATGCCCGCATCCGCGAGAGCGTGCGCGTCTGCCTTGCGTTAGGCTTCGGCAGCGCCGCGCTGATGAGCGTACTGTACGGCATATTTGGCGCGCCGCTGCTGGGCTTGTTCACACGGGACGCGGCTGTGCTGGAGGTAGGCATGGACATCGTCCGGCAAATGGCGCCGTGGTACTGCGCGTTTGTCTGTATAGAGATTTTCGCCGGCGTCACACGCGGCTGCGGCTGCTCGCTGGCGCCGATGCTTATCACGTGCGGCGGCGTGTGCGTGCTGCGCGTGGCGTGGGTGCTGTTCCTTTTGCCGATGCGCCCACAGCTTTCCACTGTTCTGGTCAGCTACCCGGTGAGCTGGATATTCACCAGCGCGCTGTTCCTGATCTATTATCTTCAGGGCGGCTGGCTGCGCGCCCGCATTCGGAAAATGGGCTACGAGCCCGAGCCGCCGAGAAACCGCCGCTTCAAGGCGGGCGCGAAATGATCCGGCGCCCGCCGGAAGGGCGGCCGGACGTCTTTTCTCCCGGCCGGAGGAAAAACAAAAGACGCTTACCAGGGTGCTTTGCCGCCCCGTAAGCGTCTTTTTGCTGTAAATTTCAAGATAAAATTATAGATGATAGCAATTGGGCGGTCTGTCTCCAAGGGCCGCGGCGGGCGGCGCCGGAGGATTGCCTTGAAAAATCCCGAGGGAAAACCGCCTCACGAGGTCAGGAACGTCAGCTCCCCCACGGACAGGGCGGGCTGAAGCGCCTTGTTGATCGCCAGCGCCAGCAGTGTCGCGCCGCGGCGGATGATGGCGTCGATGTCCTTGGGCGTCACCACAAGGGGGCGCGCCTCGTCCGGCGAAACGGCGGACTCCATCACCGTGGGCACGCCGACAGCCACGACCGGAACGCCGAGCGTCTTCTCCGTCAAAGGCGGCGCGTGGTGCGGCGACAGCCCGGCCGTGGAAAGCTGTACGCTGCACCCCAGGCGGCGCGCGTCCGACGTGCACAGGCTGTCCACGCAGACGACGGCCCTCGGCTGCAAACGGTGCACCACGCTTTGCAGCAGCTCTGCCGTGGCCAGGCCCGTCGCGCCCTCCACCCCCGGAGAAAAGGCCGCCACGGGGCGCAGGCGGATCGTCTCGTCCGCGTCCGAATGGCTGCACAGCTGCCGCGTGACGAACACGCGGTCGGCCGTCTCGGGCCCGAGCGCGTCCGCCGTGACGGCGCGGTTGCCGACGCCCGCCACGAGCACGAGCCCCTCCGCGGGCAGCAGCGCGCGCAGCTGGCTGGCGATGGCCCAGACATAGGCCTCATTGCGGTCGTCGATCACCGCGAACTGCGGCATGTCAAGCGTGATGTAGCGCCCCTTGGGACGGCGCAGGCCGCTGCGCTCGATCTCGACGCGCGTCAGCCCGATGCCGGACGCCGTGGCGCGGTAGGTCTTCACGCCGCGCGGCACGCTCCCCTTCGATTTCGGATACAGCTCGGCGGCAATATCGGTGTAAACCGGCATAAAAATTCGCTCCATTCCCGTATTTTTTCAAAAAAGGACTTGCCTTGCGGCATAAAAAGTGGTATTATAAAGTGCAAACTGTTATGGGTACTAAGGAGGTGGTAACGATGCCTAACATTAAATCGCAGAAGGATCGCGTCGTGCAGGCGAAGAAAGAGGCGATGCACAACAAGGCGATCAAGTCCAACCTGAAAACAGTCGTCAAGAAGGCAAACGCCGCCATTTCCGCCGGCGCCGCCGATCAGGACACTGCCATGAAGGCCGCCGTGGTCGCGATCGACAAGGCTGCGGCGAAGGGCGTGCTTCATAAGAACACGGCCTCCCGTAAGGTTTCCCGTTTAGCGAAGGCCGCGAATAAGGCTGCGAACTGACGCCGCTTTTCATGTAAGCACGGATTCAAGCAGGCCCGCCGTCCCAATGGACGGCGGGTTTTTTGTCGGATAAAATTCAACCGCTTAACTTTTATTTTAAAAGTTCTGTTATCCTTCTTTTCTTCGCGAAGAATAAAAGGATCGTTTAATTTTCAGAGAAAAATTGCGCGTACGGAAGTTTCCCCTCATCCGGCACGGCCTGCGGTCGTGCCACCTTCCCCCGAGGGGGGAGGCTAAGAGGTTCGCTTTTTCTGAAAATTCGTAATGCGCAGCGTTACGCCGCCATTCCTCATTCCTCACGCCTCATTCCTCATTTTTACAAAGGCGGTCCGTTCCGGCGCGCGTTTGGTGTCCCTTAAGGTTCAGTTCTGATCCCGGCTCTGCCCCAACAGAGACGCCAAAAAGCCCGCGGTCAGCGACGCGGTAACACCGCCCGCGGCTGCCGTGAAGCCGCCCGTCAGCGCGCCGATCAGGCCGCTTTGGGCGACGGAGTCCATTACGCCCTGCGCCAGCAGATGGCCGAAGCCGATCAGCGGGACGGTCGCGCCCGCGCCCGCGAAATCGGCCAACGGGTCGTACCAGCCCAGCGCCGACAGCACCACGCCCGCCACCACGTAGGTGACAAGGATGCGCGCCGGGGTCAGCTTGGTCAAATCGATCAATAGCTGCCCGATCACGCAGATCGCGCCGCCGACCAAAAACGCCCAGACAAAATTCATCGCGCTGCGCCCCCTTTCCCGCTTTTTGTTTGCGTGCCATCCTCCGGCAGCCCGGCGGACAGCTCCACCAAATGCGCGATGCCGGGGATGCTCTCGCCCTGCAGAAAAGTCGTCTGGCTCATCAGCGCACCTGTCGAGAGGAACAGCACGCGTTTGAGCTGCCCCGCGCGCAGCCCGGGCAGCACGTGGCAGCACAGCACGGCGGCGCTGCACCCCGCGCCCGAGCCCCCGGCCTGAACGTTCTGGCTTTCGTGGTCGTAGACGATCAGCCCGCAGTCCTTGTGGTTGCGCAGGGGCAGGCCCGCCTGTTCCATCAGCCGCAGCAGCAGCTCGCTGCCCACAAGGCCCAGGTCTCCGGTATAAATGGCGTCAAACGCGTCCGGGTCCTCGCCCGTGTCGTGGAAATAGCG
>CANRZX010000215.1 GCA_947644575.1 uncultured Clostridia bacterium | reverse complement strand
GAGCGCGCCGCCCGCCGCGACGCGGCAGCCGTCCGCCACGGGCAGCAGGGACGAGCCGAGCAGCCGCATCTCGATCTTCAGCAGGCCGGAGGCCGAGTCCGGCCGGTCGGCCTTCAGGGAATTGGAGCAGACCAGCTCGGCAAAATCCGGGTTTTTATGCGCGGGGGAAAAACGGCGCGGCTTTTGCTCACACAGTTCAACGTCATACCCGCGCCGCGCGAGGTACAGCGCGGCCTCGCAGCCCGCCAGCCCCGCGCCGATGATCCGTATCCGCATGGCCGCTCCCTTCCTTTTTTGAAATCGGACAGGCTATCAAGCTGTCCAAAAAGCCGCGTCCGCCAAAACTTCGGAAAATTGTTCCGTCTTGCGCATCCGCTTTGTTTTTAGACAGTTTTATGTCTCCCCGCCTTTTTTGTCCGCCGGGCGGGAGTAGCCGCAGCCCTCTTTTTCGCACAGCAGCAGGCCGCTGCGCCCGCCCTTCTTGAACAGCGTCGAGCCGCACTGCGGGCACCGCTCGGCGGTCGGCTCGTTCCACGTCATGAAATCGCAGGCAGGATTTTTCTCGCAGCCGTAATAAACGCGCCCTTTTTTCGACTGGCGCACCAACATCCGGCCCCCGCATTTGGGGCACAGGCCGCCCGTATCCTTTACAAGGCGCTTGGTGTTGCGGCACTCGGGGAAGCCCGGGCACGCGAGGAATTTGCCGTAGCGCCCGGTCTTGATGACCATCCTGCGCCCGCACAGCTCGCAGATCTCGTCCGATTCCTCGTCCGGGACCTTGATCTTCTTCCCCTCCATGTTCTCCTCGGCGGCCTTCAGGGATTTGTCGAAGTCCTGATAAAATTCGTCGATCACCGTCTGCCAATCGGCCTTGCCATTCTCGATGGTGTCGAGCTCCTGCTCCATCTGGGCCGAAAACTTCACGTCCACGATCTTGGGGAACTGCTCGTTCATCAATTCATTGATGGCGCGGCCTAAATTGGTCGGCACTAACTTTTTTTGATCGCGCTCGACATAATTACGGTCCAAAATGGTCGTGATAGTCGGCGCGTAGGTGGACGGACGGCCGATGCCGTTTTCCTCGAGCGCCTTGATGAGCGTCGCCTCGGTATAGCGCGCGGGCGGCTGGGTGAATTTCTGCTCGGGCTTCAATTCGCGCAGCTTCAGCGCCATGCCCTGCTCGAGCGGGGGCAGGGCCGTCTCCTTCTTCTCCTTTTCGTCGGTGGCCTCCTCGTACAGGGCCGTGAAGCCGTCGAACGTCACCACAAAGCCGCTGGCCCGGAAAAGGTAGCCCGCCGCCGCAATGTCGGCGGAGACCGTGTCCATCTGGCAGTCGCTCATCTGGCTGGCAATGAACCGGCTCCAGATCAGGCGGTACAGCTTCGCCGTATCACCGGAGATGCTCTTTTCCGCCTCGGCCGGCGTCAGCGCCGGATTCGTCGGGCGCACGGCCTCATGCGCGTCCTGGGCGGCGGTGGCGTTTTTGCTCTTGTAAACGCGCTTGCCGGAGTGGGCGTACCGCGCGCCGTAGGCGGCTGTGATGAACTCCCGCGCGGCGGCCTGCGCCTCGTCGGCGATGCGCAGGCTGTCGGTGCGCATATAGGTGATGAGGCCCATCGTGCCCTGCCCGGCGATGTCCACGCCCTCATACAGCGTCTGGGCGGCGCGCATCGTGCGCGTGGCCGAAAAGCCGAAGCGGCGGCTGGCCTCCTGCTGCAGCGTAGAGGTGATGAACGGCGGCGCGGGCGAGCGCTTGCGCTTGCCCTTTGTGAGGGACGCCACCGTATACGCCGCGCCGCCGAGCGCCGCGACAATCTGCGCGCTCTGCTCGGCGTTTGTCACGGTCAGCTTTTTGCCGTCGGCCAGCGCAGTCAGCCGCGCGGTGAACCTCTTATTCGAGGACGGCGGGCTGAGCACGGCGTCGATGTTCCAATATTCCTCGGGCTTGAACGCCTCGATCTCCTTTTCCCGGTCGACGATCAGGCGCACCGCCACGCTCTGCACGCGGCCCGCGGAAAGGCCGCGCCGCACCTTTTTCCACAAAAAGGGCGACAGCTTATAGCCGACCAGCCGGTCGAGCACGCGGCGCGCCTGCTGCGCGTTGAACAGGTCGAGGTCGATCGCGCGCGGCGCGGCCATGCCCTGCGTGACACCCTTCTTGGTGATTTCGCCGAAGGTGACGCGGTTGGGCGCGGCGACGTCAAGGCCCAGCAGCTTGGCGAGGTGCCAGCTGATGGCCTCGCCCTCGCGGTCCGGGTCGGTCGCGAGGAACACCTCGTCGCTCTCGCCCGCGAGGTGCTTGAGCTCGCGGATCAGCTTTTCCTTGCCCTTGATATTGATATACTGCGGCGCGTAGCCGTTTTCAACGTCAATGCCCAGCTTGCTTTGAGGCAAATCGCGGATATGGCCCATCGAGGCCGTCACCTCATAGCCGCTGCCAAGATATTTTCGGATGGTCTTGGCCTTCGCCGGGGATTCTACGATCACAAGTTTTGACATTCGTCTCCGTCCTTTTATAGGGTATTGCTGTCGGGAAATATTCTGTGCGCGGCCCCGCCGGGGGGAAGGAATCACTGATTCAATCGGCAGGTCATCGGCCGCATAAGGAACGTGCAGCCGACATTTCCCCGCGAAAAGACGCGGGGTCAAAGATACCGCCGAGATGTGCCTGACGATTGATTCAGTGGTTACTAAAGGTCATTTCAGCTGAAACTGCCGCCCGGCCAGCTGCCGGGAGAGGCCGGCGATCTCCAGTTCGGTCAGCGCCGCCATCGCCTTGGACGGCGCGAGGTCCGTTTTCGCGCACAGCGCCTCCAGCGTCTGGGGCGCGGCGGCGCTCAGGGCGTCACGCATCCGGCGGGCGTCCGGGCTCAGCTCCGGCTCGCCGGGCGCGGAGCGCTCGGGCTCCGTCTCCTCCGTCCCGCCCGAAAGCCCGTACCACAGCAGGATATCCGCGCCGCTCACGGCGGGGATCGCCCCGTCGCGCAGCAGCTGGTTTGTCCCCTCGCACAGCGGTGAAAAAATGCTGCCCGGCACGCTGAAAACATCGCGTCCGGCGGACAGCGCGGCGCTGACCGTGTTCATCGTCCCCGAGCGCCTGCGCGCCTCGGCCACGCAGAGCCCGCGCGAAAGCCCGGCGATCAGCCGGTTCCGCTGCAAAAAATGCGGCTTGAGCGGCGGCGTCCCGGGCGGGTACTCGCTGAGCACCAGCCCCTGCCGCTCGATGATCTCCTTGAGCGCGCGGTTCGAGGCGGGATAACACCGGTCGTGCCCGAACGCGATGCATGCCACGGTGGGCGTGCCCGCCTGCACCGCGGCCTTGTGGCTCTCGCTGTCCAGCCCCGTCGCAAGGCCGGAAACGAGCACCACCCCGGCGCGCGCCAGCTCGCCCGCGATGGCGGCCGTCGCCTCGACGCCATAGGCCGAGGGACGGCGCGTGCCCACAATGGCGAACAAAAAGCTGCGGTTTGTGAGCGAGGCGTCGCCCCGGTAGTAGAGCACCGGCGGCGGCGCGGACACCGCCCGCAGCAGCGCGGGGTAATCCTCGTCCGCCCATGTCAGCACGCCGACCCGCTGGCGCTCGCAGTCGTCCAAGCGGGCGATATAATCCTCCGGCCTCGTCTCGCGCAGCACACCGAGCTGCGCCGGGGTAAAAATCAGGGAGAGATCCTCCTCGCGGCAGGCCCTTGGCAGCTCCCGCACCTGCGGGAACATCGACAGCACCATGCCGCTGTTGGGCGCTGCGGGGCCGAGCGCCGCCGCGAGCCACAGCCACGTGGCCCGCTCCACGCGCGCGTCATCCATCCGCCTGCACCTCCCGAAAATGCCACAGCAGCACGCTGCCCGCCACGGCGGCGTTCAGCGATTCCACCCCGTTCAGCATCGGGATGCGCACCACAAGGTCCGCCGCCACGACCGTCTGTGGCGCGAGGCCGTTGCCCTCGTTGCCGATCAGGAGCGCCACGCCGGCGCGCGCGTCCGTGACCGCCGCGTCCAGCGGCACAGAATCCCGCAGCGCCGCCGCGACGGCGGGGATTCCATACGTATGAAACGCGTCGAGCGCCTGTTTTGTTTCATCCGCGGCCATCAGCGCCAGCCGCGCCAGCGCGCCCATCGACGCGCGCGCCGCCTTGGGCGCGAACGGGTCGGCGCACGCGCCG
>CANRZX010000214.1 GCA_947644575.1 uncultured Clostridia bacterium | reverse complement strand
CGCAGCTCCGTCGAAGAGACGGGGAACACCGGCGCGCTCGCCAGCAGCACGCGCCCGCCCTCGGCGCGCAGGCCCTCGGCATACGCGCGCATGGGCCCGGCGTCCTCCCCGTCGCGCAGCTGCGCGACGATCACCACGCGCCGCAGCAGCTCCTCATACGACGCCCAGTTGCGGAACCACAGCAGCATATCGCTGCCCATCGGGAAATAAAGCTGCGCGTCCGGAAACCGCTCGTTCATCGCGCGCACGGTGTCGATCGTGTAGCTTTTGCCCGCGCGGCGGATCTCGGTGTCGTCGATCAAAAGCCCGTCGAACAGCGAGCGGAAGCATTCGCACATCGCCATGCGGTGCCGCGCCGGAGTGTCGCCCGCGCGTTTATGCGGCGGCGTGCCGGAGGGCTCGACGATGACCAGATCCGGCCCTACCACTTCAATCGCGCCGGCGAGCAGCGTCATATGGCCGTTGTGCGGCGGATCGAACGTGCCACCAAACAGGATGATTTTTTGTCGCTCCATACACCCTCCTCCCGGCCGCGTTTCCCTTGGCAGGCGCGCTCTTATTTCAGCAGCGCGGCGTATTTGCTGTCCTTTTTCTTCTGCTTGTACAGAACGAACCTTGAGCCGATGGCCTGCACACACTCGCTGCCCGTCTTTTCCGCCAGCAGGTCGGCGGCCTCGCGCGTGGTGTAGGGGCTGTTTTCCAACACCTTCATTTTGATCAGCTCGCGCGCGGCAAGGCAGTCGGCCGTCGTTTTCACCAGCGCGTCGTCGATCTCGCCCTTGCCCACCTGAAACACAACCGCAAGGCTGTTGGCCTGTGCGCGCAAAATCGCGCGCTGTTTGCTTGTCAGCATAGTTTACTCCTCTTTTGTATCGGATTTGTATCAGGACGCCGTTCCGGCGGTTTGAACGCCTTACGACGGATCTTTCTCTTTGATATCCACCCCGCCCGACGCCATGCCGAGGACGCTCTTATCGGCGAGGAACCGCTCTAACTCCCGCTCCATGCGGGCCATCGCGCGGCCGCGGTGGCTGATGGCATCCTTTTCCCCGGCGGAGAGCTCGGCATAAGACCGGCCCTGCGTGTTTTCCACAGTGTCCGGCGTGCCGGGCACGCCGACGCGGTCGGGGATAAACAGCGGGTCGTAGCCGAAGCCGTTCGTCCCCCGGCGCTCAAAGCCGACTCGGCCCGGGCAAACGCCCTCGAACGTGGCGTGCCGCCCGTCGGGCAGCCACACGCACACGCTGCTGACGAACCGCGCGGCGCGCGCGTCCTCGGGCACGCCGGCCAGCTCGGCCAGAAGCTTGTCGTTGTTGGCCTCGTCGTCGCCGTGGCGGCCGCAGTAACGCGCCGAATGCACGCCCGGCGCGCCGTCCAGCGCGTCGACGCAAAGCCCCGAATCGTCCGCGACGGTCGGCTGCGCCGCTGCTTCGCAGACAGCCCGCGCCTTGATGCACGCGTTCTCAGCAAAGGTAGCGCCCGTCTCCTCCGGGTCGAGCGTCAGGCCGGCCTCACGCTGGCTCTGCACGGTGTGGCCCATGCGCTCCAAAATACGGCGCAGCTCGGCCATTTTACCGGGATTATTGGTCGCGGCGATAAAATTCATGCCTGCCCCTCCCCCTCGCGCAGGAACAGCGCGTCCGCAAAGGAATCCGCGTCAAATTCCATCAGATCATCCATGCCCTCGCCCACGCCCACAAAGCGCACGGGCAGGCCAAGCTTTGCCTTGATGCCGATGACCGAGCCCCCCTTGGCCGTGCCGTCCAGCTTTGTCAGGATGATGCCTGTCGCGTTCGCCGCGTCGACGAACTGGCCCGCCTGGCTGATGGCGTTCTGTCCCGTAATCGCGTCGAGCACCAGCAGCGTCTCGACGCTGGCCGTGCCGCACGCTTTGTTCACCACACGGCTGATTTTTGAGAGCTCGTCCATCAGATTCTTTTTGTTGTGCAGCCGCCCGGCCGTATCGCAGATGACAAGGTCGTAGCCGCGCGCGGCGGCGCTCTGCACGGCGTCGAAGATCACGGCGGCGGGGTCGGCCCCCTCACTGTGCCTGACGACGGGCACCCCCGCGCGCTCGGCCCAGACACAGAGCTGCTCGGCGGCGGCGGCGCGGAACGTATCGCCCGCGGCCAGCAGCACCTTCTTGCCGCGCCCGGCGTACAGGTGCGCCAGCTTCGCGATGGACGTGGTCTTGCCCACACCGTTCACACCGATAACCAGGATTACGGCGGGTCTGCCGTCCAGCCGCATGGGCTCCTCGGCGCGCAGCATTTCGCGGACAATCCCTTTCAGCGCGTCGAGCGCCTGTTCGCCGGTTTTCAAATGGTTTCTGCGCACGGCCTCGCGCAGCTGCTCGACAAGGCGCACCGCCGTGTCCGCGCCGACATCCGCGAGGATCAGCTGTTCCTCCAGCTCGTCATAGGTGTCCTCGGTGATCTCGCTGACGGTAACCAGATCCGCGATGGAGCCAAAAACCGAATCGCGCGTTTTACGCAGCCCCTCGCCCAGTTTTTCAAAGAAGCCCAATCCGATGCCCTCCTTTTTATTTTTCCTCCTAAAAATAAAGCGTCTTCGGTAGATTTACCACCTCATCCGTCACGGCAAAATACCGCGACGCCGTTCTCTCAAGGGGAAGGTTCATAAGGTAATCTTCATGCCAAACGCAAACGCCGGATATACCTCCACACGGCTCTTATCGGACCGGCAATGCGGCGATAAACCGCTGTCCGCACAGGCCGCGGGCAATTTATGTATTTCCAGCCGCCGGCCGCTCAGGACACAAGGCTCGCGTCCACATGCGCCAGGTCGAGCCGCAGCAGCTTTGAAACGCCGTCCTCCTGCATGGTGACGCCGTACAAAACGTCGGCCTCCTCCATCGTGCCGCGCCGGTGTGTGATAACAATAAACTGCGTCTGCGCGCAAATACGCCGCAGATACTGCGCGAAGCGCGTGACGTTGACATCGTCGAGCGCGGCCTCAATCTCGTCCAGCACGCAAAACGGCGCGGGGTTTACCGCCAAAATGGCGAAGTAGATCGAGATCGCCACCAGCGCCTGCTCGCCGCCCGAAAGCGCCGACAGGTTCCTGATGATTTTGCCCGGAGGGGCCACCTCGATATTGATGCCGCTCTCGAGGACATCCGTCTCGTCCTCCAAATACAGCCGCGCCGTACCGCCGCCGAACAGCTCGGCGAAAATGCGCCCGAAATGCCCGTTGATCGCGGCAAAGCTTTCACTGAACATGACGCGCATCTCATCCGACAGGCCCGCGATCAGCTTTTGCAGCTCGGCCTTGCTCTGCTCCACGTCGCCGACCTGTTTTTTCAAAAACTCATACCGCCCGCTGACCTCGGCATATTCCTCGATTGCGCCGACGTTGACATTGCCTAGCGCCTTGATCCTGCCGCGCACCTCGGAAACAAGGCGGCGCAGCTCCGAAACGCTCTCGAACGGGCGGCACAGCGCCTCGGCGTCGGTCAGCGTCAGCTCATATTCCTCCCACAGCTTCGCCGCCGTCTGCGCGTATTCGGCGTCCTTCTGTTCCTTTTGCTCGGCAAGGCGCGCGATCTCGCGCCCCAACTTTTCGCGTTCGTCCGTCAGCGCGCGCACGCGCGCGGTCTGGCGGGTAATCGAGCCCTCGCGCTCCATGCGCCGACGCACGGCCTCGGCCTTGGCGGCCTCGCAGCGCTCGATCTCGGCGCGGCTGCCGGTGATCTCGGCGCGGATCTGCTCGATCTCCTCGGCGCGCGCCGCGTTCTGCGCGGTCAGCGTTTCGATATTGTCCGCCGTCTGCTTCGCGCGCGCGTCGCTCTCGTCCGTGCGGCTCTCTAACTGCGCGATGGCCGCGCGATGGTTTTCGATGTCCTTCCGCGCAGCGAGGCTCTGCAGCTTCAGCTCCGACAGCTCGTCGGCAAGGCGGGCGCGCGTGGCGAGAAAATCGTCGTCGCTTCCCGACAATTCGCGCAGCTCCCGCTCCAGCGCCTCGCTTTCCCGCTCCAGCGCCGCCAGCGCGTCGCCGGCGTCCGCCGCCTGCCGCTCGCAGACAGCGATGCGCTCGGACAGCTGCGCGCACTCGCCGTCGAGCGCCGTCTGCGCGTCCTG
This sequence comes from uncultured Clostridia bacterium, assembly GCA_947644575.1. Taxonomy (GTDB): domain Bacteria; phylum Bacillota; class Clostridia; order Oscillospirales; family Ruminococcaceae; genus Ruthenibacterium. The sequence continues at coordinate 98 of CANRZX010000214.1, read as the reverse complement.
CGCCTGCGCCAGCGCGGCGTCGACGCGCCCGCGCTCCATCTCGCCGCGGATCTTATCACCCCCGGCGGTGACGGCCTCGCGCTCGGTGGCCGGCAATT
>CANRZX010000213.1 GCA_947644575.1 uncultured Clostridia bacterium | reverse complement strand
GCCCCACGCACAGCGGCACGGCGAGCGTTTTGCCCCCGGCCAGCGCGGCGCGCAGCAGGGGCCGGGTGTCGACCTCGCCCCGGGCCGGGTCGCCCACATAGCAGAACACCGTATCCGCGCGCTGCCAGAGCCCGCTTTGCAGCAGGTTTTGCACAATGGCCGCGCCGCTTTCCGCCCGCGCCCGCGCGCCCATCGCTGCGATGTGCTCCCGCGCCGCCGCGCGCAGGCGCGCCTTTTCGCTATGCATGCGCCGCGGCCCCCGGCACGGGGTCGTCCTTGGGCAAAGCGTTGCTCTCGGTGAAGTCCTCGCGGTCGAGCGTCAGGTTCGGGTTGTAATACGGGTCGCGCGTCAGGCTGCCGCCCCAGCGCTCCTTCAGCCGGCGGCGCTCGCCCTCAAACCGCTCCTTCGCCGCGCCCTTCGTGTCAAGGCCCCGGCTCTTGCTCTCGTAATGGTACAGTTCGGCATACGGCGTGAACAGCACGCGGCAGCCCAGCCGCCGCACGCGCAGGCAGAAATCGACGTCGTTGAACGCGACGGCGAAGCCCTCGTCGAGGCCGCCCGCCTCGTCGTACACCGACGCCTTCACCATCATGCAGGCGGCGGTGACGGCGGAAAGGTCCTGCACGGTCGCGGCGCGGAACATATAGCCGCTGCCGCCGCGCTTGGCGTATTTGTGGCTGTGCCCGGCGTAGCCGCCCAGCCCCACGATCACGCCCGCGTGCTGGAGCGTGTCGTCGGGATAATACAGCTTCGCGCCGACGATGCCCACGCCCGGCTGGGCGCAGAGGGCCAGCATCTCGCCGAGCCACGCGCCGCCGATCACCTCGACGTCGTTGTTGAGCAGCAGCAGGTACTCCCCGCGCGCCGCCTTGCGGCCGAAATTGTTGATCGCGCTGAAATTGAAGCCGCCCTCGTACCGCACGACGCGGCAGTTTTCGTGCGCCGTTTGCAGCGCCTCATAATACCGGAACGTTTTTTCCTCCGTGGAATTATTCTCGATGATGATGATTTCATAATGCGGATACGCCGTTTTGGCGAAAATGGAATCGAGCGCCTTGGCGAGCTCGCCGGTATGATCCTTATTCGGGATCAGGATCGAGACGAGCGGCGCGCCCTCGACGGCGTATTCCACCTTGTAGGTGCTGGGGAACAGGCCGTCCGTCACCGTGCCCTTCGCGCCCGTGCGCGCGAGGTGCGCGGCGACGGCGCGCTTCGCGGCGTCGGCCACATAGGGCTTCGCCGCCGTGCCGCCCGAGGTGGACGCGGCGTGCACGCGCCAATAATACAGCACCTTCGGGAGGTGCACCGGCGCGGCGCGCTCGCTCAGCTTCAAAAACAGATCGTGATCCTGGCTGCCGTCGCACGCGGGGTCGAGCCCGCCCACCGCGTCGAACAGCGATTTTTGGAACACGGAAAAATGGCAGATGTAATTGCAGCAGTTGAGGTAATCCGGCGCGAAATCCGGCTTGAAATGGCCCGTGACGGGGCGGCGGATATCGCGCGTGAACAGCGCCTCGTCGCTGTACAGAAACGCCGCGCCCGTCTCGCGCGCGGCCTTCATCATCTCGTACACGGCGTGCGGCGCGAGCACGTCGTCATGGTCGGCAAGGCCGAGGTACTCCCCCGTCGCCAGCGCGGCGGCGGCGTTCGTATTGGCGGCAATGCCCTGATTCTCAATTTTTCGATAGAGGATGCGGGCCGCCCGTTCCCGGTAATCGTCCTTCGCCTGATACTGCCGCACGAGCTCGCCCACCTCGGCGTGGGCGTCGTCGCTGGCGTCGGCGAGGCACAGCTGCCAGTTCGGGCAGGTCTGCGCGAGGACGCTGTCCAGCAGCGCGCGCAGAAAGCGCGGCGGCGTATTGTACAGCGGCACGCAGATGCTGACGACGGGCCAGTCCAGCGCGCCGTAATCGAGCGCGCGCTGCGCGGCAAGCGTCTGCCTGCGCGGCAGAAAGCGCCCCCTTTTGCTGCCGAAGCGCCGCCGGAAAAACGCGGCCGCGCGCCGGAGCGTGGGGCCGAGGCCGTCCTGCCGCACGCTGGCGAAAAAGAACGCGAGCAGCTCGCGCACGCGCTTGAGCTTCAGCTTCATAGGGACCGTCCTTTCCGGGAGTTATCCTTCAGAGTTTTTAAGTGAAAATATTACCTTATTCACCTTCCCCTCGAGGGGAAGGTGGCACGGCGGAACGCCGTGACGGATGAGGTGGAATATCGCGATCGCGCTGTCATGTACTGTCAGAGCAGGCGGAATGCATCCATTGTTCTTTCGTGGGAATATTCGATTTCCCCATGCCGTAGAGGGATGCCTTGGCCATCCCGCAAGGTTCTTGGCAATTTGTTCGGGCGGGGCAAGCCCCGCCCCTACGCATATTTCGCCAAAAATTCCGCCCCGTCATTCCCCGCGCCTTGCCTCGCGCTCCAAAAATTCGTGCAGCTCGCCGCGCGCCTCAAGGCAGCGCAGGTCGGCGATCATGTCGTCGTAATAGCGGCGCAGATCGGCCAGCGAGACGTCGAAGCGCAGGGACGGGTCGTTGTAAAACGCAGCGTCGCTTTTGCGGTACGCCGCGATGCGCGCCCGCGCCTCGCTCTGCCCGGCGGGCTGGACGAAAACGCTGGTGGCGCGGCGGACATCCGGCGCGTGGGGCGTGATGCGCCGCCCGTGCTCCAAATACTTGAGCCACATCCCCCAGTCCTCGTGGGCGTCGAGCGTCTCGATCAGGCCGCCGTACCGCTCGAACAGGCCGCGGCGGAACAGCACGGTCTGGATGGAGATCCGGCAGCTCTGACACATGGAAAAGCGGTCGATGCGGTCGAACGTCACCGGGTACAGCTGCGTCTGCGTGCCGTCCGGCAGGCAGAACAGCGCCATCGAGCTACCCAGCGCGAGGTCCGCCTCGGGATGGGCGCACAGCAGGCCGGTGAGCAGCTCCAAATGGTCGGGGTAGAAAAAGTCGTCGTCGTCCAAAAAATTGCACAGCTCCCCGCGCGCGGCGGCAAGGCCCCGGTTGCCGTTGGCCGCGCGGCCGTGCCGCGCGCCGTCGTTCAGATAACGGACCGGCAGATCGGAAAATTCCCGCTCGAGCATGGCGCGCGCCGTATCCGGGCCGTCCTCCGTCACAACGACCTCGAAATTGCGGTAGGTCTGCCAGCGCAGGCTCTGCAGCGTTCTGCGCAGCGTGCCGGGCCGGCCGCAGGTGCGCACGATCACCGAGACGAGCGGCGCGTCCCCGGGCGGCGGCGTCAGCGCGCAGAGCCCCCGGTCGGCCGAAAAGCCGCCCTCAAATTGGGCCGTGCGGGCCCTGTATTCCGCCTTGTGCGAAAAGCGCCAGAATAAAAACGGCCACAGCGTTATAAAATGGCGCAGGTAATTTTTCGCCAGCACGCGGCGCACATTGTCGAAATGCAGCGGGCGGCGCAGCGCGCCGAGATACATTTTGTGGCCATCCCAAATTGTGCGCGGGCCGCCGAATTTGTAGCGCAGCAACAGATTGCCGTAGAAGCTGCCCGCGTATTCGCCGAGCTTCGGGCCGCCGTTTTCGTAGGAGTAGTGCGTAACGCGCGCGAACGGCACGTAATAGAGCCGGTACCCGAGCGCGCGGATGCGCCAGGAGAGGTCGACGTCCTCGCAGTACATGAAAAGGTGCTCGTCAAAGCCGCCCGATTCGGCAAACACCGCGCGCGGCACGGCCAGCGCCGCGCCGCTGGCCCACGTCGTCTCCATCGTGACGGGGTCGATGTGGTGGCCCGTCTCGTAGGGCGTCTGCCGGCACTCGTAGCCGCCCGCGTCCGGCCAGCGCGCCCGCGCGGCGTCGAGCTGCGCGAAAACGTCGGGGTCCGCCTCGGTGTCCACGTTCAGAAAAAAGAGCATCGGCGCGTCCCCGCGCGCCGCGCCCCGGTTGCACGCCGCGCCAAAGCCGAGGTTTTTTTCGTTTTCCACAAGCTCGAAGCCGCCGAAGCCCGGATATTCCGCGCGCAGGGCCGCCAGCGCATCCCGCGTGCCGTCCGTGGAGGCGTTGTCGCAGAAGATGAGCCGCAGCTCCTCCAGCGGATAGCGCGCGCCCGCCAGCGCCGCGACGCAGCCCCGCAGCCATTTTTCGCTGTTATAGGTTACCAGCACAACGTCGTATTGCATGGCGTCTCCTTTTTTCGTTTGATCGGTTCGGTTCTGATTGTTCCCTATCGCCTGCGGCGGATCACGATGCGGTCATACAGACAGCGATAGTGTCTGTCTGTCTGTCTGTCTGTCTGTCTGTCTGTCTGTCTGTCTGTCTGTCTG
>CANRZX010000212.1 GCA_947644575.1 uncultured Clostridia bacterium | reverse complement strand
GTGCAGGGGCTATGACAAATCGCTCGACAGCAAGGCGTCGAACCCAGACAAATACGGTGTGACGTGGACGCAGCACGCAAGGGCCGCCATAGATGCGGTTGCAACCGCCCGGGACGGCGCGGAAAGCGACGCCAAGGCAAACAGCCCCACGCGCGCCAAAGACCGCCACAGGCACAAGGGACGCGTTTCGGCGCGCATGCCGAAGGATCAGGCCGCGCGCATTCAGAGCGATGTGAAATTCTGCGGCTACGGAACCGTCCAGAACTGGATCGGCGCGTGCGCGCACCGGCTGCACAAAGAGGCGGACAAGCGCCGCACAAGGTTGGGACGCTTGGAAAATCCCGCGGGGGAGACAGAAAAAAGCCCCTCCGGGACGGGGATCCCGAAAGGGGCAAAGAAAAATATACCGTGTACAGTATATCACGGGAAAGGGGATTTTGTCAATGTGTAAGCTGAAATCCGGGCTGCTGTTCAAGGCAGGCGTGTTCGTGCCGGACTACGACAGCCACGACCGCATGCTGCAGGAAAAAGGAATCGAGGACACGGCGGAAAACCGCGCGATGGGGAAATACATCCGGTTTGAGCTGTCGCCGAAGAACGACGATCCGTTCACGCCCGTTTCGTCGTGGGTATTCCGGATCGATCAGGACGAGCTGCCGGAATGGTATGAAGCCGACCCGGGAAAGTATGAGCAGATGGCGCGCGAGGCCGTCGAAAAATGGGCCTCAAAGCGGATTTTTGTCGGGAAGGAAATCGCGGAAATTAAACAAGGCGAAAACTACTATCTTAAAGATTGTACGGTTGGGACGGTTTCCAGAGATACGATCATTGCAGATATGCGGGGCAGCTCCGCTGTGCAGAATATGCGGGACAGCTCCGTCGTGCGGAATATGTTGGACAGCTCCGCTGTGCAGAATATGTGGGAAAGCTCCGTCGTGCAGAATATGTTGGACAGCTCCGTCGTGCAGGATATGTGGGGCAGCTCCGTCGTGCAGGATATGTGGGGCAGCTCCGTCGTGCAGGATATGCGGGACAGCTCCGCTGTGCGGAATATGCGGGGCAGATCCGCTGTGCGGGATATGCGGGACAGCTCCGTCGTGCAGGATATGTGGGACAACTCCGTCGTTCAGAATATGCGGGACAGCTCCGTCGTTCGGAATCTTTACGAAAAAAGTATTGCAATTTGCCGTGGAAAAAGCGTGATTTATGTTTCATCTGATTTTCCAGTCAAACTCCAATAAATTTCCAATTCGGAAGGAACGGAGGAATCTTGAATGCTGGTGAACGGAAAACTGATCCCGCCGCCGGAGCTTGGCGACGCGCTCTACCCGGATGAGCCCGGGTACCATCCGCCGGGGAGAAGCTTCCCGCGGGCCTATCTGACGTCGGAGCAGTGGGACACGCTGCGGGAAGCAGCTCGGGTGGAATCCTGTGCAGGGCAGCAGTTGGCGATGATGGACGCCGCAAACCGGATGAGCGCCGCGGGCGGCAGGCTCGCGCGGGATTTCTTTGAACTGCACGCGCGGCCGCGTGCGGTCGCTGCGCAGAATCCGAATGCACCGCGCCAGATGGACCTGCGCGAGAGCATGCGGGCCGTTTCCCGGCCCGCGCCGGAAGACGATTTTTCCATCATCGACGACGGCGACGGGGACATTCCGTTCTGACAAACTGGAGGAGAACCAATGGCACGGCCAAAAAGCGAGGGGTTCTCGTATTGTCAGCAGGACACCGATACGTTTTTTGACCCGAAGATTATGGGCTTGATTGCGTCGCACGGCTGCGAGGGATACGCGCTGTGGGACTACATCAAAATGGCGGCGTACCGCGAGCACGGCTTTTTCGTCGAATGGGACGAAGACCGCACAGAGCTTGCGGCATATCATCTCCGTCTTTCTACGGAGAAAATAGGGTTGATTTTGAACTACCTGCTGCGGAGATCACTGCTGTGCTGCATCGAGCGTAAGACCTGCACATCACGCAGCGGCGTCAAGGTTCTCACTTCCCACGGAATACAGAAGCGGTTCCAAAGCATGGCGAAGGACTGCCGCCGCACCTATCGTGTGGACCGCGAAATCTGGATATTGAGCGAAGAAGAAACGCTCGATTGTATTCAGGTTACGCAAAAACCGGGTTTTTCCGGGAAAAACGCCTTTAATTCGGGTAAAAACGCCTTTAATTCGGGAGAAAACCCCCAAAGTAAAGAAAAGAAAAGTAAAGAAAAGAATAACAGTCGTCGTCCGCGCGTACGCGCGGACAGCGACACCGACCGGGACGACGGTTTGTCGGAGAGGGAATCCGAAATTTTAGCATTCTGCCGGGATGCGCTTCAGGGAAAAGCATTGGACCCGCGGGAGAAAAGGATGATCCTTGACGCGGCGGCGGGGATGCCGTATGACCAGACGGCGGAAGCGATCTGCATCGCGATGGATTACGGGGCCGAAACGGCGGATTACCTTGCAAAAGTGATTCGGACGCAGCGGGACAAACCGGAACGAAGGATGAAGGGAGCAGATATAACGTGAGCGAACAATACCGGAGCCGTGTTTATACAGACAGGCCTCCGTATGCAGATTTTGATCCACCACACAAGCTGTCTGCCATAAAATCGATCGTAGCTCGGAAGCTGTACGATCACCCGAATGCAATATGTTCTTACTCTGGAGGCTCTGACAGCGACATTTTGGTGGCAATTATTGAGGATGCGAGACAAACGTTTCGCCTTGCGCCTGTACATTATGCTTTTTTTAATACGGGACTTGAGATGCAGGCAACAAAAGATCATGTAATAGAGACATCAGAAAAATATGGGATTGAAATCGCTGAGTTTCGACCAGAACTGAACATCATACAGTCCGTCCGTAAACACGGAGTGCCATTTGTCTCTAAAATCATGTCGTCCGGGTTGGAGGCATGGCAGAAGAAAGGAATCCCGCTCTCTATCGCGGAGGAATACAACACCGCACAGGACAAAAAAGCGAAACGTGAGGAGCTACGCGATCGGTACCCAAAATGTGAAAATTTGATAAATTTCCTTTGCTGCTGCAATTCTGCGGGTGAGCCAAGACCAAACATTCAGCTTGTGATCAATTCAAGCAAATACATGTTGGACTTTATCGAAGAGTATCCTCCGGACTTTCCCATAAGTGCGAGGTGCTGCGATTACTGTAAAAAGCATTTGGCGCATCGTGTCCAGAAAGGATATGAGATGATTATCACCGGAGAACGAAGAGACGAAGGTGGGATGCGGTCGGTGCCTAAAAAGGATTGCAAAACAATGTGCTTTACAGAAACAAGCTCCAAGCAGTATCGTTTACGGCCGCTATATTATGTATCAGATGTTGACAAAGCATGGATAAAAGATTATTACGGCATACGCTATTCTGATGCATATGAAGTGTATGGTTTGACGCGAACGGGATGCTGTGGATGCCCGATATCGTACAAGGCGGTGGATGATCTGGAAAAAATCCGTCCATTTGAACCGAACGTTGTAGAAGCAGCATGGAATATTTTTGGTAAAAGCTACGAATACCGTAAAAAATACAACGACTACAAGAAAAATCGATTGCAGGAAGAGAAAAGAAAACGGATAGAGGAGAGCGGACAATGCGGCTTGTATTAAACGGCGTGCCTCCGAGTTTGAACCGGTTCGCGGGGCGGCTGAACGGATGGGAATATCGCGGCGAAAAGGAGCGGTGGACAAGCGCCGTGCAGTGGCTGGCAAAGCGCGAGCTGGCGCGGCTCGGCCGCCCTGCTGCGCCGGACTTCGCGCACGTCTCGATTACTTACTTTTTCCCGGACCGCCGCCGGCGCGACCCGGACAATTACGGCGGGAAATTCCTGCTCGACGGGCTGACGAAAGCGGGCGCGATCCGCGACGACAGCTTTGCGCACATCGCGCTGACCGTGCGCGGCGATACCGACCGCAAACGCCCGCGCACAGAGATTGTGGTGACAGAGGGGGACAAAAAATGAGCAAAAACGGATTTGGAAAACAGGGCAGCGCGCTGCTGCGCCGCCGGTGGCTGGCGCGGGCGCAGAAAAGGAATTCGGCGGAGAGGGAGCGGACGGAACCCCGCCGGGCAGACGGGACCGCGCTGAGCGCGGAAAAGCGCGCCGTGGCCGAGCATGTCAAACGGAAGTGGCTGACGGATGAGACCGCCGGGCCGCAGCCCTGCGGGGGGAACGCCCAAAAGGCGGCGGAGCCGGAAACGGAGTGGCCGGCCCGCGCCGCAGGCTGTGAGAGCGGCGGATGCGCAGAGCATGCCTGCGCGGCGCACGGCTGCTGCGAGTTTGTGCAGTGTGCGAGGAAG
>CANRZX010000211.1 GCA_947644575.1 uncultured Clostridia bacterium | reverse complement strand
TTTTCGCCGGAAAGGAGAACTGAGGGAAACCAATAAGCGACTGCGCAGCAAAGCGAAGCACAAAGCGTTTGGTGTCCCTCAGGGGCTGTCGACTTTGTCGACAGCCCCTGCGCCTGGCGCAGGGCGCCGGGCGCTTGGAAGCATGGAAGCGCTTCACACGCCCCGTTTCTGTTACGCGGTACAGCTTTCGCAGTAGCGCTCGATCGCTTTTTCGACGAACGCGGCCGCTCCCGCGCCGCCGGCCGCGTCGATCCGCGCGCGAAAGCGCTCGTCGGCGGTATACATCTGCCCAAGGCCGCGAAGAATGTCCGGGGTGCAGGTGTAATAATGCTCAGTGATGAACGCCCGCAGCTTTTTCACAGCGCGCTGCGCCGCGTCGGAATCGGGCGGCGTTTGCCGCAGCCCGCCCCATTCGGCAAACAGGCCCATCAGCGCCTTTGCGGGCGCCCGCTCGTCCTGACCGTCCGCCGCGCGCCGCGCGGCCTTTTGCTCATACTCGCGGTACGCGTCCGTCCCGCCCCATTTTTTCTTTGCCTCGGCGGCGCACCGCTCTAACTCGGAAGTATCAAATGCCGAAAAATTCATGTAATCACCTCCTGACGCAATCGTTTCACGGGCAAGCTCGATCAGCGCGTCCAAGCGCCTGCGCCGCAGCCGTAGCAGCTCAAGCTGCTGCTCCAGCGCCTTTTTTTGATCAAAGCCCGGGCTTTCGAGAATGGCCTTGATCTCCCTTAACGGAAATTGCAACTCGCGGAACAGCAAAATGCTTTGCAGTCGCAGCAGCGCCGCGTCGTCATACAAGCGATAGCCCGCCAGCGTGACGCGCGTCGGCTTGAGCAGGCCGATGGCGTCGTAATGGTGCAGCGCGCGCACGCTGACGCCTGTCAATTCGCTCACCTCATGTACGGTCCGCATCGCGTATCCCTCCCGTGTGACGCTCAGTATAAGCTATTACGCCGCGTCAGAGTCAACCCTTTTTTGAAATTTTTCCAAAACCGGATTTTCCGGACACGGGGAAAGCCTCGGAAACACTTTTATTGTACTCCCGGGGCTTTCGGCAATATAGGGCGGAAAATCCATAAGGCGAAATGCGCGCGTGCCCTTGCGGGGCGGGCGCTTCGGTTATGTCCCGCTCAGCAAGATCGGGGTCAGGGCCGCGCCTAAAAGGAACAGGCAGGGCAAGCCAACCAGCAGCACGCAGCGGCGCGGCGCGTTCGGCTCGGGATTTTTCGTGAGGCTTCCGTTTGCCGCACCCGTGTCTGTCCCGGCGGCTTCACGTGAAGAAAGCTCCGCCGATGGCTCGATCGCAGAACCGGCGTCCGCTTCGCCCTCACCGTGAGGGGAAATTTCCGGCGCATCCGGACTTGAACCGCTGCCGGCCGGCGGCGCGGCCAGCGCGGCTAACACGAACGCGAGCGGCAGCACGGCGGGCATATCAATGCTGAAAAACGCCTGTACGCCATAGGCGAGAAGCGCGGGCACGACAGGGCTTTGCCGCCGCAGACCAGCGCGCAGCCGCGCGCCCCAGAACAGCAGCCAGCATCCGGCGCCCAGCACGCCGCCGCACAAAAGCTGCTGTACATAGACATTATGCGCGGAATCGAAGGTTTGGCCATTCATTGCAATGATGTAGTCCGTATAATGCGGATTCAGCAGCGCGTCGACACAGTCTCCGCCCGCGCCGATCAGCTTTTGCAGCGTACTCAGCTCATCCCCATACACATAAAGCAGACGCCCCCAGACATAGCCGCGTCCGCCGCCCCATGTCAGGTCGAAACGCAGGAGGTTTCCCAGCGGGCCGAGCGGGAGGCGTGTTGCGCCGTTCGCCGCGATCATCAGCGCCAGCACCGACAGCAGGGTGACGGCAGCAAGGCGGCGTGTTACGCGGGCGCATTCCGCGCGCCGCGCGCGCAGAGAAACCCAAAGGGCGAGCAAGACGAGCAGCCCGGCGCACGCGACGGCCGGATGTGTCAGCAGCGCGGAGAGCGAACCGAGCTCGTCCCGGATGGGCAGTGTGCGCGCGCCGAAGCCAAACGGCAGGGCGGCCGCGAAAAAGCCCGCCCCCGCGAGAAGCAGGCGCGCCAGCCGGTTCCAGCAAAGGCCGCTTTGGCAAACAAGGACGGCTATCGCCGCGAAAAAGCCTAGCCACGCGGCGTCGCTGTTCGCGGGAATCAGCGAGACGGCCAGCAGCACCGTCTGCGCTCCATGCAGCAGCGCCCTCCGCCCGTCCCCGGCCCGCAAGCAGAGCCCGGCGGCCAGCGCCGCGCCCATTGCCGTCAGCGCCCCGAAGAAATTGTCGTTGCCCACCGTGGACAGGAAAATCCGCGCGGTGTCATGATCGAGGATGTAGTAAACATCCAAGGGGTCGATCAAAAAATAATTCAGACACCCCAGAAGCCCGACCGCGCACAGGCCGGTGAGAGCCAGCCGAAGCAGTAGGAGAACCTGTCCCTCCGGCACACAGCTGGATACGACGCAGTAGCCGACGGCGCACATCAGCAGCATCATCGAGCCGTTGCGCCGCCCCTCTAACCCCCAGAGAGCGACGGAGCGGTCGGGCGCGACGAGAAGATTCAGCACATAGACGGCGCACAGGCCGCCCAGCGCGAGGAGGGCCGCGTCGAGGCGCACCGCCCCGGGGGAGACCAGCATGGGAACCCGTCCTTGCGTAAACGCACAGAGGAACCACAGCAGCGCGCCCAGTACGGTGAGTACATAAAAGAAAATCGCCTTCGCGTCGATCAGGCGGACAAAGCCGTCATAAAGATAGAGCGGGAGCCACAGCAGAACGCTTGCGGCATAGAGAAAGCCCGCCTCCGCGGGGGTAAGAAGGAGCTTTTTCGGATTTGTCATGGGCGGCTGTCTCCTTTCCGGGAATGCGTTTCATGCCGGGCGTCATGATAGATTTGCTGCGCGCCGTCGATGGCTTCGCCCAAATATGCGTCGATCCACGCCGCAGCCGCAACCTTATCCCGCGCGCACAGATGGGCGTATAGCCGCTCGGTGTTGCTCAGCAGCGCCTCAATGCCGTATAGGCGGCAGAACCGGATCCAAAGCGTAATGACAGGCGGCTTAAAGGAATAATAAATGAGGGGAAGAATGCTGTTGCCACTGATAAACGCTAACGTGTGCTGAAACGCGAACGCCGCTTCGGCGGCTTCAGCGGGCGTTTCGGTACGGGCCAGCGCGGCGACGGTCTCCCCCAAAGCGGCAAGGTCGGCCTCACTCGCGAAATCGATGGCGCTGTTCGCCGCCATATGCTCCAGCGCCCTGCGCACCTCTAAGATCGAGCGGATCTCGTGCCGGCCCAGCACGCCGCCCCGATAATCCATAATGGCGACCAGCGTGCTCAGATTTCCCTTGCGGCGGTAATCCGCCACGCGCACGCATTGGCGGGGCATTACCTCCAAAAAGCCCTGCTTCGCCAGTTCGGCGAGGCCGCTGTTCACGACCGCGCGGCTTACCTGCATACGGTCCGCCAGCTCCCGTTCCGGCGGAAGCTGCGCGCCGACGGGCAGCTCCCCCGACAGGATCATCCCCTGAAGCTGGCTGACGAAAAGCGATTTCAGGCTGGGCGCGGAAAGCTTTATAAACTCCATCGCGCAGCTCCCTTCTGTTTTTGGTTATACCAGATACCACAAGGAAATTTTATCATACATTTTGTCACAATTCAAGCGTTTGTTTTCGACTGTTTCACGAAAAAAACGCCCCGCGTTGACAGCGCTTGCGCCGGATGATAAAATATGTACAAAGTATGAATCCATGATGCGCGTCTGGTACAGCCAGAGCGTCTCGGATGCGTTTGGTACGGTGTGCCCATACCCGGCGGCCGGGCGCGGGCGCGAGGAGCAATCATCGGAAAGCGAGGGAATCACAATGTTATTCCAAATTTACGGCGAGGGCGCGGGCTTTCAGCTTTTGGGCTGGCTCATGGTGTTTTTGGGGCTGGTCGTCTGCAACGAAATCGCCCGGCGCAGCAAAAAGGGCGGGATCTTTTTCTTCCTGATTCTGCCCGCGGCTCTGACGGTCTATTTCATCTCCATCTATGTGGGCGCGGCGATGGGCGCGGAATGGGCGCTGAAAAATGATACCTACATCTATATGAACAGCTGGTTCCACTACGCGAAGCTGTACGCCGCCACGGCGGGCTGCATCGGCTTCATGATGCTGAAATATAAGTGGAGCATCGGCAAAACGGAATGGTTCAAGGTATTCCCGTTCGTCATTGTGGCCATCAATATCATGATCGCCGTGTGCAGCGATTTTGAATCCGCCATCAAGGGCGCCATCGCTCTGGGCCAGCACGGCGACCGCTGGTGGCTTTCGAGCGAGAACGTGTGGCTGTACGGCGGTTGGTGGAACTGGCTGAACGGCATT
>CANRZX010000210.1 GCA_947644575.1 uncultured Clostridia bacterium | reverse complement strand
AAGAAGAGGCCGGCGCGGTCGAGGTGCTGCGCGGTCCGACCATCAAGACGCTGCCCGCCGCGCGGCCCTTGGCGGACACAATGGAGCTGCCGTGCCTTTTGAAGGTGGGCGACAACATTACCACCGACCATATCATGCCCGCCGGAAGCAAGATTTTACCCTACCGCAGCAATATTCCTCATTTAGCAAATTATTGCTTTGAGGTCTGCGACCCGGATTTCCCGCAGCGCGCGCTTGACGCGGACGGCGGCCTAATCGTGGGCGGCGCCAACTACGGGCAGGGCTCCAGCCGTGAGCACGCGGCGCTTGTCCCGCTGTATTTGGGCATCCGCGCGGTGATCGCCGTCAGCTTTGCCCGCATCCACAAGGCAAACCTCGTCAACGCGGGCATCCTGCCGCTGGAATTTGAGCGCGCGGAGGACATTGAAAAAATTGCGTTGGGCGATATTTTATCGCTGACAAACGTTATGGACGCGCTGAACGGAGGGTGCGCCGCCCTCACAAACCGTGAAACCGGGGCGGCGATTTCCCTGCGCTGCGACATCAGCGCGCGTCAGGCGGACATCCTGCGCGCGGGCGGCCTGCTGCAATATACGAAGGAAAAAGCCCAATGATTAAAATCTGACCACGGAGGCATTTTTAATATGGAGAATATCGTATCCGCGAAGGAAAAGTTCGGCGCGCTGCTGGAATCGCAGCGGCGCCGCGTGGCGGCAATGCGCGCGCAGGGCGATTTTATCGATTATGCGTCCCTTCCGCAGATCGTCATCGGCGTGTGCGGCGGCGACGGCATCGGCCCGACCATCACGCACGAGGCCGAGCGCGTTCTGCGTTTTCTGCTGAAGGACGAGGTCGCGAGCGGCAAGGTAGCGTTCAGGGAGATCGACGGCCTAACCATTGAGAACCGCGCGGCGCACGGGAAGGCCATTCCGGACGACGTGCTGGCGGAATTAAAGGCGTGTCATGTGATTTTGAAGGGCCCCACCACTACGCCGCGCGCGGGCGATGAATGGCCCAATATTGAGAGCGCGAACGTCGCCATGCGCAAGGAGCTCGACCTTTTCGCCAACGTGCGCCCCGTCAAGGTGCCCGAGGAGGGCATTGACTGGACCTTCTTCCGCGAAAATACCGAGGGCGCGTATACCCTTGGCAGCTGCGGCTTTGAGACAGAGGACGGCATTTCCGTCGATTTTACGATCACCACGACCGACGGCACGCAGCGCATCGCCGAACTCGCGTATGATTTTGCCCAGAAGAACCACAAGAGCCGTGTGTCCATCGTCACTAAAGCAAACATCATCAAGGCCACGGACGGAAAGTTTTTGCGCCTGTGCCAGGAGGTGGGCAAAAATTATCCCGATATCGTCACGGACGACTGGTATATCGACATCATGACGGCCAAATTGGTGGATCAAAAGCGCCGCGCCGAATTTCAGGTGTTTGTGCTGCCGAATCTGTACGGCGACATCATCACCGACGAGGCCGCCGAATTTCAGGGCGGCGTCGGCACCGCGGGCAGCGGCAACATCGGCAAGCGCTATGCGATGTTCGAGGCCATCCACGGCTCGGCCCCGCGCATGGTGAAGGAGGGCCGCGCCCAGTACGCCGACCCCTGCAGCATGCTGCGCGCCGCCGTGATGCTGCTGTCGCATATCGGCTATCAGGAACAGGCCGACCGCCTGACCGAGGCGCTCGACAAATGCATGTTCACAGAAAAGGCGCTGACCGTCACCGGACGCGATACCGGCTGCACCTGCACCGAATTCGGCAATTATGTGATGCGCACCATCGAGGGCCTGTAATCGCGCGGCCCACACCCCAACAACAAACTGTCTAAGAAGAGACTGGTGAAGTAAGATCATGGCAGAGCAAATCCCTTCCATCAACCGGGTGTCGCTTCCTGTTATCAAGCGGCTGCCCAAATATTACCGCTATATTTTGGACATGTACAGCAACGGCGTGGTAAAGGTATCCTCCAGCGAACTGGCCCGTATGATGGGTACCACCGCCTCGCAGGTACGGCAGGACCTGAACTGCTTCGGCGGCTTTGGCCAGCAGGGCATCGGCTATCACGTGGATGTTTTGCTGGATGAAATTTCCAAGCTTCTTTTCAGCGAAAGCAGCCTGAACGCGGTGCTGATCGGCACCGGGCGTCTGGGCCGCGCGATCTCCGGCTATCTTTCCTCCGAGGCGCGGGGCTATCACCTGATGGCCGCGTTCGACAAAAGCCCGGAGGAAATCGGCAAAAAGCTGCAGTGCGGCGTCGTGGTGCAAAACGTCGCGCGTCTCGCAGATTTCTGTCTTAAGAACCATCCGGACGTCGCCGTGCTGTGCATCCCCCGCGCCGCAGCGCAGTCCGTCGCGCCGGTGCTTGTCGGCGCCGGCGTCAAGGGCTACTGGAATTTCAGCCACTATGACCTCTCGGTCGATTACGAGGGCGTCACGGTGGAAAACGTGCACCTCGGCGACAGCCTGATGAGCCTTGGGTACCGGGTGCGCAATCTCTGACCCGCGCGCCGGAGCCGCCGCATTCTTTCATGAAAGGAAATCGCTATGGCAAAGCTCTATTTTCGATACGGCGCGATGAACAGCGGCAAGAGCACGGCGCTGATGCAGGTGGCGCATAATTATGAAGAGCGCGGCATGCGCGTGCTGATCCTGAAGCCTTCCATCGATACCAAGGGCGGCGAAAGGCTTGTCTCCCGGCTGGGCGTCGAGCGGCGCGTGGATCTGGCCGTCCGGCCTGAGATGGATCCCCTGCGGCTTGTGCGGGATGACATCGAAGCGCACGGGCCGCTGGCCTGCGTGCTGACGGACGAGAGCCAGTTTTTCACAGCGTGGCAGGCCGAGCGGCTGTTTTTGGTCACGGTCGAGTGCGGCGTGCCCGTCATCTGCTATGGGCTGCGGACGGATTTTTCCTTGCAGGGCTTTCCCGGCTCGACCCGCCTGCTGGAGCTGGCGCACAACATCGAGGAGATGAAAACCATCTGCCACTGCGGGCGCAAGGCGATGTTCAACGGGCGCAAGGTCGGCGGCGCGTTTGTGTTCGAGGGCGATCAGGTCGCCATCGATACCGAAAACGACGTGACGTATGAGTCGCTGTGTCCTCAGTGCTATTTCCGTGAGCGCGAGCGATTTTTTGCCGAAAGGGCCGAAGAAGCGGCGCAAAACGGATAAAGATGAAAACAAACCGGCAAATAGGAACCCCCCGGCAAGGCCGGGGGATTCCTATTCATACAAAAAGAGGCGCCGCGCCAGCGGCGCCTCTCCAGTTTTTTCAGGCAATCCGTTCGTGGTTGCAGAAATGGATACGGCCTTCAATCATCTCAACGGCTTGTGCAAAGGCAGCAGATTTATGTCTGTAAATGCATTTTGTTTTACCGGTTCCCCGTGCGCAGCCGCCGAATTTCATATATTGTATGCTTGACAAAAAACACCTTTCGTGCTAAACTGTACTTGCTGTACAATAACAGTATGGCATATGCCGATGGAAGGAACGCAGATCATGAATATTGTTATATCCAACCAATCGGGAATCCCGATTTATGAGCAAATTAAAGAACAAATCAAAACATCTATTTTGACAGGTGAATTATCTGAAAACGCGCCGCTTCCTTCCCTTCGTCAGCTTGCTCGTGATTTGCAGGTAAGTTTGGTAACAACTACCAGAGCATACAGTGAATTGGAACTGGAAGGGTTCGTCCAGACAATGCCCGGAAAAGGTGTGTATGTAAAGAAAATCAATGACGCTCTTGTTCGTGATAAATACTTAAAAGAGGCTGAAGCCGCCTTAACTACTGCTGTCCGGCGAGGAAAGCTGGCCGGATTATCAGCAGATGACCTGCATGAAATGCTGGACACGATAGAAAGGATCATAAAATGAACAATGTAATTGAGATATTGAACCTTAGAAAAGAACACAAAAGCTTTTTACTGGATAGTATCAGCTTTTCCGTTCCCAGTGGTTTTGTATGCGGCTTTATTGGTGAAAACGGCGCAGGAAAAACTACTACCCTAAAGCTGATTTTAGGCATGGTTAGGAAAGACGGCGGCAGCATTAAGCTATTCGGCAAAGCTGCGGATGATGTTTCTTTGAAAGAAGATATAAGCGTTTTGTTTGAACAGCCTTATTATCAAGAAGACTGGACGCCCATTGACGTAGAAAAATCCATGAGCCCTTTCTACAAAAAATGGAGCAGCAAAGCTTTTCATCAATACTTGGAACAATTTTCCCTTAATCCTGAGCAGAAGTATAAAACAATGTCACGAGGCATGAAAATGAAATTAGGCATGGCAGTCACATTGGCGCACGACGCAAAGCTGCTCTTGCTCGATGAACCGACTTCGGGCCTTGATCCCGTTGGCCGTGAGGAAATGCTTGAAATCCTTCGTGACTATATGGTCCTTGAAAATAGAACAATATTCTTTTCTACGCACATAACCAGTGACCTTGAAAAGATTGCCGACTATATCACCTA
>CANRZX010000209.1 GCA_947644575.1 uncultured Clostridia bacterium | reverse complement strand
GATTTTCTCACAAAATAGGGGCGCGTTGCAACTTCCCTTTTTGCAACGCGCCCTTCTGCTTTTCTGAAGAAAAAATTTGTGTCTTTGGCTTGACATTTGGGTGCCGCAAATCGTGGAAACGAATCTTCCGCATATCGTTCTTTTGCAGAATCAACGGAAAATGCTGTGTGATATAGCCGGGCTTCACAAGCTCACCGATTTCGTTGACATAGATATAGTCGGTGTATTTCCTGCAATAAGATTTCTCGCACAGCTTTCGGTTTAGTTTCTGCTCCGCTTTCAGACGGTGCAATAGTTCCCCAAACGGCGGGACAAGAGGTAGGCTGCGGTAGCTGGCCTTCGTCTTTGTCCGATCTTTTTGAATAATCTTGCTTTTGCCGTCTATGGTCGCCTGCGTAACGGTGTGGCGAATGGTGATGGTTTTCTTTTTGAAATCAATCGCATCCCACTTTAACCCGACCGCCTCACTACGGCGCAGTCCGTAAAACGCGCCGAGGATAACGCCAAGTTCTATGGGGTCGCCTTTGACGATCTCAAAAAGACGGTTTAGTTCTTCTTCCCCGTAAACGCTGCCGACAAACTTTTCTTTCTTTGGCCGTTCAATGCGATTCCGCAGGGTTCGTGTCAATCAGACCAAGTTTGAAAGCGTGCTGTAAGACTTTGCGGATATTGGCGTGGCGGTGTATGATCATGTTTGCAAACACGCCCCGCCCCCGATACTTTTCCCGTTTGGACACGATAAGGTGCGAAAAGCGGGATTTGTACAGGCGTACATGACGCGAGAAAAGAGGCGAAGAAAACGACCGATCAAAAACAAGCCCTCGCGTCAGGGGACGTCGTGTGCGTAGTTCGCCCGCGCAGTGCAACAAGTAAGGCTTGCAGTGCTTACGGCTTCAACAAACGTCTGCCCTCGCGCGGCGTGATCGAACAGTTTATCCGCCCTCCCCTGCGCTTTGCAGCGCTGCAGATGCGGGGAGACGGCAGCCGCCTGCTCTATCGTGAATGCTTTTCTCTGGAAAAAATCCGGAACTGACAAAGCGGGCCCAACCCTTTGCTCAATTTTGAACGGGTTCAAATCCTGCCCGCGTGGGAGCCCGAAATATTCATATTTTCCGAGTTTTTCTTTTATAAAAATGCAGCAATGCTTGCGGCCATTCCTTTCGGGGGCTGGAAATATCCCTTTTATTAGACTAAATGTGCAAAGGGAAATAAGCGTCAAGGGGATGCGTACAGTTGCCGCGAAAAGGGCCGAATACAGCGCAAAAACAAAGGATCAGATCAGACCGGAACCGCTTGGAAAAACTTGCATTTCGCAGGCCATCCGTCAGCCTTCTGGCGTAAAGCCCAGTCACTGAAATGCACAAAATGCGCAAAAATTCGAATATAAGAAAGAGCCGGGGCGGCTTCACAACTGCCCCAGTTCGCTTTTGACTCAGAGCTAATTATAAATTTATTTACGATAGTGGCAAAATTGGAAGATTTTTCCTGTGCTACTACTGTGCCATTTCTGTGCCAAAATACGCGCGTTTCCGTGCAGGAATATGCGGGAACCGGAAACAAAAAACCGCACCGTTTCGGGCTTTTTGCCCATTCGGTGCGGCTTTGCAGATGGTGGACAGTAAGGGACTCGAACCCCTGACCCCCTGCACGTCAAGCAGGTGCTCTACCAGCTGAGCTAACTGTCCGGATTTTTGCAACGACATTATTATAGCAAATCCATGGACGGAATGCAACTGTTTTTTCGTTTTTCTTTGATTTTTTCCTTCGGCCAAAAGGGAAAGCACCGGCCGCCGCCCGGTAGACGGCGATCGGCGCGGGACCCTTGGGCGGGACGCTGTGTGCGCCCGCCCAAGGAAGCGCTGAATCAATGTGAAGTCTGACGGAATCATTTGCCGTCGATGCGTGCGCGGCGATTGATTCCACGCTTACTCAAAGGGAAATCCCGCCGGCAGGCGCTCACTCCATGCCTAAAATCGCGATGCCCACGGCGGCCACGGCGATCACGGCGTACTGCGCCTTCGTCAGCTTTTCCTTCAAAAACAGACGGCTCCACACCAGCGACATCACACAGTAGGACGAGATCATCGGCGCGGCGACGATGGCGTTGGCCCCGATGGCGAACACATAGGCAAACTGGCCCGCCGTCTCGCACAGCGCGGCAATCAGCTTGGGCTTTTCCTCGGGCAGGCGCAGCGGCTGCTTTTTGATGATCACAACATAGACAAAGGCCACGACGGCCATCGCGAGGAAGGTCAGCTCATAGGCGATGTTGGCCTGCTCCTCGGCAATGACGGTGTCCAGCAGAAGCGCGTCGGCAAAGGTGCCAAGGCCGTCGATGATGCAATACAAAATCGGGAACAGGATCGCCAAAAAGCCGCGGGTGTATTTCTGGTCCGGCGCGCCGCCCTCCTGTCTGCGCAGCGCGTCGTCTTGCCGCTTTTCCAGCACCGACAGCGCGAACACGCCGCCGCACACCAGCGCCACGGCAAAGAACTGCAGGCCGGACATCGTTTCCTTCAAAAAGAAAAAGCACAGCAGCGCGGCCACCGCGCCCGAGGAATTGCAGACGGGAGAGGAGACCGAGAGCTCGATGTACCGCAGCCCGGCATAGCCGAAAATCATGGAGAGGATATACAAAAACGACGCGGGCAGGTAAGTAATGATGTCCGCCAGCTGGAACGGCGTGCCCGTGGCAATCAGAAACAGCGCGTGCAGCCCCATCACAAGGCCCACGGCCATGACCATCTTCCAATGGCTGTATTTGTCGTCGGGCTTAGAGCCGATTTTTGAAAAAAGATCGGAGCCGCTCCAGAACAGGATCGCGACCAGCGAGAGAAAAAACCATGTCATAAAAAATCATCCTTTTCTTTTGTTTGCGTCTCTTGGCGGGAGCACGCGCGCCGTCAGGCCGGGCGCCGCGTGCACAGAGGGGACATTCAAACGAAAAGGACCGGAGGCGGCCTGCGGGGAAACCGGGTGTTGTGCCAGCACTGGTTGCGTTTGATGTGCGTGCGCCGCTTCATGGGAAAGCCGCCCTCCTTTGCTGTGTCATAAGCGCATAGAAAGCGCCGCAGGAAAACCTGCGGCGCTTCATGGTGCCTCCGATCGGAATCGAACCAATGACACGGGGATTTTCAGTCCCCTGCTCTACCGACTGAGCTACAGAGGCAGATGGCGACCCGGATGAGGCTCGAACTCACGACCTCTAGCGTGACAGGCTAGCGTTCTAACCAACTGAACTACCGGGCCATTTGTGGTGGAAGTTAACGGGCTCGAACCGCTGACCCTCTGCTTGTAAGGCAGATGCTCTCCCAGCTGAGCTAAACTTCCAAAGAGAACCGAAGCTTCCGGACAGCCGCAGAGCGCGCTGTCCGCCGCCGACACTCGGTTTGCACATGCCGGACAAAAATGGAGCGGATTACGAGGCTCGAACTCGCTACCTCCACCTTGGCAAGGTGGCGCTCTACCAGATGAGCTAAATCCGCATTTTTTCGCCGCATTTCTAATTGCGAAGCTTATTCTACCATAATCTGTCTCGTTTGTCAATTATAAAATGCCTTTTTTCGAAAAAATGAAAATTGTAATATTAAATGCGAAAGGAAGCGAAAGCCTCCCGACGCATTATTTTTTTACCAAAAAACGGGCAACACTGGCCCCTCGGCCATTTTGTAAAGTCTGTATTTATCGGTGAAGGATAACAAGTTTTAAGTCCGGTTTTTAAGGTGAAAACCGGGCGGCGGTGGAGAGCAGCAACGCCTAAAAAGGCCCCATGTCGTTCAACAAGTTTCCGGCTTTTAAGGTGAAAGCCGGTACGGTCAAGGCGGCCCAGAAAAAAGACGCCAGCCGGAGCGCGGGAGGCCGGTTAAGAAGTGCCCGCCCGAAAATGCAGATTTTACAAAATGGCCGGAGTATGCACCAACACCACAAGGAGGTGAGAACGTGAGAAACTACCGATATTTGACGCTGGCCGATCGTGAGGCGCTGGAGTCCCATTATCTCAAAGGAGAACGCCCGCAGGATATAGCCGACGCTCTCGGCGTGCATGTAGCAACCATCTACAAAGAGCTTAAACGGGGCGACACCGGAGATATTGACCGCAACATGCGGCAGGGGTACAGCGCAAAGCTGGCCCAGCTCCGGCTCCAGAAAAATTTCAAATGCAGAGGCCGTAAAGTCAAAGACGGGCAGAAGGATCCTGAAGCTATCAACACATAACCTGCAAGGAAGGAGGCCCAACATGGACAACTCGAACACATTCAAATATGACGCCACCCTTTTATGCCGGGCTTCGTTTCCGGCCATATTGGAGGACGGCGGCCGCCCCTGCATTGTAGAGGTATCAGTTTACCGGCTCAACGCCGTGGCCGTCACCAGTTATATGCTCGACGGCTTCGAGCCTCTGCTCCAGTTTCTCGGCATGGACGGGACGGACACTTACATAACCCGGCACGAGGTTGACGACCTTTTCACCGTCGTGCATATCGACAAGG
>CANRZX010000208.1 GCA_947644575.1 uncultured Clostridia bacterium | reverse complement strand
GAGTTTGGAATATCTGTGCGATTCGGGTTATCTCAAAATTGACCATCCGAACGGCACCGCATGTCTGTCAGAGTATGAGGCGGGCGAATCCGGAAAAGTGAAAATACAGGTCCCCGCAAAGGGAATGCAGCTGCTCATGGGCGCGATCCGTGACGTGTGCGTGGAGATTTGAGCCATGTTGAAGCAATTCGATCGCCGCAGGCGGAACGGAAGGATCGCGCGTTTGCCGATCGCCTTGCGGGACAGTGTAGACAAGATGCTGCTGGCAGGCGCGCCGTATCGGGAGATCGTGCAGTTCCTGCGCGAGAACGACGTGGAGCTTTCCCGGCAGGCCGTATGCAATTATGCAAAGCAGTTCCTATGCACTACGCAGCAGCTGCGCATGGCACAGGAGAATTACAAGCTGCTGCTGGATGAGATGCAGCGCACGCCGGAAATGGACACATCCGAAGCGATTATCCGTGTTGTGAGCAACGCTGTCTTGAACACGCTGGCAAGCGCCACACCCGAGGAATGGAAAGACATCAATCTGGGCACGCTGCTGCGCGAAACAAACTCGCTGATCAAGGTGACGGCGCACAAGCAACGAACCGATACACTCAATCGCACAGCAGAGCAGCACGCGCTGGAGAGCATCCGCGCGAACGTGTTCTCTGCGCTCCACGACAAAGACCCCGCGCTGTACCAGCGCCTTTCCGATGCGCTCAATGAGATCAAGCCCGATCTGGATCAGGACAAATAGACAAATGGCCGAAACGGCAGCCAGAGCACCCCGCTTCGGCCGCCGTTTTCTTTTTCAAGCTTTGTCTTTTTGCTTCAAGCCTTGTAAACCTTTTGTCAGCCCTTTGTCAAGCTTTTTCAGCCTTTTTCAAGGGTTGTCAATACATTTTGCGTGTTCACCTCATACATATTGCGTGTTCATTCACAGCAGCCCCTCGCACGGAAAAGCGGAAAGGATTACAAAAGCAGATCCGTACCGTTTCTATTCCTTCTGCAAAGCATATCCGAGCCTTTTTCACTCATCGAGTGGAAAAGCACTTCCTCAAAAAACAACCTTATTTTAGCGGCAAGGCTTTAACAGCCTTGCCGCTTTTATTTTGCTGAAGCGTTATTTTTGACTGCCTGCACTCCGCCATTGCCTGCGGAACGGGTAGCCTTTCTTTATAATATAAGGTATCCCAACACATGGAGGTGTCATAATCGAAATGGGAATTCGGAGTTATGGGTATGTCAGGGTATCGACGAAAGAGCAGAATGAGGATCGCCAGATGATTGCGCTGCGGGAGATGGGCGTTTTGCCGCACAACATCTTTATAGACAAGCAGTCTGGCAAGGATTTTAACCGTCCGCAATACAAAAAGCTGGTGCGCAAGCTGAAAAAGGACGACCTGCTGTACATCAAGAGCATCGACCGGCTGGGCCGCAGCTACGAAGAGATCCTGCGGCAATGGCGCTACCTGACCAAAGATAGGGGGATCGACATTGCCGTGCTGGATATGCCCCTGCTGGACACCCGGCGCGGCAAAGATCTGATGGGAACCTTTCTCAGCGACATCGTGCTGCAAGTGCTTTCCTTTGTAGCGGAGAATGAGCGCGCCAGCATCCGGCAGCGCCAGGCGGAGGGAATTGCGGCGGCCAAAGCGAGGGGGACGCCCTGTGGGCGGCCGCCCCGTCCCCTGCCTGAAAACTACCCCAATGCCTACAGGCGATGGAAGGAAGGGGAAATTACCGGGACAGCGGCCGCAAAGGAATGTGGGATGCCGCTGGCCACCTTTCTCTACCGGGCGGAAACTTACAAAAAAGCCGCCTTTCTGTAAGATGATGAAAAAAGCACGGATTTACAAAAAGGTGTACCTTTTTGTAAATCCGTGCCTTTTTCTGGGCTGTGGTGAAAGTGACCACTTCTGTGACCTTTCAATAAACACATTCGGGCGATTTTGCGGAAACTTAACAAAACTTCCGCGATTTTTTTGAGCCTGCCGGGATTTACAAAAAGGTACACCTTCTTGTAAAAATCGCCGCACATAAGTCAAAAACGGCTCGGCACACAGGAAGTAATACGTGCGGAAACGAACCGTTTTGAAATGCGAAAGGAGTTGCAGAAGATGCTTGTGCTTGGCAGAAACATCGGCGAGACCATCGTGATCAACGACAACATCTACATCACCATTTTCGAGACGGGTACCACAGGCAACAAATTCAAGATTGCCATCGACGCGCCCAAAGAGATGAAAATCTCACGCGCGGAGTTATACGAAAACGACCCGGAACGCTGGCCGAAAATTCAGGCCATGAAAGAGGAATCGGAGCGGCGCAGCAAACGGGCGATGAAAGCGGACGCCGCGCGCCGAGCCAACGCGGAACAGGCGAATCGGATTATCCGCGAAGCGCGGGCTATACAGGCCGCACAGGCGCAGAGGGCAGAGCCGTAAGCGCCACAAACACAGGTTTCAATCTTTGCCAAATGCCGTCTCGCGCACAGCGCGGTGCACAGCGCACGGCGCAGCCGGCTGGCGGCAGAGATTGAGATAAAGTACGCGCCCTTGCCTTCGCAGGGGTAAAACACACAAACAAAAAGCGGGCTTTGCTGATAAGCAGGAGAAGGACGACCTGCTTGGCATCGAACCGCAAAGGAGGATTTTACTATGGGTATGGTAGTACGTACAAACACGATGGCGCTGAATGCGTATCGTCAGCTGGGCATGAACAACAGCGCGGTCGCGAAGTCTCTGGAAAAACTGGCCTCCGGCTACCGCATCAACCGCGCGGGCGACGACGCCGCGGGCCTCGCGATCAGCGAGAAGATGAAGGCGCAGATCACTGGCCTTGAGACCGCTTCCGCCAACGCGCAGGACGGTATCAGCCTGATCCAGACGGCCGAGGGCAACCTTGGCGAAGTGCACGACATGCTGAACCGCATGGTCGAGCTGGCCACGAAGTCGGCCAACGGCACCTACACCAGCACCGAGCGCAACGCGCTGCAGGACGAGGTGAACGCGCTGCTCGAGGAAATTGACCGCATCAGCCAGAGCGCCAACTTCAACGGCACCAACCTGCTGGACGGCACGATGGGCTTGAACAAGGAAGCGTTCACGATTGGCGCCGCCGTTTCCGGCGCGGACGCTGCTTCGGTTACGCTGAGCGGCTTTGCCGCCAAGGTTACCGCCGGTGATGCCACCTATCATGAGGGCGCTGCTTCCGTGAGCTTTGCCGCGCCTTCCTTTGAGGTGGATCTGGGCAAGCTGGAGTTTACGGCGGCCGTTACAGACGGTACGTTGGATGTAGGGGTTGCCGGCGTAACGCTCAGCCTGGCAAATACCGAAATCACCGGTGCGATGGATGCCAGCGCACTGGCAAGCGCTTTGGCCGCTAAAGTGACGCAGGCCACTATTGGGGGACAGACGTTCGATGTTAAGGCGAGCGGCAACAAGCTGAGCTTTACGCTGGACACGGCTGTTACCACGTTGACCACAGCCCAAGCGGCCGCAGTCAATGGCGCGATCGGCAGCGGCGTTACGGTTACGGCCGCCGCAGGCGGCTCCGGCGAGGTAAAAGGCAACGGCACCGGCGAGATCCCGCATGACACCATCAATGTGAAACAGGCGGTTGCCGATGTGGCGGGCGCCCGCGCCGGTATCGACTTTGATCTTTCCGCCGATAATATTGTTCAGGACGGTTATAAGCTGACCATCGACGACAAGACCTTCGTCTTCAAGACGGATGCCAACAGCTCCGTCAAGGCGGGCGACGGCGAAACGCTGATCGATGTCAGCGCGTATGCCGAAGCGGATCAGGTACATGCCGCGGTTGACCTGCTGTCGAATGAGAGCACAACCAACTTCGAGATCGAAAGCAAAAACGGCACCACGATCCATATCGACCAGAAGGCCGACAGCACCAAGGTGTACGACAGCGAGGATAAGCTGCACAAGGTCTTCTCCGCCACCGACGCCGGCGAGGCCGAGGGCATCGAGCTGACCGTTACCGCCGACAAGATCAACACCGGCGACGCCATCCGCGTGGGTGATAAGACCTATAAGTTCGGCACCGGTACCGATTCGGATACGGTGAAGTATCTGGATAAGGACGACGCTGTGAACGCGCTGAAGACCGCGCTGGAGGACGACGGCTATAACGTTACAGAGGCGGGCGGCAAGCTGACCATCCGCGGCGCTGTGGGCGAAGACGCGCCGGCTATCACCGGCGGCGGCCTGACCCTGCAGATCGGCGATACGGCGGACGACTTCAACAAGATGACCGTCGCCGTTGACAACATGAGCACCAAGGGCCTTGGCCTCGACGGACTCAAGATTACCAGCGAGACCCTTTCCAGCGACGCCATCGCCAAGATCAAGACGGCCATCAACAGCGTATCCACCACGCGTGCCGGCATGGGCGCTCTGCAGAACCGCCTCGAGCACACGATCAACAACCTGGATGTCGCCGCCGAGAACCTGTCTGCCGCCAACAGCCGCATCCGCGACACCGATATGGCCA
>CANRZX010000207.1 GCA_947644575.1 uncultured Clostridia bacterium | reverse complement strand
CGCGGGGAACAATGAGAAAAAGGGCGCGTCAAAGCCGCGCCGCCGCAGCGCGGCGATCTGCCGCGCGTGGCCGTTGTGGAACGGATTGTATTCCGCGATAATCCCCGCGACGCGCACGGCTTTCCCCTCCCTTTTTTCCCGGCGTCCACCGCGCAAATTCCGGTATTTGAGCCGGAAATCTGCGCTGCCTCCTTGAAAATCCGTTTTACTCATTATATAATAAAAATAATAGGATGAAAAGGGCGGCGCGCCGGGGCACGGCCTTCGGCCCGGATTTCCGGCCGCCCGTCCAAAAGAGCCGCGCGGCTCGGATCAAAAATAGGAGGAATGTCCCGATGAAAATTTTAGTCATCAACTGTGGCTCCAGCTCGCTGAAATATCAGCTCATCGATATGGAAGGCGAGAAGGTGCTGTGCAAGGGCCTGTGCGAGCGCATCGGCATCGAGGGCAGCAAGATCACGCACAAGGCGAACGGCGGCGAATGGGCCGAGGAGACGCCGTTCCCCACGCACACCGACGCGTTTATGAAGGTCGTCGAGATGATGACCACGGGCGCGGGCGCCGTCGTCAAGGACAAGAGCGAGATCTCCGCCATCGGGCACCGCATCGTTCAGGGCGCGGAGTTCTTCACAAAATCCGAGATTGTCACCGACGCCATCATCGACAAGATCGAGGAGATCGCGCCCCTGGCCCCGGTGCACAACCTCGCGCATGTGCAAGGCCTGCGCAGCGCGAAGGACGTGTTCGGCGAAAAGGTGCCGAACGTCGTCGTGTTCGACACCACGTTCCATCAGACGATGCCCGCGAAGGCGTACACCTACGGTGTGCCGTATGAGATGTACGAGAAATACGCCATCCGCCGCTACGGCGCGCACGGCACCAGCCACCGCTATGTCAGCAAGGCCGCGGCCGAGTACCTGAACACGCCCGACCTCAAGATGGTCACCTGCCACCTGGGCAACGGCAGCTCGATCAGCGCCGTGAACGCGGGCAAGTGCATGGACACCAGCATGGGCCTGACGCCGCTGGCCGGCGTGCTGATGGGCACCCGCAGCGGCGACCTCGACCCGAGCGTCGTCACGTATATGGAGCAGAAGCTCGGCTTTGCCGGGCAGGAAATGGCCGATTATCTGAATAAAAAGTCCGGCCTGCTGGGCGTCTCGGGCGTGTCGAGCGACATGCGCGACGTATGGGCCGCCGCCGACGCGGGCAACGAGCGCGCGAAGCTGGCCATCGAGATGCTGGCCTACCAGATCAAAAAGTACATCGGCGCCTATGCCGCCGCGATGGGCGGGCTGGACTGCGTCGTCTTTACGGGCGGCATCGGCGAGAACGACAACCGCATGCGCGCGCTTGTGTGCGAGAATATGGGCTTCCTTGGGATGTCCATTGATCCGGCGAAAAACCAGCAGCGCACGTCGGATATTCTCGACATCAGCGGCGCGGGCAGCCGCGTCAAGGTGCTGATCGTCTGCACCAACGAGGAGCTGATGATCGCCCGCGACACCAAAGCGCTCGTCGAGGCGCGGTGACCCCCGCCCTTTTCTGGCCGCGCCTTTCAGGCGTTTTTTGAAAATGGGGAATGTATCCGGCGGCGAGAAAGCCTTTTTTCAGGCAAAACCCATTTGACGCAGAAATATTGGGTGTATTTCTCCACCCACTGGACAAGATTTAATTTTTCGACAAAAAGCGCCCGGCCGAAACGAACGGCCGGGCACTTCTTTGTTGCAAAGGGCACCGCCCCCGAGGGACAGATTCATTCCTTAAACGCCCACAGGCGCTGCCCCAAATAATTGCAGCCGGTGAAAATCACCTGCGCCACTAACATCGCGACGCGCCCGCGCCAGTCCTCAGGCACGGCCGGGAAGAACCGCGCCAGGAAGCCCGGCACAAGAATGTCCGACAGGCCGAAGCTGATAAGGTAGCACACCGCGATCACGACGGCGAAGCGCACCGCGCTCTGCAGCAGGGGGGCCTTGCTCTCAAAGCTGTATTTGCGGTTGAAGATGAAGCTGAACACGCTGCACACGGTGAACATCAGCGCCGTCGAGCCCCAATAGCCCAGCGCGCCGTACAAAAGCTGGCTGCCCGCCATGCTGACAAGCGTATTCAGCCCGCCGATGATCAGGAAAATCAAAAGGCTTTTGTCCCAGAAAAAGGCGAACAGCTTTTTGAACCAACTCATGCGTCCTCCACCACCCGCACGCGCTTCATCACCACGGGCGTTTTGGGCTTGTCGCGGAAATCCGTCGTCACGGCCGCGATCTCGTCGACGACGTCCATGCCCTCGACGACACGGCCGAACGCGGCGTACTGGCCGTCCAAATGCGGGGCGTCGGCGTGCATGATGAAGAACTGGCTGCCCGCGGAATCGGGCATCTGGCTGCGCGCCATGCTGATGACGCCGCGCGTATGGCGCAGGGGGTTGTCCACGCCGTTCGCGGCGAACTCGCCCTTGATGGCGTAGCCCGGGCCGCCCATGCCCGTGCCCTCGGGGCACCCGCCCTGAATCATAAAGCCGGGGATGACGCGGTGGAACGTCAGGCCGTCGTAAAAACCCTCGTTCACCAATTTCGTGAAGTTTTCCGCCGTCAGCGGTGCGGCCGCCGCGTCCAGTTCAATGCGGATGGTCTTATCGTTCTGCATCGTGATCTCGATCATAGTTTTCCTTCCTCCGTTTCGACTTCGGTTTGCGCGGGCTGGGCGCGAAAGCGCCGCCCGCCCTTTTGGACTGCCGTCGGCAAATGATCCTTTGGCATTATGAATCGGCTCCTGCATCCGTCAAATCAAAATCCTCGGGCAGCAGCAGCGAGAGGTCGGCCTCGGGCTGGGCGGCGAGCCGCTTGGCCTGATTCAAAACCGCCTGCTCCACCTTGTTGCGCGCGAGGCGTCCGTTGCCCGCGTCGCGCGCGCGCGTCAGCTGCACCGCGTTGAAGTAGAGTAGCAGGTTCGCGTCGCAGGCCGCGTCGATCACATACCCCTTGCCCTTCGCCTGCAGCCGCGCGATGGCGAGCAGCTCCTCCCCGGTATAATCGGGGAATTCGATGATGTTCGGAAAGCGGCTTTTCAGCCCGCTGTTCGCCGTCAAAAACTGCGCCATCTCGTCGGAATAGCCCGCGAGGATGACGATCAGATCGTCCCGGTGATCCTCCATGCCCTTGACCAGCGTGTCGATGGCCTCGAGGCCGAAGCTGTCCTCTTTGCCGCGGTAAAGGCTGTACGCCTCGTCGATGAACAGCACACCGCCGACGGCCGATTTCAGCACCTGCGTGGTGAGCGGCGCGGTGTGGCCGACGTAGCGGCCGACGAGGTCGGCGCGCGTCACCTCCACGAGCTGCCCGCCCGTCAGCACGCCGATGGCCTTCAGATATTTGCTGATGAGCCGCGCGATCGTCGTCTTGCCCGTGCCGGGGTTGCCCGTGAAGATCATGTGCATCGAGACGCTCGCCGTTTTGAGCCCCGCGTCCCTGCGGCGCGCCTGCACGGCGAAGTTGTCCTCAAGGCTCAGCACGTACCGCTTGACCTCGTCCAGGCCGACGATGCGCCCGAGCTCGGCCTTGACGGCCTCGAGCTCGCCCCGGTACGCCTCGGGCAGCAGCGACAGCAAATCGAGCGCGCCCGCGCCGAAATCGGCCGTCAGCCGCCCGCCGTCCGCGTCCAGCGCGGCGGCCTTCGGCGTCTCGTCGTGCTCTAACCGGTACTGCGCCAGCGCGCGGTAGGCGCGCTCCCAGAACGCGAGCACGCCGGTCGCGCCCTTCGCCCGCCCGCCGCTTTGGGCGGCAAGCGCGAGCGCCGCGTCCGATGCGGACACCGGAAAGCCCAGCGTCTTTTGGGCGCGCGCGGCCATTTTTTCCAGCTCCGCCCGCGCCACGGCGGAAAGGCTTTCCCCGGTGAGCGGGGCCGTCTCGCACACGTCCCCCAGCGCCGTGACAAACGGCGCGCCGAAGCAGTCGGCCAACTTTGAAACGGGCGCCTCGTCCAGCAGCACCAAGTATTTGCCGCGCGGCGTCAGCGCGCCGACGGCGTCCGTCACCAGCGCGCCGCCCGCGTCGACCAGACGCCCGTTTTGCATCACATAGCGCCCGGACAGCGGGCTTTTTCCGGTTTGAACCAAATTCGACAGCACCGTCAGAAACGCGGGCTGGCAGCGGTCGTAGTGCTCGAACACCACCACATCGCCCTTCGCGGCCAGCGCCATATACAGATCCTGCAAAAACAGCTTTTCCTCGGCGGCGGTGGGATACAGCGACAGATCGACCCACGCGACGTTCTCGTCGGTGAACACGCCCGTCTCCGCCAGCGCCCGGGCCGCCGCCGTCAGGCTCAGGCGCTTGCCCGTGTCGGCCGGGCCGGTGACGTAAAACGCGCTGCGGGCGCTCTCGCCCGTATGGCCCATCACATAGGGGCGCTTGAGCGCGATGATAAGCTTCTGCAGATAGTCCTGCTGGCCGAGCACGGTTTTCGCGAGCGTTTCGGCAAGGCCGTCAAAGCCCTCGAGCCCCGCTTTGCCGCGCGGGG
>CANRZX010000206.1 GCA_947644575.1 uncultured Clostridia bacterium | reverse complement strand
CGCCGCTCTCTGCCGGACAGACGCTGTGCACGGCGGAACTGTGGCCGGACGGCACGCTGTACGCGATTGTGTCAGACGACGCCGGGCTCACATGCTTCACAACCGCCGATCAAGGCGCGACATGGCGGCAGGGCGTGTCGGTGCGATTTGAGGATGTCCACGCGGGGCGGAAAATCCAGAAAGATCTTGCCGCGGCGCTGCCGGACGGCAGCATGTATTACCTCTGCCGGCTGGAAGACTCCGGAGCGGGCGAGGTGCATCTCTACCGCGTCCTGCCGGACGGCACGAGCGCCGAACTGCCTGTGGCGCAGCTGAGCGAGCACAACGAACTGGGCGAGGCCCTGTGGCTGTATGATCTGAGAACGCGCGCCGACGGAAAGCTTTTGCTGAGGGCGATGGTGTTCCCCGCCGGGCAGGAGGGCTATGACTCCGGCGTCTATAAGCTGCTTGTGATCGACCCGGAAACGGGGGCCTGCGAGCGGGAATTTTCGCTCGCGGGAGGCATGGACGGTGTCTTTGGGGAGAGCGCTTATTATGAACTCGGCTTTGACGGCCAGCTGCTGCGCTATGAGTACGCGGGCGGAACGTCGCAGCCGCTTGGCATGCTCGACAACGGCCTGGGAGGCGATCCCGCGAAATCGAGCGCGATGGCGGTGGAGGACGAGGCCGCGGGGACGTTTGCCATTTTGACGAATAACGACCTGCGCCTTGCCGCGCCCGGCGGCGCGCTGACCGAGGTGCTCTGCAGCGGCGGGGGCTACATGTTTTCCGATCCGCGCAACGCGCCCTATTGGCTGGCTGCGGCAGAGGACGGGGATTTCTACGCGATCTATCAGACGGATGTCGGCAGGGCCCTGTACCGCTATACCTATGACAGCACGGCCGCCAATGTCACGGCGAAAAATACGCTGACCGTCTGGGCGCTGAAGGGAACCGATACGCTGCGCAGCGCCGTGGCCGCGTTCGCGCAGGCCCACCCCGAGACGGACGTCCGGCTGGAGCTGGGCCATGCCTCGAAGGAGGACGGCGTGCTCGACAGCGACATCATCACGGCGCTGAACACCCGCCTGATTGCGGGTGATGCGCCGGATGTGCTGATCCTTGACGGCCTGCCCGCGAACGGTTATATCCAAAAGGGCGCGCTGCTCGATCTCTCCGGCCTTGTCGGCGAGGAGGGCTATTTCGCCAATATCCTAAACACGTGGAAAACGGACGGCGGCACGTGGGCCTATCCCGCGTTCGCGCGCCTGCCCATGCTCATTGCCGACCCGGCGCTCGGCCTTGCGCCCGCGTCGCTCGCCGAGCTGGCCGAGGCTGTCGAAAAAGGGCCGGCGCTCGAGGCCGGCGCGGAGAATCTGCCCTTGGAGCGGCAGGCGCTGCTGGCCACGATGTATTTCGACGACCTTTTCGATACGCTGTACCCGGCCGCGTCGGGCGCGATCTTCCCGGACGGCGCGTCGCTGGATGAAAACGCGCTGCACGAATTTTACGCCGCGCTTGACGCCATCGCGCGAAAGCACGGGATTTCCTTCGAGGAGCCGACGGCCGGCGTCTTGGACTCAAATGACAGTGACTATGTCCTTTCTTTCCAGCAAATTTATATGCTGGAGGGAACCGGGAGCGCGGCCGTTGCGCTGGTGCGGGGCGTGGATACACTGACCACGATCATCGCGTGCCGCGGCGGCGCGCCGGTGATGATGCCGGGCAATTTTTATCTGCCGGTGCTGAGCGCCGCCGTCCCGGCCAAGGCGGCGCAGCCGGAGCTCGCGAAGGAGTTTATCCGCACGGCGCTGCTCTCCGGATCGGTTCAGAATGAACTCTCCGGCATGGGGCTGCCCGTGAGCAGGGACGGCCTCGCGTCGATGCGGCGGCAGTATGAGGAACGGATGCGGGAGATGATCGCCTAGGAGGGTGAGGAGTTTGCCCAGCAGGCGCCCTATTATGAAGAGGCCTTCGCGGTGGACTACGCGGCGCTGCTCGAGCAGGCGAAGGTGCGGGGCGAGCAGAGCGTCCTGCTGCGCGATACGGTGCGCGGCTGCGCGGAAAGCCTTGTCCGGGGGGAGAGTACCGTCGACGAGGCCGTGGAGCAAACGGCGGGCGACGTGCGGCTGTATTTCGCCGAGCAGGGCTGACAGGGGCGGCGCGTATGAGCGGGAAGTCTCGTCTTTTTTACAAGCCGCGCAAAGCGGGCCGCACGCGGAAAAGCGCCCGCGCCGCCGTGCCATGGCTGTTCTGCGCGCCCAGCCTGCTGGGACTGGGCATCTTCACGCTGTTCCCGTTTTTGGACGCGGTGCGGCGCGGCTTTACCGACGCGATGGGCGCGCGGTTTGTAGGGCTGAAGAACTTTGCCTCGGTGCTGGAGAACGCCGCGTTCCGCTTGGCAGCGGCGAACACCGCGCGCTTTTTGGCCGTCTGCGTGCCGCTTCTGCTGGCCGTCAGCCTGCTGATGGCGCTGGCCGTGCGTGCGCTGGCGGGCGCGGCGCGCGTATTTGAGACAACGCTGCTGCTGCCGATGGCCGTGCCCGTGGCCGGTATCGCGCTGCTGTGGCAGGCGCTGTTTCACAAAAGCGGCGTAATCAACGGCGCGCTGTCGGCTTTGGGGCTGGAGACGGTCGACTTTATGGGCTCGGGCGCGGCGTTCTGGGTGCTGGTCGGCACCTATGTGTGGAAGAACGTGGGCTATAACATGGTGCTGTGGATCGCCGGGCTGGACGCCATACCGGACAGCCTGTACGAGGCCGCGCGCGTGGACGGCGCGGGTGTATGGCGGTGCTTTTGGTGCGTGACGCTGCCCGGCGTGCTGCCGACGCTGTTTTTGACGGCGGCGCTCAGCCTGCTGAACGCCTGCAAGGTGTTCCGCGAGGCGTATCTCGTGGGCGGCGCGTACCCGCACGACAGCATTTATCTTTTGCAGCATCTGTTCAACAACTGGTTCCGGGAGCTGGACGTCGGCCGCCTGTGCGCCGCCGCCGTGCTGCTGGCCGCCGCCCTGCTGGGCGTGCTGCTTCCGATGCAGAAGCTGTGGGGCGACGCGGAATGAGCCTTGACCGGGCTTTTCATGCGGCGGGGCAAGAGGCGGATAAAGCGGAAAATCTACAGGGCAATTTTTTCAGATAAAACATAACCTCTTGACCTTCCCCCTTGGGGGAAGGTGGCCGAGCGTAGCGAGGCCGGATGAGGTGGAATATCGCTATCGCTCTGTCATGTATTGTCGGATCAGGCAGAATAGATCCATCGTCTTTTTAAGGAAATATTTTGATCGAAATATGAAAAACAAAAAAATGACGCATAGTTTTCAAAGGCTGCGCCGTGTGTTCCTGGCGCTGCCGCTTTTGCTCGCGAGCCTGACGGTATGGCTGCCGCTCTGGTGGATGGCGATGGGCGCGCTAACGCCGCTGGACGAGCTGACGGCGACGCTCGGCCCCGCGCTGATGGGGCGGGAAGGCTATGCCCTGTGGCCGCTGCTGCCAAGCTGGCCGACGCTCTCGCCCCTGGTGGAGCTGCTGCTCGACACGCCGGAATTCTTCGCGATGTTCTGGAACACCTGCGTGCTCGTGCTGCCGCAGGTGCTCGGCCAGCTGCTGGTGGGGATCCCGGCGGCGTGGGCCTTGTCCCGGCTGCGCTTTCGCGGGCAGGGCGCGCTGAAAACGCTGTACCTCGTCCTGATGCTGCTGCCCTTTCAGGTGACGATGGTTTCGGCGTATTTGGCGGCGGACCGGCTCGGGCTGCTGGATACGGTCTGGGCGGTGATCCTGCCGGGGATATTCGGCGCGTTCCCGGTGTTCATCATGACAAAGGGCTTTGACGTGGTGCCCGCCGCGCTGCTGGAGGCCGCGTCGCTCGACGGCGCGGGGCCGCTGGGCACGCTGGTGCGCATCGGCGTGCCGCTCGGCATGCCGGGCGTGCTCTCGGCGGCGGTGCTCGGCTTTTTGGAGGCGTGGAACGCCATCGAGCAGCCGATGGCCTTTTTGCAGACAAAGGCGCTGTGGCCGCTCTCGCTGTATCTGCCGCAGATCGCGGCGCAGCGGCTGGGCCTCGCGATGTCGGCCAGCTTGGTGATGTTGGCCCCGGCGGCCCTGATTTTCCGGTTTGGGCAGCAATATCTGACGCTGGGCATCCAGTCCAGCGGACTAAAGGAGTGAACGATATGCACACGCGGAAAACGGCGTGGTCGGTGCTGCGCAGTGCGCGCGAACGGTTCGCCGCATGGGAGCAGGGCCGCGCGCTGCGGGACGTGGCGCGGCTGTTCGCGGCGATGGCGCTGTGCACCCTGATCGCGCGCGGCGCTTCGGGCGCGGCTCTTGCCGTTGTGGATACGACGACGCCGCGCCGCGCGGAATTGATCCGGACCGCCTCGGCGCAGGCGGCGCTTTCCACGGACGAGGGAACCGACATCACACTGCCCGCCGGGCTGACCATGACGCAGATCATGACGCCCACGGGCGGCGGCGTGCAGGCGGGCGAGCCATTGGCGCGGTTTGAGCCCGCTGCGGTGGACGAGGCGCTGGCCGAGGCACAGACGGAGCTGGCGCGCCTGCGCCTCGCCTATGACCGGCTTTCGGCGCAGCAGACGGCGGACGGCGCCGCGCTCAGCGGCGCGGACACGCAGCTTGCGCGCGCACGGGCCGAC
>CANRZX010000205.1 GCA_947644575.1 uncultured Clostridia bacterium | reverse complement strand
AGGCCGTCCACGCCCGCGGCGTAGTCCACGGCCCGCTCCACCGCGCAGCCGCCGATGTCCCGCGGCGCGTCGGCGCGCAGGCGCGCCATCAGCGCCCGCATGGTGCGCATCCCGCTCTCGCCCTCAAACGCGACGCTGTGCAGCGCGCTGCGGTAATAGCCGAATTCCTTGTACAGCGCGTTGACCGCGTCCAGCAGCGTCATCCCCTGCCGCGCGTACCACGCCGCCGCCTCGCACACCAGCAGCGTCGCGTTCACGGCGTCCTTGTCGCGCACATGCGTGCCGGACAGATAGCCGTAGCTCTCCTCAAACCCGAAGATGAAGCGCTCGGGCCGGCCCTCGCTCTCCAGCAGGCCGATCTGCTCGCCGATGAATTTGAAGCCCGTCAGCGTCCGGCGCAGCTCGACGCCGTACTTTTCCGCGATGGGCGAGGCCATATCGGTGGAGACGATCGTCGTCACCGCGACAGGGTCCTTCGGCATCGTGCCGCGCGCCAGGCGCGTGCGGCAGATGTAGTCGAGCAGAATCACGCCCATCTCGTTGCCCGTAATCAGCCGGTAGCCGCCCGCGCCGTCCGGCACGGCCGTGCCGCAGCGGTCGCAGTCCGGGTCGGTGCCCAGCAGCAGATCGGGGTGAACCCGGTCGCACAGCGCGAGGCCCCGCTCCATCGCCTCGCGGATCTCGGGGTTCGGGTACGGGCAGGTCGGGAAATCGCCGTCCGGCCGCTCCTGCTCGGGCACGACGGACACCTGCCCGACGCCAAGCTTTTCCAGCAGCCTGCGCACGCACTCCAACCCCGCGCCGTTCAGCGGCGTGTACGCCAATTTCAGCTCGGGGATGCCCGCGCCGTCGCCGACGCGCTGGCGGTAGACGGCCTCGACAAAATCCTCCAAGCATTTTTCGTCGATATAGACAATATCGCCGCTCCGCAGCCCCTGCTCAAAGTCCGCGAGGCGCACGCCGTCGAAGCAGTCGACGGGCTCCATCGCGGCTAAAATTTGAGCCGCGGCCTCGAGCGTGATCTGGCAGCCGTCCGCGCCGTACACCTTGTAGCCGTTGTACTGCGCCGGGTTGTGGCTGGCGGTGACGCAGACGCCCGCGCCGCAGCCGAGGTACCGCACCGCCCAGCTCAGCGCGGGCGTGGGCTCCAAACGCGGATAGAGGTATGCGGTGATGCCGTTCGCGGCCAGCACCCGCGCCGTCTCGCGGGCGAACAATTCCCCGTTGTGGCGGCTGTCATGCGCGATGGCCACGCGCCGGGGCAGCGCCGAGGCGTTCAGGTAATCGGCCAAGCCCTGTGTGGCGCGGCGCACGGTATAAATGTTCATGCGGTTCGTCCCCGCGCCCAGCACGCCGCGCAAGCCGCCCGTGCCGAATTCGAGGTCGCGGTAAAACCGGTCGGACAGCGCCGCCTCGTCCCCGGCATCCCGCTCCAACTCCCGCCTCAGCTCCGCGTCCAGCTCCGGCCGCGCCAGCCAGCGCTCATAGCGCCGTTTCCATTCTTCCATTTTGCACCGCTCCCCTTTATAGTTATTTTATATCATAAAAATAATACCTCTCTGCCTTCCCCCTTGGGGAGAGCAGTGGGCCGCAGCCGTTCATGATTCGCGGCTCCGTCACGGGCTGCGCTATGTTCAAAACGGCCTTGCGTCCGTTTCTCACACCACTCCGCCGTTCCGTCGCATCCCCACGAAAGGCCGCTTCGCGGTCCTTTCGCAGGGATCCCTTTTTCACTCTCATTCACGGGCGTCCCTTGCAGGCCCCGCATATTCCCGCGGGGTCTGCCGAAGTCCGTTCCGATTGACTTCGGCGAGGGCGCTGTTACCCAAATCATAGATTTGGACAGCGCCGCAAGGTGTCGCGGCGGAACGCCGTGACGGATGAGGGGAAGGTTCTGTAAGGTATTATTTTTTTTATAAAATTATCGAGGATAGGAATCCCATATTCTGCACCCGGACACCGTAGGGGCGGGGCTTGCCCCGCCCGGAAATGTGATCTCGGACCTTGCGGGAGGGCCAAGGCCCTCCCCTACGCACTTTACACCAAAGATTTTCTGCTAAAACCTACCGCTCAGCGCGCGGCCTCCGGCTCCACACGGCGCAGGTACCAGCGCCGCGCAGGCATCTGCCCGAACGCGCCCGGCAGCGGCAGGCCCAGCGTCTGCAGCAAAAAGCCCGTCCAGCGCGCGCCGTCCTCATCCTCATAGACGGCGTTCTCGTCCAGCCCCCGCAGCACAAGGCACGGGCAGCGTTCTCCCCGCCCGGCCAGCGCCGAGCCCACGCAGAACACGGCGGCCTCGCCCGCGTCCGGCGCGACGATGCACCACGCCGCGCCCGTCCCCTTTTCGTCCGGCAAAAGCAGGCGGTACAGCTCGCCGCCGCGCAGCATCGCGCCGTGCGCGCGGTACCATTCGATGTCCGGCCGCAGCTGCGCAAGCTGCTCCTCGGAATATTTTGTCAAATCGAGCTCAAAGCCGAACGTGCCGGAAAGCGCCAGCGCCATGCGCGCCTGCCGGGACGTGACGTGCCCCGTACAGTGGTTCGGCACAGTGGAAAAATGCGCACCCATCGTCTCATACGGATAGATCAGGCTGGTGCCGTATTGGATGTTCGTGCGCGCGCATGCGTCGGTGTTGTCGCTGCACCAGATCTGCGGGCTGTAATAGAGCATCCCGCAGTCAAAGCGCGCGCCGCCTCCGGCGCAGTTTTCCAAAAGCAGGTCGGGGTACGCCTCGGTCAGGCGGCGCTGCAGCTCATAGACGCCCAGCGTATAGCGGTGATACACCTCGCCCTGACGCGCGGCGGGCAGCGCGGCGCTGTACACCGTGGCGAGGCTGCGGTTCATGTCCCATTTCAGATAGCGGATCGGGCACGAGGACAGCAGCCCGTCCAGCTGCTCCCAGATGCCGTCCACGACCTCGGGGCGGGAGAAATCGAGCGTATACTGATGGCGGATCTCAAATGCGTCCCGGCCCGGGATGCGCAGCGCCCAGTCCGGGTGCGCGCGGTACAGCGCGCTGTTTGGGCTGACGGCCTCCGGCTCCACCCAGATGCCGAACTCCATGCCCATCGCGTTCAGCCTTTCACACAGGCCCGGCACGCCGTCCGGCAGTTTGCGCCGGTCGGCCACCCAGTCGCCAAGGCTCGTCGTATCGTCCTCGCGCCCGGCAAACCAGCCGTCGTCCAGCACGAACAGGTCGATCCCCGCGCTGCGCGCCGCGCGCGCCAGCTCCAAAAGGCGCGCCTCGTCGAAATCGAAATAAAATGCCTCCCAGCTGTTGATCAGCACCGGGCGCGGACGCGCGGCGTCCGCCCACGCGGGCGGCAGCAGATGCGCGCGGATGGCGCGGTGGAAGCGGCGGCTCATCTCCCCAAGGCCCGCGTCGCTGTAGACGAGCGCCGTCTCCGGCGCGGCGAACGACGCGCCCGGCTCGAGCGTCCAAGCGAAATGATAGGGATGGATGCCGCACACGAGCCGCGCGCCCGCCTCGCACCGCTCGGCGGAGAGTTCAAAGCTGCCGCTGTAGACAAACGCCGCCGCCCAGCACTCGCCGTGCGTCTCGGTCGCGTCGGGCGCGCACAGAATCGCCGCCGGGCTGTGCCCGTGGCCGGGGATGCCCTTTGTGCTGCCGATCGTCTGCTCGCCGGGGCGCAGCGGCGCGCGCGCGGGCGTGCGCTCGCCCGCCCACACGCCGTCCATCGTGATAAAGTCGAGCGGGACGCCCGGGAAGTCGAGGCACAGGCTGGCCGCCTGCCGCAGCGTCAGCGGCCGCTCGCCCGCGTTGGTCAGAACCGCCGCCCGCGTGATGACGTCGCAGTCGTCGTACACGGCGTACCACAGTTCCACCGAAAGGCCCCCCGCGTCGCGCAGCGTCACGCGAAGGCTCTGTGCCTGCTCCGACGCGCGGAACGCGGGCAGCCCGGGCAGCGCGTATTTGCCGGGATAGACGGCATACCCCGCAAAGCGCAGATCGGCCGCCTGGGTGCCGTCGGCGTATTCCGGCACGCAGGCCGGGATGCGGTTGTCGCCCACGCCGGGCGCGGCGTACTCGAGCGGCAGCAGGTCGGGCCAGCAGCCCGGATCCTGATGCGGCGCGCGTGCCTCGTAAAAATCCGGGCACATATCCGCGGCGGCGGGCCGCCGCCCGTACCAGGTATGCAAAAGCCGCCCCTCGCCGTCCACCTTCATCTGGTAGCACGTGTGCGGGGTAAACAGCGTCAGAGTCCTCGCGTCCTCGTTATATACAATCATAAGCAATCCTCCTAAGTAATCACTGAATCAATCGCCGCGCACATCTCGGCGGCATCTTTTCCGTCTGTTTTTGTCTCAAAATCTTGAAATACATACAGTATTCCTGCGATTTTTCACCTTCAACAGGCGAAAAATCTGCTCGCTGATCTGACACGTCGATTGAATCAGTGCTTACCCAAAGAGCGAGCCTCACCCGCCCCGTTCCTCCTCCATCCGGGCGAAAGCAGGGCGCACCGCGAAGGCCAGCCCCAGCGCGCCGCCGCCCGGGCCGCACAGCGCGAGGACGGGCAGCAGGTAGAAAAACACCTCCGGGAAAAACAGCGCCAGCGCGCCCGGAAGCAGCGCGATCGCCACAATGGCCAGCGTCGCCAGCGGGTGGCACGCCGCCAGCACGACGCCGTTCTTCATGGCGTCGCGCCCGCGCGCGTAGGCAAAGCGCGCCAGCAGCGCGAAGCCCCAGCCCATCGCCGCGATCCACACCAGCCCGCCCGCGACGCACAGCGCCAGCAGCAGGCCGCCCC
>CANRZX010000204.1 GCA_947644575.1 uncultured Clostridia bacterium | reverse complement strand
CGGCGTCGTGCTGGACGGCGGCTTTTTCTCGCCCGCGATGCGCACGGGGGACATCTCCTCCGTGATGGCGCGCCTACATCCGGATTGGGACAAGGCGCTGTTCGCACCCTACTGCGAGCGGTTCTCGCTGCCCGCCAAAAAGCCGTTCAAGGACTTTTCCAAGGGCATGACCGCGAAGCTTATGCTGGCCACGGCGCTCTCGCACCGGCCGAAGCTGCTGATCCTCGACGAGGCCACCAGCGGGCTCGACCCCGTGGTGCGCAACGAGATCCTCGACATCTTTTTGGAATTCATCGAGGACGACGAGCACACCATTCTGCTGTCCAGCCACATCACGAGCGATCTGGAAAAGGTAGCGGATTACATCACGTTCATCCACGAGGGGCGGATTGTGTTCAGCAAAACGAAGGACGAGCTGCGCGAGCGGTACGGCGTGCTGAAGTGCGCGCGCTCGCACGCGGACGCGCTGGAGGGCGCGCACGTGATCGGGCGGCGCGACAGCAAATTCGACGCGGAGCTGCTGGTCGACAACCTGCCCGAGGCGCGCCGCCTACACCCGGACATTTTGGCGGAGCCCGCCGCGCTGGACGATATTATGACGTTTTTAGCCAAAGGAGTGAACTGACATGACCGGACTGATTTTGAAGGATCTCTATTCGATGCGCAGCTATTTTGTAAAGCAGATCGGTCTGATGGCTCTGATTTATCTCGTGATTTGCGTCGCCGTGATCCGGAACATCGTCTTTTTCGCGCCGATGATGGTCATGAGCGTCATGATGATGCTGATTTCCAGCTTCAGCTTTGACGAGACCGCGAAGTGGGATATCTACGCGCTGACGCTGCCGCTTTCCCCGCGCAGGATTGTCGGGGCGCGGTATCTGCTGATGGCCGGCATGCTGATCGGTTCCAGCGTCGTGATCGCCGCGGTGTGCAGCGTGGCGGACGCGTTCACCTTCCGGGACGGCGTCCCTGAGATCGCCGCCAGCACGGCCGGCGTGGCGGCCGCCTATCTGCTGGTATCCCTGATTGTGATGCCGCTGTTTTATAAAATGGGCGTGGAGAAGGCCCGCGTCGCCATGGTGATCTGCTTTATGGCGCCGTTCATGCTGATTGTCTGGCTCGCCGAGTATCTGAAAAAGAGCGGGTTTGACGCGGCCGCGTTCTTCGGCAAAATCCCCCTGCCGGCGCTCGCCGCGGGCGGCGTGCTGCTGCTGGCGGCGCTGTGCGCGGGCTCGTATCTGCTCTCGGTGAAATTTTACACGGAAAAGGAGCGGTGAGCGGGATGAGGAACACACGCCTGTGCCCCAAGTGCGGCTCGCGGGAGGTCGTCCGCGTGCTGGATCGCCCCGGACGCTATGCCAGCGGAAACAACATCTACACTTCGCGCTTTGAGAATTTCGGCAAGATCCCCGTGATCCGCTATGTCTGCGCAAACTGCGGCTATGTGGAAAACTGGGTGGAGACGTCGCGCGAACGTGACGCCCTTCGCCACGCGTTTTCCAGATGACGCCGCAAGGCAAAAGCGTCCGCATGGGTTTGCAAAAAGAACGCCGTTTCTGAAGCCCCTTCATGGAAGGAACGCTTCGGAGACGGCGTTTTTAGCGTCGGATCATCCATAGCGAGAGGGAGCCGGATCCGCATCGCTTTTCGACAAATTAGGGAGGCGCGAATTGAGCCGGTGGGCTGCCGGCCCCATCAGGAACGCGCGGCCGACATTTTCCCGCGGGAAGATGCGGGGCCAAAGATGCCGCCGGGATGCGTCTGACGACTGATTCAGTGGTTTCCTTAGACGCGTTGTTCAGGAAAGGGCTCCTCGATGCCCAGTGTGGCAAGGCCGTTGAGCGACAGATCAGCCGTATGTCCCGCGCGGTATTCATAATAGCCCTGCGCGGCAATCATCGCGGCGTTGTCGCCGCACAGCGAAAGCTCCGGCAGATAAAGCCGCGCACCGAGTTGCTGCGCGCCCGCCGCCAACGTTTCACGCAGCAGGGCGTTTGCAGCGACGCCGCCCGCGAGGCAGATGTTTTTTTCGCCCGTGTCCCGCGCGGCGGCCAGCAGCTTTTCGGCTAAAATTTCCGTGGCGCGGTACTGAAAGCTCGCGGCCATGTCCGGCACACGGACGGCCTCGCCCTTCATGGCGGCCTTGTTCACGATGTTCAGCACCGCTGTTTTCAGCCCGGAAAAGCTGACATTATACGCGCCCTCAACGTGCGGCGTAGGCAGATCGTAGGCGCGCGGGTCGCCCTTCTCCGCGGCCTTGCTGACCGCCGGACCGCCGGGATATCCTAAGCCGAGTGTGCGCGCCACCTTGTCGAACGCCTCGCCCGCCGCGTCGTCCACGGTGCGGCCCAGCACCCGGAAACGCGTATAATCCCGCACCTCGACAATGTGGCTGTGCCCGCCGCTGGCCACAAGGCATAGAAACGGCGGCTCCAGCTCCGGATGCGTCAGGTACAGCGCGGCGATGTGCCCGCGCAGATGGTGTACCGGCACAAGCGGCTTGTCCGCCGCGAGGGCCAGCCCCTTGGCGAAGTTCACCCCGACGAGCACCGCGCCGATCAGCCCCGGCGCGAACGTGACGGCGACGGCGTCGACGCCGTCCGGCGTCAGCCCGGCCTCGTCCAGCGCCGCGCGCACGACGCCGGA
This sequence comes from uncultured Clostridia bacterium, assembly GCA_947644575.1. Taxonomy (GTDB): domain Bacteria; phylum Bacillota; class Clostridia; order Oscillospirales; family Ruminococcaceae; genus Ruthenibacterium. The sequence continues at coordinate 2,140 of CANRZX010000204.1, read as the reverse complement.
GATATGCTCGATGTGGCGGCGGCTGGCGATTTCCGGCACGACGCCGCCATAGAGATTCTGCTCGGCGGCGCTGGATGCGGTGCAGCTCGACAGCACGATCCGGCCGTCGCACACCACCGCCGCGCAGGTATCGTCGCAGCTTGATTCAATTCCCAAAATATTCATGGAGGAAATTCCCTTCAGCCCAATTCCGGCAGCACGTCCGAAACGTCCACCGCATATCGCCTGTAATTGCCCGGATCAACATAAACCGGCAGCGTATCCGCGCCCGCGTCCTCCAAATAAGGGCGCGGATCATACCAAATGCCCTCGCTGTGAAAGACATACACGCGGCCGTCCTCGGGGTTTCGCGCCTGACAGTCGATCACCAGCGGATGCCGCCCGTTGAACCGGAAACGGGTATCCATCCGCACGCCCGTGATATCGGCGTAAATGCGCGTGCCCTCCACCAGCAGCCGTGCCCGCTCGCGCGTATGCCGAATCAAAAAGCATAGAAAACCGACGCCGAGGACAAAAAATAGGATGCCCACGGCGCAGAATATCAGGAAAAACGGATCCCGCTCCGCGTTCGCGATGAAAACGCCGACTGCCGTAAACAGCGCCCCAATCGCCGAGAAAAGGATACCAATCCAGCGCAATACCTTGATCATAAAACCGTCCTTCTTTTCACTGCGGCGGGAAAGCACACCGCCGGTGCAGCGGTTTCTCCGCCGCGCCGCGAAACGCGCCGCGCTCAAAGCTGTGCACAGGCGGCTCAGCGCCCGTTCCACAATTCTTCTCGACGAGTTATTCAGTGGTTACTCAATCGGAATCGCCTGCGAGGCCGGGGCGGCCGGCAGCGGCGTCTCCGCAGCGGGCGCGGCCACCTGCGCGGTATACGCCTGTACGGCCTGCGCCGTCTGACCGTCGCCAAGGCCCGCGATTTTTTCAAGCTGTTCGCGCTGCGCGGCGCGCTGCTGCTCAATATGCTCCTGCTGGATCAGGTCGAGGCACGCGCCGCTGATATAGCCCGTTTCACGCACCTTGCGCACGGCCTGCTTGCGGCGCGTTTCCTGCTCGATACGGTGCGCCTTGCCGTGGCGGCGCTCCTTTTCGGCGCGTTTGCGGCGCAGCCCATCGATGCGCTCCTCCTCTAACTCGCGCTTTTTCCGGCTCGCGCGTGTGACAGCGCTCTGAAGCTGGCGGATCGCCGCACGGATGCGGCCCGCATTCTCCGGATCCTGCCGCAGCGCCGTCTGCATCTGCCCCAGCTGGCGGCGCGCGTACCCGGCGGCGGAGGACACCTGCGACTGGCTGCGCGCACGTGAGAGCCGCGCGTAGGCCTCAATCGCAGCGTAGCCATAGCGTGCGCTGTTTTTGGGCAGCTTCAGCTTTTCGCGCCTCTCCTTGGCCTTTTTCTGCGCCTCCTGCATCATGTCGAGCAGGTTTTTCACTTCCTCGTCCGATTGAGACAGCAGTGATTCCGTCGGCGTGGGCTCCGTCTTGCCCGCGTCCGTAAACGCCGGCTCCGCTTCCTCCGGCGCGGCAGCAGAAAGCGCCTGCTGGCGCGCGAGCTGCGCCGCCGCAAGCGGATTCGCCCCGGGCGTTTCCTCCTGCCGCGCCACTTGCTCCGGCTGCGGCTGCGGCGGAGCTGCCGTTCCCCGCGCCTGCTCCTCCGCCGGCTTTACCGACCGGTAGGCGTGTGCCGCCACAAGCGGGCGGGCTAAGGTGATATTTTCCATCGCGCGCTCCTCCTCCCGGTTCAGGCTACATCTGTCCTGCGCCCCGCCTGAAAATGGGGCGTATATCCTTCTTAATTTATATATTCGGCCGAAAAACGGAAAAACCAATTCGCCCAGCGGCAATTCCGGTGATTTCCATGAAAAAATAGCCAAAGCCCGAAACATATTTTTGGAACGCCATGCGCGGAAGAATGTGGTATAATAACCTCAGGCCACCGCTTTCGCGGCCACGCGTCCGCGTTGCGGACGCTGATGCGCTCATCGCGCATGGCCTGAGAACATTGTTCCGCGCAAAACTCTCGGTGCTCTCGCACCGAAGTTTTGTTGTGGCCGCCTGCGGCGGCGTCGCGGAATAATAACCTTAAGGCCACCGCTTTCGCGGCCACGCGTCCGCGTTGCGGACGCTGATGCGCTCATCG
>CANRZX010000203.1 GCA_947644575.1 uncultured Clostridia bacterium | reverse complement strand
GGGGGCGCCCGGCGCAGGCGCGGCGGGCGGCGCGGAGCCCGCGGGCGGAACCGGCTTCTGATCCGCTACCGGAGCTTGATTCGGCGTGCCGACGGGCTCCGGCTCCGCCGCTTCGTCAGGCGCTTTGCCGATCTGGAGCACGACGGCCACCGCGGCGATCAGCAGAAGCGTCAGGACAAAGCTCCACACCAAAGGTGAGGAGCGCTTTTTTCCGTGTTTTCCTCTCATTGTGATCTCTCCCTGTGTGGAATGGCGCGTCCGTCAAAACGGGCACGCCATTCCTTTTTGCGTTTATTGCAACGCCGTGCCCGGATAGTAGTGGGCCAAAATCTGCTGGTAATTCCAGCCCTGCCGCGCATACACGAGCGCGCCGTGCTGGCTCATGCCGACGCAGTGGCCGTTGCCGTCCGTCGTGAAGCTCCAGCTGTCGCTGTTCGCGTCGTACTGGAAGCTGAACTTCGGTGAATACAGGCCCCAGCAGTTCTCATAGAAGCGCCCGCCGCCGACCGTTTGCCCACAGACCTTGATGCTGGTCAGGTAGCCGTTGCCGTCAAACACCGGGTCGGTCAGCCACTGGCTGTGCGGCGTGGCGTTCACGGCGGCCGCGCCCACCAGCTTCGCGAGGTTTTCCTGCATTCTCGCCGCGGCGATGGTGTTCTGCCTGCCGCGCCATTCGCTCTCCGGGCTCTCTGCCGGCGTGTTCAGATAGGGCAGCTCAAGGCCCCACATGTTCCGCGCGGTATTGGTGTAGGGCGCGCTGGCCGAGCCGTAGGCCGCGTTCGCGGCGGCGCCGTCATAATACAGCGCCTTGCCCGAGACCTCGTGCACGGCGGCGCGCACGGCCTCCGACGGCGCTTTCAGGCCCACGCTCGGGATGGCGTTGCCGTGCGCCTGCTGGTATAAAATCCAGCTGTAGGCCGCCACGGCCTGTGCCTTGTAAACCTCGGCATGGTTCATGCCGCCGACCTCGTTCATCACGATCCGGGCGAGGATGTCCTCGATCTGGCCGGAGACGACCGTTTTCGTGTTAACGTCATACACCGTCAGGCCCAAGCTGACCTCGCTGCCGCTCGAGCCGCCGGCGCTGCCGTAATCCACATAGCAGATGTTCATATCCACGTTGCCGCTGATGCCGTTTACCACACCGTCGCTGGCGTACTGCCACATCTGCGCCCGGTAGCCCAGCCACGGGGCCGTTCCAGCGGCGAGATCGGGGTTCAGCGGATAGCGCGCCACCCAGAAGTCGTAGCCCTCGCGCACGAGGGACGCGGCGTCGTAGTGGTTTTTCGCCCAGTTTAGGCTGGAGTAGAAGCCCGGCCGATAGCCGTATTTCTCCAGCAGGATCATGCCGGAGCGCACGATCTGCGTGCGCATATTGTAATCGGTATGCTCCAAAATGCGGTTCCATTCAAAATCGATGTACACCGGGTAATCCATGCGGATGTTGTCGCGCCGCAGGGCGTTCATCTGAGTGGAATTGTGGAAAAAGTCCACCTCCTCCTTGATCTCGTTCAAATTGAACGCGTAGCTGAACAGGTACGCGCCCACCTTGATGCCGTTGGCCTTGGCATTACGCACGTTGTACTCAAAGTACGGGTCGATCACGTAATAGCCGGCGCTGTTGCTCCAGGTCAGCGCGCGGATGATCGCGAACTCCACGCCCGACGCCTTCACGGCCTTCCAGTCGATGGGGCCCTGATACGACGAAACGTCGATGCCCATGAACGGGCCGTCCGTTTTGGTAAGCTTCAGCGGGCTTCCATAGTCCGAAATATTGCCCAGCGCGTCGCGCACGCGGATCGTTCCGGCGGCCAGCTCCGTGCCGACGGGGAACGACGTGGACGCCTGATTCGTCCATGTCGCGCCGCCGTCCCAGCTGTACGCGGCCTCGTGCAGCGATGTCAGCGCCGAGGCGGTCGCGGTGATCGTCACGGTCGCCGTATCCCCGGAGACGGTGTACAGTACATTGTTGATAACGGGCGGCGCGATGTAGTAGCCCTCCGCCGTGAAGTGGCAGAGCTTTTTGTTGATCTCAAACACGCCGTTTTTCAGATAAGTACCGTATTCGTAATAATAAATCTGCCCGTTGATCGTATTCCAGCCGTTCGGATACGTCGCGCCGGTCACGGGGTCGAGGTGCCACGCCGCGCCGTCGATCTCGACATCGCCCGTCAGCGCGCAGCTTTCGTCGGAGAAATAATACTGCTGTCCCTCGATAGACTGCCAGCCCGCCCCGACGCGCTGCTCGCCCGTGGAAGCATCGAAATAATACCGTTTGCCGTCCAGCACCTGCCAGCCCTTTTGCAGGTCGCCCGCGCCGCTGAAACAGTAATTTTTGCCGTCGACCTGTTGCAGGCCCGTCATCAGCCGGCCGTCACCCGCGATGCAGTAGGTCTGCCCGGCGCTGTCGGTGTGCCAGCCCGGCGCGCCCACCGTGAGCAAACCCTGGACATAGTTATAACCGCTGCTGCCCTCCTTAAATTCCCCCGCGGCGGCCACCTGCTGCGACACCGTGTAGATGCTGCGCGCCACCGGCGGGCCGTAGACGAGCAGCTCCTCGCCCGCGCCGTCCACCAGCACCGCGTAGGCGCGGAAGGCGATCTGGCTGGAGATCTGCCGGTCGGGCACGCCGGTCAAAACCGAGGCGAAGCGGTGCCGCCCGTCCACAGTCTCGATGATGCGGTCGTTCACCGTGCCGTTTTCCGTCCAGTATGAGCGGCCGCTGCGCACCTTTTCACAGCCCTTTACAAAAGGATACTGCCCTAAATTGGACGCGGCGATGGACATCGTGCCGTATTCCGTCAGGCGGTAGCCGTCCACGCCGTCCGCTGTCAGGCGGTCGCGCAGTCCGGCGTCGATGCCGGACTTGAAGCGGATGCCCGCGGGGCTCTGCACGCGGATGGAAAAGCCGTGGTAGCTGAACAAATCCTGTAAGCCCGGCAGCGGCGTCGCCGTGCAGGTCGTTCCCTCAAACGCCAGCCGCCAGACGTACATCCCCTTGGGGATGCCGTTTTCGTTATAATAATACATGACCGCGAGCTTGCCGCCCGTGTCGGGCAGCCGCGCCACGAGGCCGCCCTCCTTGGGCAGCGCGTCGTAGGCGACGCCGTCCACATAAATATGCGTGTCGGCATAGCCCTCCGGCGGCGTCAGGCGCAGCAAAATCTCGGGCTCGGCGTCCGTGGGCTCGGTGTCCTTCGGCTCCGCGTCTGTAGGCTCGGTGCCCGCTGGTTCGCCGTCCTGCGAGGCGTCCGGATCAGAGGAAGCGCCCGTTCCGGGCTCGTCCGAGGATGGCACGGAATTCGCGGGCTCGTCTGCGCCGGGCTCACTTGTGTCGGGCTCGTCCGAGGACGGCACAGAATTCGCGGGCTCATCCGCGCCGGGCTCACTTGTGTCGGGCTCGTCCGAGGACGGCACAGAATTCGCGGGCTCATCCGCGCCGGGCCCGCTTGTATTGGGCTCGTCCGAGGACGGCACAGAATTCGCGGGCTCGTCCGCGCCGGGTCCGCCCGCGCCATCCGGCGTCTGGGCAAATTCGACGTGGAAGGTCACTGTCTGGCCGTCCGCCGAAAACGCGAGATCGCTGACGCGGATCCCGCTGTTGCTTCCGTCGGAATAATAGAGGGTATCCGGCATGAACGAAGCGGAAAGCTCGGTGCTGCCATAGGCGGCGCCGTCCGTGTCGAGCGCCGCGCTTTCCACGCGGTTGCGGCCGTTTTCGTTCAGGCCGTCCGCGCCATTCGGCGCGGTGTCTCCCGGACGGTAGACATAGAGCGCATTGGCCAGCGGCGACTGTCCGCTGCTTTTGGCGCGGTACGCGATCAGGCCGCTGGCATAGACGCCGCTTTCGAAGCTGTCTCCCGCCGCCTTCCGGCGGTATTCCAGGCAAATCGTCTCGCCCAAGGCGGCGGAGCGCGGGGTCTCTAACAGCAGCAGCTTGACGCCGTCCGCCCCGTCGGCGGCCGTCAGCGTGTAGTCGCCGCTCTCCGCCGCCGTCTGAACCTGCGCGTCCTCCAGCCAGCCCAGCTGCCTGCGCTGATAGCCCAGCGGGTACTGCGGCACATAGGCCACTGTGCCCATGATGTCCCAGCTGCCGACCGGAACGCCGTCCTTCTCGCGCCAGTATTGGTCGGGCAGGCCGAGCGTGCGCAGGAACTCCTGCGCGAGCACGCCCCGCCCGCTTTGGCCGCCCTTTGTCCGCACGTTATCGCTGTTGGTCCAATCGATCAGCACGCGCGAGGGCAGCGCGTTGTAGCGCGAAACCTGTATCCTGCCGGGTAGCGTTTCCTCCCCCTCGTAGCGCGCGGAAAAGGAGCTGTTCCGGCCGCCGAACGCCGCGCCCTGAAGGATTACAGTCAGGTTGTCCAGCACGCCGGGCCGCAGGTTGTCTAAGGAATACGCGGCCGGGTCGAGGTACAGCGCATCGCCCGGCTGCGCCTCGGCCAGCGCGCGCACCACCTCGGCGACCAGCGCCTCGCCGTCTGTGTACGCACTTTCGGAAAGCGTCAGCACGTCGATGTGCCCGTCGTTTTCGTCCATCTGCGGGAAAATGTTTTCTACGCGCAGCTTTCCCCCGGACACAGCGCGGATATAATGGGCGAGCGAGCCGTCGCCGCTCTCATATTGGCGCAGGAGGCTTTCCCGGCTCCCCTGCGCGTTGAAGTCGTCGTTCGCATCGCCCGCGAGCCGCGCGAAAATCACAACGTTCGCCACGGTCTGCGCGTCGGGCGTATCCGGCATGCCGGGGTCGGACGGCGCGGCCTCCCCGCCCTGCGCGGGGGCGTCCCCCTGCGCGGCTGTCCCG
>CANRZX010000202.1 GCA_947644575.1 uncultured Clostridia bacterium | reverse complement strand
TGTGCATTGGCGAGTATTTTTGTGAAGTCTGACGGAACAATTTGCCGTCGATGCGGGCGCTACGATTTGTTCAGTGCTTACCAAGGGGGAAGGCAGAAAGGTATTCTTTTCAGAAAAAATACAAATCAAAACGGAGGTATTTTCATGAAAAAAGAGCTTTCGGACAAACGCCGGCTCTCCGGGGTCGGTCTGTGCTATTTCGCGCTGATGTTCATCACACAGGCGCTGCAGATGCTGGCGATGGGACTGCTGTACGACCGTCTGGCCGACACGGAGTGGTTCCTCTGGGCGCTTTCGCTTGTGCCGCTTTACGCGATCGCGCTGCCGATTTTCCTGCTGATGGCGAAAAAGCTGGCGCCGGACGCGCCGGCCGCCTACGGCACACAGACGCTCTCGGCGGGCGGCTGGGTGCGCTGGCTTTTTCTCAGCCTTGGCGTCACATATCTGCTGAACCTCGTGTCCACACTGCTGACGTCGCTGCTGGCGATGCTGAAGGGCGGCGCGGTCGAAAACCCGCTCGCGATGATGCTGAGCGGCAGCAACCCGCTGATGTCGCTTGTGTTCGCGGGGATCCTCGGCCCGATCGGCGAGGAATTTATCTTCCGCAAGGTGCTGTTTGACAAGATCGGCTGCTGCGGCGAGCGGCTATACATCCTGATGGGCGGCTTCATCTTCGCGCTGTTCCACGCGAATCTGTCGCAGCTTTTGTACGCCTTTGCGTTAGGCGCGGCGTTCTGCTATATTTACGCGCGGACGGGCAAGCTGCGCTATACCATCGCGCTGCATATCGCGATCAACGTTTTCGGCTCGGTGCTGATACCCATGCTGGCGCTGAGCGAGTCGGAGGCGGCTGTCGCCGCGTTGGGCGTTTTGGTAATCGTATTGATCATCGTGGGCGTGATCCTCGCGGCGCGCGGCCGCTGGAAATTCCCGCCCGAGCCGCGGGCGGACGCAACGGGCGAGCCACAGGCCGTGCCTGAAACGCCCGCGCTCACCTTTGGCCGGGCGCTGCTCGCGCCGGGGATGCTCGCCTACACGGCGCTGTGTGTGGTGCTGATTATCATCGCCACCTTCCTCGCGTAACGCAGGCCATAAAAACAGCGTGTCCGCCAAGCGCTCCGGCGAACGGCGGCAAAAGGAAAGGAGCGATTCGCCATGCGGGAAAAACAAATCCGACGCCTGTGGGCGGCGGGGCTGATCCTCTGCCCGGCCGGAGGGCTGGGCACGGCGCTGGCCAACCATATGGGCGCGCCGGACTGGGCTGTGCGCGCGCTCGGCCTCTATGCACTCGCCGGCATTGCCGCGCTCAGCTTTTCGGTGAGCTGGCTGTGGCGAAAAAAGAAAAAGTGAGAGACTGTTGGTACAGCTTCTAAGCTTCGGCGGCAGGAAAATCAAAACCACCCGTTCAACGGGTGGTTTTGATTTATTTTATCTCTTTTTGATAAACTGGCGGCTTATCGGCCAAAGCGGCGGCGCCACCGCGCCGGAAAGGCGCGGGCTATGCCCCGAGGCCGGAGCACTCGGCGTCGGCGGAATCCGGTGCGTCCGGAGAAAAGCGCAGGCCGCGCGCCTCATGGTAATACGAAAGGGCGCGCTCGATGAAGGACTGCGGGACGTCGAACCATTCCGCCAGCTGCCACGGCTCGGTCAGGCCCGCGCGCATGGCGCGGCACAGCGCCGGATAGGGCAGAAAGCGCTCGATGGCCCAGCGGTTTGCCTTATATTCGTGCTTTTCGATCAGATCCCACGGGCTGGCGACGCGGTGCGTCGCGCCGGTGGCGCAGTGGCCGCATTCGTGCGCGAGGCATTCCTTCAGCGCCGCCGTGGTGCGCACGGCGGAGGGATCGTAAAAAACGGCGTATTTTCCGTCCTGCTCGATTGTGGCGGCGGCCGTGAAGCCGATGTCATAGACGAACAGGCGCGCGTCCTGCTCGCGCAGAGCGTCGTAAACATCAGACAGGGAAATCAAAGCGTTTTTTTCTCTCCTTTCCTTTTTGAAAAAATCCGTTTTACGGCGGCCGGCCAAACGGCAAGGACCGGGCGTCAAACGGGATGGGGCGCGAGCCGGGCGGGCAGGCTATTCGCCGCGCTCTTTTTGCTGCTGGCGGAAAAACCGCGCCATCTCCAAAAGCTTTTCGCGGTTTTCCCGCGTGAGGGGGCGCGTTTCGTTGAAAAGCGCGTAGGTGAAATCATCCAAGCCCGGCAGCTCGGGGCTGGGGTCGTCCGTCCGGCACAAAAGGTAGTCCGCGCTGGTGGAGAGCGCGGCGGCGATGGCGGCGATCACGGGCTGCTTGACGGTGGCGATGGTGTCGTTCTCGTAACGCAGGACGGTCGATTTGTCGACGCCGACCTTCTGCGCGACCTGCTGGAGCGTCATGCCCTGTTCTTCCCGGAGGCGGCGGATGCGCGCGCCGGTGCTGTCCTGTTCATGCATGGTGTTCTCCTTCTTCCGAAATGGCCTGCCCTTTGTTCCGTGCTTCCTTTGGCGGACGGGCCCAAGGGCTGCGTCCGCCGGGCGGTTCGGCGTCCGCTTTTTTGAAAAGGAGCAGCGGCGGGCGGGCAGGCGATGAATGGGGCGGCAAGAGGTTTCCTAACGACAGTATAACACGGTCCGTTGCGCAATGCAATATTTTTTCAAAAAAATTGCGCAATGCTATTGACAAATCCAAAAAATGGGTGTATGATAACACTATCGAAGTTGCACAGCGCAACGAAAATAGCTTTTCCGCTTGCGCTGAGCAATCCCGGCGAAAGCCTGTCAACGCGGGGGCGGCGTTCGCCCGATGATTAAGACAGAGATAGCTTACGCCGGGAAAACTCCGATAAAGCGGACTTATTATCAGGGCGGGCGGGACGGACAGCGCTATGGCGCGCCGGACGGCCCGGCCTTCCCAAAAAGGGGGCGATGGGAAAAGACTGTGAGGGAATGGTGCGAAAAAATCCGGTACGGCACGGGGAGCCCCAGCGCGGGCGGGAAAATCCGGTGCGGGCCGGAACCATGCCGGAAGGGAGGTGACGCGAACGCAGACACATGAGGAGGACAGGCGGCGCGCGGACGACGCGGTGGAGCGCGCGCTGCTGAAAAAGGCGAAGGGATACGCCTACACCGAGCAGGACAGCAGCAAATGCAAGGCGGTGGAGTACGCCGAGAGCGGCAAAAAGGTGCGGGAGTACGAGACGCTCGAAACCATCGACATCAAAAAGCATATGCCGCCGGACCTGGCGGCGATCAGCCTGTGGCTGAAGGCGCGGCGGCCCGAGCTGTGGGCCGAGGGGAGAAGCGGCGGCGCAGCGATCATCGACAACATCCCGCCCGCGCCGATCCTGACGGCGGACGAGATGGCGGCGCTGGCGGCGGCGCGCGGCGGTGACTGAGACGGCGGTGACCGAGGCCGCGCTGCTGAGCCGGTGCGTCGCGCCCGCGTTCCACGGCGTACACCGCGACGTAATGGCACACAGCCACACGCACTATGTGCTGACGGGCGGGCGCGGGAGCTGCAAATCCAGCTTCGCGGCCATCGAGGTGCTGCTGCTGCTCAAGCGCAACCCGCTGTGCCACGCGCTGGTGTTGCGCAAGGTGGCGGCCACGCTGCGCGACAGCGTGTTCGCGCAGTATGTGTGGGCGGCGGGGCTGCTGGGGATGGACGCGGAGTGGGAGCAGCGGCACGCGCCGCCGGAGCTGGTGCACCGGCGGACGGGGCAGCGCGTCCTGTTCCGAGGCGCGGACGACCGGGCGAAGCTGAAATCGCTGAAAATGCCGTTCGGGTATATCGGCGTGACGCATTTCGAGGAGAAGGATCAGTTTGACGGGCGCGCGGAGCTGCGGAGCATTTTGCAGTCGACGATGCGCGGCGGGGATGTGTTCTGGAATTTCGAGACGAACAACCCGCCCGCAATGCCCGCGCACTGGGCGAACCGCGACCTGCTGGACGTCCGGCCCGACCGGCTGCTCCACCACAGCGATTACCGGAGCGTGCCGCCCGCGTGGCTGGGGGAGCAGTTTTTCGCCGAGGCCGAGGCGCTGCGGGCGCTGGACGAGACGGCGTACCGGCGCGAGTACCTGGGCATCGCCACGGGGCTCGGGGCGCAGGTGTTCCCGAATGTGCGGCTGGCCGCGGTGACGGACGCGGACATCGCCGCCTGCGGACAGGTCTACCGAGGCGTCGACTGGGGCTTTTTCCCCGATCCGCTGGCGTTTGTCTGCGCGTACTACGACGCGGCGCGGCGCGTGCTGACGATCTTCGACGAGGTGACGGCCTACCGCAAAAACAACGCGGAGACGGCGGCGCTGGCGCGCGCGAAGGGCGCGGGCATGCGAGAGACCGTGTGGGCCGACGCGGCCGAGCCGAAGAGCATCGCCGACTGGCGCGGGCACGGCATCCTGTGCCGCGCGGCCGGGAAGGGGCCGGGCAGCGTGGCGTACTCCGTCAAATGGCTGGCGGGGCTGGCGGCGATTGTCATCGACCCGGCGCGGTGCCCGGACACGGCGCGGGAGTTTACCGCGTACGAGTATCTGCGGGGCCGGGACGGCGAGCTGACGGAATGCCTGCCGGACCGCGACAACCACCACATCGACGCGGCGCGGTACGCGCTGTACCCGGTGTGGCGGCGGCGCGGGCAGTAGAGGCCAAAGCGCCGGATTTAATTGCGAAACGGGGAAGGAGAAGGATTTGGGCGAGAGATGGAGGGAGATCTGGAGGATCTTCAAGGGGACGTTCGCGGACGGCCCGCCGGAGCCGGAGGAACAGGCGCGGACGGCGGACGCGGCGCTGGACGCGGCCGGGCAGTGGATGGCGCTGTTCCGCGGGCGCGCGCCGTGGCTGGCGGAGGCGGGCGTGCGCTCGATGAA
>CANRZX010000201.1 GCA_947644575.1 uncultured Clostridia bacterium | reverse complement strand
CAACAACCTCTCGCCCGCGCACGTGGCCGAGAGCGTCGAGACGGCGCGCCGCCTGATCGGCGAGAGCCAGATGATCTTTCTGCCGGGCGGCTTTTCCGGCGGCGACGAGCCGGAGGGCAGCGCCAAATTCATCACGGCGTTTTTCCGCAGCCCGGCCATCACCGAGGCCGTGCGCGCGCTTTTGCAGCGGCGGGACGGCCTGATGCTCGGCGTCTGCAACGGCTTTCAGGCGCTCATCAAGCTGGGCCTTGTGCCGTTCGGCGACATTGTCGAGACGGACGCCGACTGCCCGACGCTGACGTTCAACACGATCGGCCGCCACCAGAGCATGCTCGTGCGCACGCGCGTGGCGTCGAACCTTTCCCCCTGGCTGCAGTATTCCGAGCCGGGCGACGTGCACACCGTCGCCGTCAGCCACGGGGAGGGCCGCTTCGTTGCGGACGGGGAGACGCTCGACCGCCTTGTGAAAAACGGCCAGGTCGCGACGCAGTATGTCGACCTCTCCGGCGCGCCCACGATGGACGTGCGCTATAACCCCAACGGCAGTGCGCTGGCCGTCGAGGGCATCACCAGCCCGGACGGCCGCATCCTCGGCAAGATGGGCCACTCCGAGCGCAGCGGCCGCGACCTCTACAAAAATGTCGACGGCAATAAGGATCAAAAGCTGTTCGAGGGCGGCGTGGATTATTTCAGGGTATGATATAAGCATCTTCTGTTGATTTTCCAACTCATCCGCCATTTGCTTCGCAAATGCCACCTTCCCCTCAAGTAAGTGCTGAATAAATCGGAGTGTGTATCGGCCGTGATTGGAACGCGCCGCCGATGCTTCCCCGCGAGAGTAGCTGCGGCCTTTCCGGGCGGGGTAAGCCCCGCCTCTACGCAAAACGTACTGAAAAATCGTGATATATTTTAAGAAAAAACCTGTATTCACAGGCGGCGTTCAACGCCTGTGAATACAGGTTCTAAACTGTGTGAAATTACAGCACCGTCCCGCGCCGCAGCGCGGCGGCGCAGCCGCCAAGATTGCGCCGCACGTCCAAGGGGCCGTACAGGCGCGCCATCTCCGCCAGCGCGCACAGCTTGTCGGCTAAGCTAACGAGATACGCCTCCCGGTACCGGGGCGGCGTGACCGTCAGCGGCCACATATGCTTGCCGATGATGTCCTCTTCCATCGGCGAAAGGCCGAACGCGCGCGCGTTCTGCAGCGCGAGGCGCGGGTGCAACGTCAGGCGGCGCAGCCGCCCGACGTCCGTCTGCTCCCAGTGCTGCAAATACAAATCGTGCAGCAGCCCCGCGCGAGCGGCAGCGCGGTAATCCAGCCCGCAGGCGCGGCACAGCGTAAAGCCCACATACGCCACAAACAGGCTGTGATCGTAGCAGCTCACGCCCTTGACATGCTGCGGAATCTCCTGCATCGCGCACACCGTGGGGTCGTCCTCCAGCCCGTCTAAGCAGGCGGCGAACAGCGCCCGGTTTTCCTCTCTCCACCGCATGGGAACCGTCTCCTTGTAAAAAAGCATTTTGCCCAAAAAACAGCCGCCGGCGGGCAAGCCCGCAGGCGGCCGCGTTCTGTCTCTTTTCATGATACGAGAAACGCGCCCGGTTTTCTACAGGGAAATATAGCCAGCGCACCTGAAACTGGGCGCGTCCCAATCACGAGGCGAAAACAAAACTCGCATCCGATAGAGCGCAAAATCGGTATTCCACCTTATCCGTCATTTGCTTTGCAAATACCACCTTGCGGCACCGTCCAAATCTTCGATTTGGGTAACGATGCCCTCGCCGAAGTCAATCAGAACGGACTTCGGCGGACCCCGCGGGAATATGCAGGGCCTGCAAGGGATGCCCGTGAATGAGAGTGCGAAGCACGTATCATGAACGGCTGCGGTCTACTGCTCTCCCTCGAGGGGAAGGTGACCGAGCGTAAATAAGAGGCCCCCGCAAAAGAACCGCGAAGCGGTCTTTTGTGGGGAAAAGGAGGAACGGCGGAGCGGTGTGAGAACTGCCTGTAAGGGCAGTTTGAACAAAGCGCAAGCCCGTGACGACGCCGGATGAGGTGGAATATCCCTATCGCCCAGTTCTGTATTGTCGGATGAGGTGGAAATACCCATAGAAGCAATTTCCCATCCCTGCAAACCGCGCGGTATAGCCACGCCCTTATGAGAAACCCGTTACAGCCGCCGGATCAGCTCCTCGCAGATGCGCGCGGCCGTATCGCAGTATTCCGTAATGTCAAAGTCCTTGACGACCAGCGTTTCATAGGCGTTCTCGTCGGCGTCGTCGCTCATCGCGCGCAGCACGACGCAGGGCGTCTCATACTTCGCGGCCACGTGCGCCACGGCCGCGCCCTCCATCTCCACACAGTCGGGCGCGCATTTGGCCGCGATGGCGTTTTTGGTGGCGCTGTCGCCGACAAAATTATCGCCCGTGGCGATCCTGCCCACAAGATACCGCACGCCCTCGGCGGCGCACGCGGCCTCGGCCGCCGCGATCATTGCGGGGTCGCCGTGAAACTCCTGAAGATTCGGAAAGGTATCCGCGATCATGCGGCGCTCAGCGTCATGATACAAAAGCGTCTCGCCGATCACGACGTCGCCCACGCCGATCTTGCTCGTCATATTGCCCGCGATGCCCGAAAAGATCAGCGCCTTCGCGCCGAATTTCAGGATCAGCAGCTGCGCCGCGCACGCGGCGTTCACCTTGCCGATCCCTGCGCAGCACAAAATCACACGTCGCCCGGCCAAAACGCCGCTGTAGAAGGTGACGCCGCCAAGGCTCTCCTCGCTCCGGTCCGTCATGCGCGCGTACAGCCGCGCGACCTCCTCGGACATCGCGCCCATCAGGCCGATCGTTTTTTCCTCCATGACTCCCATCCTTTCCGGAATATTCATATCTTTTATACAATTTGTTATATAATCAACACACTTAAAAACAAGGTTCTTGTTTTCAAGTGGCGCGCTTTACGCGCCGCACGCGGAGCGTGCGTGCTGGCTACTGAATCGACAGGAAATGGCCGCAGGCGATTTTTTGCGCGGCAACCCATGCCGCGCCTCGAAAAGCACCTCTTTTTCAGCGTGTCGATTATACATTGAACAAAAACTCGATGATGTCACCATCCTGAACGACATACTCCTTGCCCTCGGTGCGCTGCAGGCCCTTGGCCTTCACATTCGCCATGCTGAAATCGCACGCGGCGAGGTCGTCGTATTTTACCACGCTGGCCCGGATGAAGCCGCGCTCGAAATCGGAGTGGATTTTCCCGGCGGCCTGCGGGGCCTTGGTCCCCTTTCGGATCGTCCACGCGCGGCACTCCTTTTTGCCGTCCGTCAAAAAGCTGATCAGGCCCAGCAGCGCGTAGCTCGCGGCGATCAGGTTGTCGAGGCCAGTGGCTGTGATACCCATTTCGGCGAGGAACGCGCGCTTTTCCTCGGGCGTGTAATCAGCGATGTCCTCCTCGGTTTTGGCGCAGATGGGGATACACTGCGCACCCTCGGCGCGCGCTTTCTCCCGCACCGCCTGGTAGTGCGGATTTGCGTCCATGCCGCTCATCAGATCGTCCTCGCTCATGTTCGCGGCGTAAATGACGGGCTTCGCGGTGAGCAGGCCCATCTCGCGCAGCTGCAGCGCCTGGTCCTCGTCGCCCTCGTCAAACGGGAAGGAGCGCGCGTTTTTGCCCGCGCCGAGGTGCTTTTCCAGCTCGCTCAGCCACGCGGCGGCGGCCTGTGCCTTTTTGTCGCCCGTCTTGCCCGCCTTCGCAAGACGCGCCGCCCGGTTGGCGACGACCTCCAAATCGCTCAGGATCAATTCGGTATCAATGGTTTCGATGTCGCGCAGCGGGTCGACGCTGCCGTCGACATGGACGACGTCCGTGCCGTCAAAGCAGCGCACCACATGGACGATCGCATCGCATTCGCGGATGTTCCCGAGGAACTTGTTGCCCAGCCCCTCGCCGTTGGACGCGCCCTTGACCAGCCCGGCGATGTCGACAAACTCCACGATGGCCGGGGTTTTCTTATTGGTGTCCCAGATTTCGGCCAGCTTGTCAAGGCGCGCGTCCGGCACGGGCACGATACCGGTATTCGGGTCAATGGTGCAGAACGGGTAATTGGCGGCCGCCGCGTTCTTTGTGCTGGTGATGGCGTTGAAGAGCGTGCTTTTCCCCACGTTCGGTAATCCCACGATACCTAATTTCATTTTTTCTATCCCCTTATTCTCGCTTCTGCCTTTTCTGTCCGCGTTTTCCCGAAAGGCTGTTCACAATACGCTTTATAATCGACACACTCGAAAAGAGATACTTTTCGAGATGCGGCATGGGTTGCCGCGAAAAAAATCGCCTGCGGCGATTTTGTGTCGATTCAGTAGTCAGCACGCACGCTGTGCGTGCGGCGCGCAAAACGCGCCACTTGAAAACAAGTACCTTGTTTTCAAGTGTGCTGACTATATTGTAGCATATCCGCCGCGATTTCTCAATAGCGCGGATTCGGCTCTTCGCCGCTTTACAGAACAGCCGCTTTGCGGTATACTCCGGTGGGTAAAACCGGGCGGGCGGCTGGCCGTGGCCCACAGCATGGAGCTGGAGGCGCAGCGCCGCCCTTTCCCCCCCGCGTGATTTCTGCTTGCATTCGGGCGCAAGCCGGGTTATAATGGCTTCATAGATATCTTATCGCAAGGGAGGGTTGACAATGGGCGCAATCAATGGGATCGCCTCCGCCTCGATGACGATGAGCGCGATGCAGCTTGAAACCGCCTGCAATACGGCTCTGCTGAAGAAATCGATGGAGAGCATGGAGCAGCAGGCGCTGGGCCTGATCGAGGATCTGGCGCAGACCGTACCGGCGCCGGCGCTTCAGGAAGGCCATATCGATACGTATATCTGACCGCCGGGCCGGCATACGCCGCGCGAGGC
>CANRZX010000200.1 GCA_947644575.1 uncultured Clostridia bacterium | reverse complement strand
ATCCAAAAAGCACTTCTCTATTGAGCAAATAATTAACATCATCCATTATTGATTTATTATAAAGATACTCGGGATAATTAATATCCCGAGAAGTGTCTTTTTGTAAAACAAGAGAACTATAGTCAAGACAGCGAACCACATATTTAATATTATTGTTCGATTCAAAAGCCCGTTGAATAATATTGTCTACTTCTTTGAAATACCCGCCTGAAAAAGGAACTTTTATAAAATGAGCATTGAAAATCTGGTCAGCCTCTGAAGCGGAAAAGTTTTCCGTCATGGAACTTCCTGTAATAATACTATCATATTCAAAATGTTTAACAATACCATCGTTTTGATATCTTTCATTTATTCCATCCGAAAAATGCAGCGCGTTGTTCAACGGATATTCATATTTTGTCAAGGGAGCATGATAATGAAAAAAGGGATCTATATAAATTGTACATCCCGCAAAAAAGGCAAGTATAACAACAATCAAAATAACTGTTGAAAACATCCACGCCTTATATTTTTTGTCGTTTTTTGAAGGCATTACCATCTTCCTCCAATTACCATACATTTGACGTATAAAACCGAAATTCCCATTGTTTCTCATCAAAACCTGTACGTTCAAAATACGCTTCATGTATAATACTTATTATATATAAATTCAGTGAATTCAATTTATGCAATATGGATCTATTTGTGAAACTGATTCATCCATATCGACCCATGCACGAGCACAGGCCAAATCCAAGCCGTCGTCAATGTCTATACTTGTTCTCTTATCTAATATGAACCGGTATGGATTTGTACCATGAAAATATTTCCATTCAATCATTTTCTGTCTTGGTGCGAGCAATATGCCATCCGTGCAAAAATAAAGCGGCGCAAGCTCTTGAGACGGCACATGTTTGATTCCAAGTTCATAATTCACAGGGCCATTATCATCCCATAAATATCTTCTGAACATTTCCATTGAGACAAGGGAATCGTAGCCATTTTCAAGAGCCTTATAGTAATCATGAATCGCCGTTCTATAGTGTTTCGGGAAAACAAGTGGCGCTGTGCAGGTCGCCCATAAAATATGGTCTCCCATAACATTTTCGCAAATATGTGCAACAACCTCGCCAAAGGTTTTGGTCTTTTCATCACAGAATTCCAAAGCTCGTTTGTGTATATAAACATTTTGAGATTTTGCCATTTCAAGCATCAAATCGGAATCAGAGGAAACCACAATTTGATCAATTTCATTTACACACTTTAATTGATTGATTTTATTTATTAAAAGATTTGTGCCTGCAAACGGTGCTATATTTTTATTTTTCAGTCTCCTGCTTCCTTCACGAACGGGAATGACGGCTGTAATACTCATAGCGCTGTTACCTCTCTGTTGCTGTCTTTCACAAATAACTGTACAATTTGAACACGGTATTCATCTATTATTACCCAAAACACTTGTCAAAGTCCACGCGCGGAAAGACTTCCAGCGCGCCGCCGCGCGTGGCGTTGAAAATTTTGACTCCGATTTGTTCCGTATGCCATTTTGCAGTAGCATATGTATCGTTCCAATCGTACAATCCGCATCTTTCGCGGTTTGATAAATCAAACCATGCATTTTCCGCATTTTCAATTTCCCTGTTATCGGTCCCGCTATAAAAATGCTGTCCCGTATGATCTACACCAATACGTCCATCAGCTAACTTTTTTGTATTTATGGTATTATCTACACCTAAAAGATATATTTCGGAGAATCCCATATACACCGCTAATTGAATCTCTACATAGGTTACCGTCCCACCCTCATAAACAATCTGAGAAACATCCATGCTGAATTCTGGAATTTTGCGATACATTCTATTAAAAGGATAGAATGTTACATTTGTACTGTAGCGTGCGGATTCCCGTAAGTAATCTGACGCAAGGAAGGTGTGGATTTCATCAAAGTGAGAACAACGCTCTTTCGCAATGTCAAAATAGGATGGGTCAGAAATACAATAAAAATTAGGTCTCCAATTTGTTTCTGAAAAAATCAAGTCGATTCGATTACATGCAAATGTATACTCATTCTTTAGCTTATCTAAATCACTGGCCCGTAGACTCGGTCCGTTTCCGATAATAAAGCATCGTTTTCCTTTATATTTATTTTTTATTGCGCGCAGTCTTTCTTGATTGCCCGGACGAATCGCTTCAACACGATCATATTCTGCTTGTGCCCAGAGATTATCATAGTAGAACTGCATATGCCATTGTAACTGTTTATGCGAAGAAAATTCCTGATTGAATTGTTCAGCCTCATGCCGCAATCTTTCAAGATATTGTGTAAGCTGGTTCTCTTGAGACTGTATAGTCTCAGTACGTCTCTCTAATGCCTGCGTGCATTGCCACAGCTCGGTCAATTCTTCCCGCGCCTCGTCTGCGCGTTTTTCAAGCGCCTGCGTGCATTGCCACAGCTCGGTCAATTCTCCCCGCGCCTCGTCTGCGCGTTTTTCAAGCGCCTGCGTGCACTGCCACAGTTCGGTCAATTCCTCCCGCGCCTCGTCTGCGCGTTTTTCAAGCGCCTGTGTGCACCGCCACAGTTCGGTCAATTCGCCCCGCGCCTCGTCCGCGCGTTTTTCAAGCGCCTGCGTGCACCGCCACAACTCGGTCAATTCGCCCCGCGCCTCATCCGCGCGCTTTTCAAGCGCCTGCATACCCTGCCGCAGCGCAGTAATTTGCTGCTGCGCTCGCTTTTGATTTTGCTCCTGCACCTCCGCCTGTGCCTTGGCCTGCCGCTCTAATTCTATAATTCGCTGCTCAAAACAGCTTGTCTGCCGGGAAAAACTCTCGCGCATATTTCTCAGCTGTTCATCAACTGATTGCAGCGCACTCTTTAATTTTTTAATCGGCCCCACTGTTTTTCCTCTCCCTCCAAAACACGGTCCTTGTATTATCTTTCATGGGAGGCTTTTCATCCATGAAAAATTTTATGTAAAATACGTTTTCCGGTTGTCTTTATTCCAACGGTGGAGAGATTCAGTTCCACAATCCGCGCCCATTTCTTTATAAATTCCGAGGGAAACTTTTGCAGACCGCGCATGATTTTTACGAAGAAAATATTCATTCCACAAGGGTGATTCTCCGAAGGACGCTCCGGTTCCTTCGGCCTCTCCGGTTCAGGCAGGTCCGGCTCGGGGGCGGCCGCCTGCATATATAATTCGCAGATTGCACCAATATCACATTTTTCAATATTTCCTCGAATGTCGTTTCCCAAAAGAGCGGGAATCCACCCCGCAAGAGTGAACGCCTCACGAACATGGGAGTTTTGAACAATGCGGAAAATCTCCTTTTTCAGCTCGTATTCAGAAAGCTCAGCGGCGGCGTCCTTTAACGACGCCAACACCTTTATAATATGAGAGGCGCAGTAGCTTCCCCAAACGCCTTTGCTTTCTCCGAAAAAAACTCCGTTCTTTTCCATCAGAGTTCTCATAAGCTCTAACTGCCACATTTGATTCTGAAAGAAATTTTGGGGATATCCCTGCGTCAATGCGTCGTCCTCATGGTGAATATAGTAATATGACAGATCCGACACAAAGGCCACACATTCCGCAAAATTATAACAGTAAAGATTGAAGAAATTGTCCTCTCCGTAAATCATGTCTTCGGGAAACTTCAAAAAGTTTTTCTTGATAAGCCTGCTTCTGTACATACGGTTGCACGGGCCCTCCATCAGGCTCGTATTCCAATATAGTTCGGATAAGCTGTCCCAAAATTTTTTATGATCCCACACGCATTCTCTGCCGAGAGAGGCGAAAGAGAGGCTCTCCGTTTTCTGTATGGAGCGTTCCCGTTTTTGAATCATTTCAATGCCGCAAAAGACAATATCCGCCCTGTACGCCTCCATAGGATTCACCAGTCTTTCTAAAAAGAACGGCGGAATCCAGTCATCGCTGTCTATGAACTGGATATATTCTCCCTGCGCATGGTCGATCCCGATATTGCGCGCGGCGCTTACGCCATGATTTTCCGTATTGATTAGTTGAATTCGGCCGTCAAGCTTGCAATAATTCTCCGCAATTTCCCTCGAGCCGTCCGTACTTCCGTCATTGACCAATAATAATTCAAAGTCGGAAAAAGACTGATTCAGGATGGAGCTGATGCACCATCCCATGTATTTTTCGCGATTGTAAAAAGGGACAATTACGCTGACCTTAGGCATGCTTTTCTCTCTCCTCGCGTGCTTCTCTTTTCGCTCCATAGCCGTGCAGACCTTTTTCCGAGATACAAATCATATCCTCTAAATAGCTTGGGTAGATCGGCCGTTTTTTGAAATAATCTATATCGTCTTGAATCATCTTTACCGTTTGCCTTACCTTAGCTCCATCGGTATTGTTTTTATACGCAAGATACAGCCTGTCCAATACAACCCACGCATACAGGTTGATTGCTTTTTCCTCCAGCTCTTCTAAGCCATGCTCGCACAAATAGTCGATACGCTCTCGCAACGCAAAGCATCCATCCAAGTTATTTTCATTGAATTTTTTGTTTGTCAGGCTGTCCTCCCGCGTCCGATCATAGTTGTATTTGGATACATCCAAATAGACCAATCGTTTTGCGTTGCAAAAGAATTTATAGGTTGTATACTCGTCCTCACACAAACGATTTTCAGGAAAACGAATATCCCCAATCACCTCACGCGCGTACAGCTTGTTCCATACAACTGCCTTGAAGTTTTTCCAATCCATCATTCCACTGATTGCCTGTGCGGCATCGCTCTCAATACAGGCTCCCGTGCACGGCGTTTCCTCTTGAACCGATTCGGGGAAAAAGCTTCGATAGCTGCACTCCGCAATCTGCGCGTGATGCTCAAGCATCATGCGATACAGCAGCTCGAACATATTCTTATCAATCCAGTCGTCGCTGTCCACAAAGGCGATATACCGCCCGCACGCGTGATCCAAGCCCACATTGCGCGCGCCGCCGAGGCCTCCGTCGTCCCGGCGCAAGATCCGAACGCGCGCGTCCCGATCCGCCCATGCCCGCAGCTTTTCCAGCGTGCCGTCTGTCGAC
>CANRZX010000199.1 GCA_947644575.1 uncultured Clostridia bacterium | reverse complement strand
ATTCCGCCTCGGCCTGATACGCAGGGGCGTTTTTTTTTTGCGGAAACATCCAGTTTGAAAAAAGGCGCGGATTGTGGTACAATAATATAATACGGCTGATAATCGCGCCGGAAACGCCGCGCTGCGGCGCGTGCGTGCCGACGCCCGAATCGACGCAAAAACGCCGCAGGCGACGATGCCGAAAATCGAGGGGAGGATAAAAGATGAACATGACGCGGAAAACCTTTTACGGGGTGGGCGTCGTCTCGGCGGCGCTGAACCTTTTGGGCGGCGTGCTGCTGATGTTCAGCATGCGCATGGCGCTGCTGTTCAGCCTTGCCACCATCGGCTCGGGCGCGATGATGCTGCTGGTGGCCATGTCGCTGCGCGAGGACGCGCACGCGCGCAGCCTGTGCCTCGCGGGCGCGCTGCTGACGATCCTCGGCATGATGCCGGGTGCGCTGGGCGCGATCTGCGCGGCGGCGGCGTGGCCCGCGTTCGCGTGGCCGTATTTCAGGGCGTCCGCGCCGGAGAGCGGCCTGCACAGGGCCGCGTTCTTAGTGCTGGTGTGCGGGTTAGTGCTGCTGGTGGGCAGCTTTCTGCCGGTTCCGCAGATGCTGGCGGCCTGTATCATCTGCGCGGTGGCGGCCGCGCAGGGCCTGCTGGCGTGGCTGCTGTACCACGAGGACACGCCGGCGGACGGCGTGTGACGGGATCATATGCGCCATGCCCGCCGCGTACAATGTCAGTGGGCCTGTCCGTGATTACGCAGACGGAGGGCTGGAGCCAATCCGGCCCGCCGGTTGAGAGTAAGTGATTATTGAAAAGAAGGGAATCGCAAATGAAGCCAGTTGTAAAGCTTGTGGCCGGGGCGCTGTGCCTGTGCCTGCTGGCCGCCTGTACCGGCACGCCGGGCGGCGGCCTTTCGGAGGAGCGCTCTCAGCTGGACGCCCCGCAGGATTTTACCCATCTGCCTGAGGGCATGCGTCCGGACGATGCCCGGACGGAGCCGGACGCTGTCGGCTCTCCCCTGCGCTACCGCGCGATGTGGATCAGCTATTTGGAGTGGCCGATGTTCGACACATCCAGCGCCGAGGCGTTCACGCAGACGGTATGCACCGTGCTGGACAACTGCATCTCGTTGGGGCTGAACACCGTGATCGTTCAGGTGCGCCCATTCAGCGACGCGATCTATCCCAGCGCGGTCTATCCGTGGAGCCATGTGATCACCGGCACGCAGGGGCAATCGCCCGGCTACGACCCGCTGGCGATCTTCATCGAGCAGGCGCACACGCGCGGCCTTGTTTTTGAGGCGTGGTTCAACCCGTACCGCGTGCGGCTGAACGAGAGCCCGCTGGTCGACGCGCTCGCGGCGGACAACCCCGCCGCGCTTCACCCCGATTGGGTGCGCGAGGCGGACACCGGCCTGTTTTACAACCCGGCCCTGCCCGAGGTGCAGAACATGGTGGTAGAGGGCGTGCGGGAGGTCGTGCGCAATTACGCCGTGGACGGCGTCCAGTTTGACGATTACTTTTATCCCTCGACGGACGCGTCGTTCGACGCCGAGCAGTACGCCCAATCCGGCGCGGGGCAGGAGCTGGCCGAGTGGCGGCGCGGCAACGTCAACGCGCTGGTGCGGCGGGTGTACGCGGCCATCAAAGAGGAAAAGCCCTCGGTCGTGTTCGGCATCAGCCCGCAGGGCAACAACGACAACAACTACACGCAGCAATATTCCGACATCGGCCTGTGGCTTTCCACGCCGGGCTATGTGGATTACATCATGCCGCAGGTGTACTGGGGCTTTGATTATACGCTGAAAAACGGCTCGCAGCGCTACGCCTTCGGCAATATCGTCGACGAATGGCTCGCGATGCCGCGCGACGCCTCGGTGTCGCTCGCGTTCGGCCTCGGCGCGTACCGCGTCGGCGACGGCGACGGCTCGTGGGCCGAGAGCGGCGAGTGGGAGAGCGGCCACAACCTGGCGGATATGGCGCGCGCCCTGGCCGCGCGCGGCGCGGACGGCTATGCGCTGTACCGCTACGAGCACCTGTTCGGCGGCGGGGAGCACGCGGCGCTGCGGCAGTCCGAGTGCTCCGCGTTGGCCGAGGCCAATGGGGAAACCAGATAAGCGGCGCGGGGATACGCTCGCGCGCGTTAGCCGCGAAGGCGCGTGCTTTTGGGATGGAAACAGGCGCTTTTCAGGCGGAAATGCGGGTTGACACCGTCGGTTAAATCGGGTATACTGAGCTTGTAAAGGGAGTAGTCTGCACAGGGATCCTGTGTTTGCCGCGCCGTCAGTACGACGCCCGTCCCGCCATGAGCACCGCGCGGGAGGACGTCCGGCCGGACGATGAAATGGCGAGACTTTGCTGTTGCTTTGCAATAGCGAAGCCTCGCTTTTTTAATTTTTCATCGTTTCCCCGCGGAACCACTCCACGAAAGAAAACACTGAATTGGTGCTCCCTTGAAGCAAGCGCGGGGCTGTCCGGGGGCGAAAGGGATATGGCTTTACACGGGACGGTCTCGCGGCGTGATGGTAAAAGGAGGAAAAGAATGGCGGCTTTTGATATGGTGATGTTCGCGGTGCGGCTGCTGGCCGGAACGGGTGTGTTCCTGACGGGGGTACACCTGCTCACCACAAGCATCGAGCAGCTTGCCACGGGGCGGATCAAAAAGCTGTTCGGCAAGACCGCCGACCGGCGGCTGGTCAATGTGGGGGTTGGCGCGGCCACGACGGCGCTCATCCAAAGCTCCGGCGTGACGACAGTGCTGATCGTTGGCTTTGTCAACGTGGGGATCATGAACCTGCGGCAGGCGGCGGCCATGATTATGGGCGCCAATATCGGCACGACCGTCACTGCGCAGGTGGCCGCGCTCAGTGCGTTCCCCATTACGACCCTTCTGCAGCTTTTCGTATTCATCGGCATGATGATGCAGATGGTCTGCAAGGGCGACAACGGCAAAAAATCGGGCCTGATCCTCGTCGGCCTCGGCCTTGTTTTCATCGGCCTCGCGCTGATGTCGGACGCGATGCAGGGAAACCGGGACGCGATTCAAAGCATTTTTGAACACGTGACGAACCCGTTCCTGCTGTTTTTGGCCGGGATTCTGCTGACGGCGCTGGTGCAGTCCAGCTCGGCGGTGACGTCGGTGCTGATCGCCATGTCGGTGGCCGGGCTGACGGTCGGAACAGGCGGCAACGAAATTTTATTCATTATCTTAGGCACCAACATCGGATCCTGCGCGACGGCGCTGGCCTCGTCACTGACGGCGGGCGCGAACGCCCGCCGGGCCGGTCTGATTCACCTGATGTTCAACACACTGGGCGCGGCGGTCTTTTTTATTCCGCTGAGCTGCTGGCCGGGCTTTATGGACGCCACCTTCCGCGTCTGGTTTTCCAGCGCGGCCACGCAGATCGCCATGTTCCACACGTTTTTCAACGTGGCCTGCACCGTGCTGTTTTTGCCGCTCTGCGATTGGTTCGTGAGCGTGTCCGAGCACATGATCCGCGAGAAAAAGAGCGCCGCCGCCGTCACGCACTTGGACGAGCGCATGCTGGCTTCGGCCTCACTGGCGATTTCGCAGCTTGAAAAGGAGCTCACGCGCCTGTCCGATGCCGCGATGGATGCGTTCCGCACCGCGTACCGGGCATTCCGCGAACGGGACACACAGCTGATCTCCCACGCGCGGGAGCAGATCGAGCAGGCGAACGCCGCCAGCCAGCCGATCGTAAATTACCTGATCCGCCTGTCTGCGCAGAGCAAGCTTTCGGACGAGCGCGCCATCTCGAGCCTGCACAGCAATGTGGGCGACGTCATGAGGATCGCCGAGATCGCGGACAACTTCACCAAATACGCCGAGCGGACCATCGCTCAGGATTTGGCTTTTTCCGACGGCGTATGTGCGGAGCTTGACGCGATGGTAGACAAGGTGGAGGAGCTGTACGGAATGACAAAGCGGCAGCTGCTGGAAAAAACGCCCGGCCGGATGGCGGCCATCGACGGCGTCGAGGACGAGATCGACGCGTACCGCAAGCGGCTGATCGACGGCCACATCGAGCGTCTGAACACGGGCGCGTGCCGGCCCGAGAGCAGCGGCGTATTCATCAATTTGGTGTCGAATTTGGAGCGCCTCGGCGACCATCTGACGTATATCGCCCATACGGCCGAGCCTGTAGTCAGGTTATAACGCCCTGCCTGAGCGAGGTTTTTGGTGTCCCGCCGCGTTAAAAAGGCCTTGGAATCCGCTAAGGATTCCAAGGCTTCCTTGTTGGGCGCAAAAGTTCCCGCTTATTTGGTACACCCCGAGAGATTGAATAGGCTCTCGGAGCGTTCCTCATAAAGGGAAACCCGCTCGTGCCGAAAGCGAAAATCAGCCCATCGCACGAGGGGGAGGGAACAGTTTCCGGCGGCTTTCCGCTTCGCCCGGCGGCGTCACGCCCCGGCGCCGTCCGGCGTGTTGTCCGGCGCTTCGGCTTCGGGCGCGCGCGCCTCCGCGCCAAAGGGGACGACAGCGCGCGTCTCCTCGTCAATATGGTCGAGCGCGTAATACTCCAAGGTATCCTCCGGCAGCTTTCGGCGGCGCAGCGAGCGGCAGATCGCGCCGGAGATAAGGCTGTACAGCACCGCGAACAGCGGCACGCCCACCATCATGCCCAGCAGGCCGAACAGCCCGCCGCCCACCAGCAGCGCAAACATCACCCAGAAGCTGGAAAGCCCCGTGGACTGGCCCAAAATCTTCGGCCCGAGGATGTTGCCGTCAAACTGCTGCAGGGCAAGGATGAAGATCACAAAATAGACGGCCTGCAGCGGGTCGATCAGCAAAATCAGCAGCGTGCTGGGGATCGCGCCGATGAACGGCCCGAAAAACGGGATGATATTCGTCGCGCCCACCACCACGCTGATGAGCATCGCATACGGCATACGCAGGATCGACATGCCGACGAAGCACATCACGCCGATAATCAGAGAATCCACAAGTTTGCCGCCCAAAAAGCCGCCGAACACGCGGTCGGTATAGCGCAGGTTGTCCAAAATAAAATTGCCCCGGCGCACGCCGAACACGCTGTACAGCAGCTTTTTGCCCTGCGCCGCGAAGAC
>CANRZX010000198.1 GCA_947644575.1 uncultured Clostridia bacterium | reverse complement strand
ACGCCTCATTGACGCTACGCACCAACGCCTCGATAGGGACGGGATCCGTTCCTTTCCCTCCACGCAGCGGCGCGGCCTTTGTAGCCGCAAGCAAAAAACGCCCGCTCGAATCCAATGTCAGCATCTTCGCGCGGTACTTTCCTTCAACCAACACCTTGACAAGATCGTCCGCAACACGCAGAACCTGCTTAACCTCGGCAACGACGCCATAGGGATACAAATTCTTAAAGCCGGGATCCTCGACGTCCATATCCTTTTGAGCCGTCAGAAAAACGGCGTTGTTGTTGTTCATTGCCCACTCGATCGCGGCGACGGATTTTTTCCTGCCTACCTCAAAATGGATCACATTTCCCGGAAAGACCACCAGGCCGCGCAGCGCGATCGCCGGCAGCCGAAGGATGTCCGAGCTTTTATCCAAAATTATTTTTACTTTTTCCGACATACTGCTCCCCCCTTGCATATTTTACCGCACACCGAGATCGGACGAGCGCTCCCGGCGCCGTCCCGACGGGCTTTGCCGCGCCGGAATATGCCATTTATTGCGGATGCTCTTTTTCCTTTTCCTGCAGTTCTATTATTATATACCAGATTTGTGAACATTTCAACAAAAAAGACGACGGAGCACCGGTAAAATTGCCCATGCTTCGCCATCCTTTATTCCCGCCGGCCGTTTGGACGTCGGAATCTCTAATTCACATATCCGGCATTCATCGATTTATAACGCCGGTGCGCCGCGCCATACTCTAACTTCGGCTTCTCCCCATTGATCGTCTCCTCGTCCACGATCACCTTGACGATTGTCGGATCGCTCGGAATATCATACATAATACCGATGAGCGTCTGCTCCATCACGCTGCGCAGACCGCGCGCGCCGCTTTTCAATGTAATCGTTTTTTTGGCAACGGCGTGCAGCGCTGCATCCGTGATTTCAAGCTCGACATTATCCAGCTTCAGCATCGCCTGATATTGTTTAACCAAGCTATTCTTCGGTTCCTTCAGCACACGGACAAGCGCACCCTCATCCAGCGGATCCAGTACCGTGACGACCGGGATGCGGCCGACCAACTCCGGAATCAGCCCAAAGCGCACCAAATCATGCGGCTCTACCAAGCGCAACAGATTCTGGCGCTCTTTTTCCGGATCCTTGCGCAGTGTTCCGCCGAAGCCGAGCGCCGAGGTATCCGTGCGCTTCTGGATATGCTTTTCCAATCCGTCAAACGCACCGCCGCAGATAAACAAGATGTTTTTGGTGTTGATCTGGATAAATTCCTGCTGCGGATGCTTGCGCCCACCCTGTGGGGGAACATTGCTGACGGTTCCCTCCAAAATTTTCAGCAGAGCCTGCTGGACGCCCTCGCCGCCGACGTCGCGCGTAATCGAAGGGTTCTCGCTCTTGCGCGTAATTTTGTCGATTTCGTCAATATAGATGATACCCCGTTCCGCGCGCTCGATGTCAAAATCCGCCGCTTGAATCAGCTTGAGCAGGATATTTTCTACATCCTCGCCCACGTAGCCCGCTTCTGTCAGCGTAGTCGCATCCGCAATGGCGAACGGAACGTTCAGCATACGCGCTAACGTCTGCGCCAACAGCGTTTTTCCGACGCCGGAAGGGCCAAGCAACAAAACATTGCTTTTTTGCAGGTCAACGTCCGTTTTTTCCGCGCTGAGGATTCGCTTGTAATGATTATACACGGAAACCGCCAACACAACCTTCGCGTTGTCCTGACCGATCACATATTGATCCAGCCCTTCCTTGATTTCCGCCGGAGTCAGAATATTGATCTCCGGCGAAGCCGCGCGCGGCGCGGCGGGCTGCCGGTTCCGGCGGGACGCCGGCTCAGGAGGATGGCCCGCGTCGTCAATCAGCGCGTAGCACATCTCAATGCATTCGTTACAGATGTTTACGCCCGGGCCAATAATCATCCGCTCTACATCATCCTGTGATTTCCCACAGAAATTACAGATCAGATTTTTTTCTTTGCTCTCTCTGTTTGCCATACAGCACCCTTATCGTTTTTGAATCACATCGTCGATCAGGCCATATTCCTTTGCCTCTTCGGCCGACATATAATTATCACGTTCGGTATCCTGCTCAATCCGCTCCAGCGGCTGGCCGGTGCAGGCGGAAAGGATTTCGTTCATTTTCCGGCGCGTGCGGACAAGATGGTCCGCATGGATTTTGATATCCGTCGTCTGGCCCTGAAGGCCGACTCGCCCGCCAATGAGCGGCTGATGAATCAGGATTTCGCTGTTGGGCAGCGCGAGACGCTTGCCCTTCGCGCCAGCCGCTAAAAGAACCGAGGCCATCGAGGCCGCCATCCCGACACAGATCGTGGAAACATCGCACTTGATATAGCGCATCGTATCGTAAATCGCCATGCCGTCCGTGATCGAGCCGCCCGGGCTGTTGATATAGAAATTGATGTCCTTTTCCGGATCCTGCCCTTCCAGATACAGCAACTGTGCGATCACAAGGCTGGCCGTGGTGCTATTAACTTCCTCGCTCAGCATGATAATCCGGTCGTTCAGTAGACGGGAAAAGATGTCATAGGAACGTTCTCCCCGCGCGGTCTGCTCGACGACATAAGGGACTAAGCTCATAGAAAACCTCCATCGTTTCAGGGCGTCAAATGACCGATACACGCAGCAGCTACGAGTATCGGCCAAATGTCGCAAACCTCTGAAAAATTATTTGTCTTGCGCGTCCGCCTCTTCGTTTTTATTTTCCGTTACATTTTCCACGGTGATCTCGGCGCTTTCCTTCACGAGGTCGATAGCCTTGTTTACGGCAAGATCCTTTTTGACATCGGCCTCGGGAACGATGCCTCGTACCTTTTCGACCTCCATCTTATACGCCTCGGCGATGCGTTGAACCTCTTTCTCAAAATCTTCGTCGCTGGCGGCAAGGCCCTCGGCGTTCGCTACCGCCTCAAGCGCAAGGCGGATCTTCACCTGCTTTTCCGCCTGCTCGCGGAAATTGGCGCGGAAGTGCTCCATATCGGTGCCGGTGTACTTCATATAGTCCTCCAGCCGCATGCCCTGCTGCTGCAGGCGGTACTCAAAATCGCGCACCATTTCGGTGATCCGCGTCTCGAACATCACCGCGGGGATATCGCCCTCCAGCGTGCCGACGATCTGATCGACCAGATCGTTTTCGACATCCAGCTCGGCGTTCTTCTCGTTCTGCTCCTCCATCCCCTTGCGGATGCTGGCCTTCAGCTCGTCGAGCGTGTCATATTCGGAAACATCCTTCGCGAATTCGTCATCCGCCTCGGGCAACTCACGCGTCTTGACCTCATGCAGCTTGATCTTGAATACGGCGGCCTTCCCCGCGAGCTCCTCGGCCTGATACTGCTCCGGGAAGGTGACGTTCACGTCGAATTCCTCTCCCGCGGCATGGCCGACCACCTGCTCCTCAAAGCCGGGAATGAACTGGCCGGAGCCCAGCGTCAGCGAAAAATGCTCGGCCTTGCCGCCGTCGAAGGGTACGCCGTCCACGCTACCGTCAAAATCAATATCCGTGATATCGCCGTTTTCGGCCGCGCCCTCGCGCGTAATGATGCGGGCGTTGCGGTCGCGCATGCGGTCGATCTCCGCCTCAACGGCGGCATCCTCGACAGTATGGACCTTTTTGACGGCCTTTAATCCCTTATAGGCGCCGATCTTCATCTCCGGCTTGACCGTCACGACAACCTTCAGCACAACGCCGTCCTCGGTGCTGGCGGAAACGACCTCGACGTCAGGGCGGTCCACAGGCTCAATGCCGCTTTCGGCAACCGCCGCCTCATACGCGTCGGGGAACAGCGCGTTGATCGCGTCATAATGGAACACATCGGCGCCGAACATCTTCTCGATCATGTGGCGCGGGGCCTTGCCCTTGCGGAAACCCGGAATATTGTACTTTCCCGCCTCACGCTTGAACGCCTTGACGATTTCAGCGTTGAACGCCTCGGCGTCAATGGCGATATGCAGTTCCTGTTGATTGTTTTCCAGCTTTTCATTTTTAACGAGATTCATGTCGTTTCCTCCAATACTGAACTTACAGATTTACATTATAGCACAGGTTTGATATTTTTTCCATACAAAATCAAATTTTGTATGGAAAAAAACGCAGCGCGTCGGCGCTGATGAGCCGATAGTCGATGCCATCCACCGTTCCGCACACCGCGCGCGGGATCGACGCGCCGTGCAGATGCCCGTAAAAGCAGCGCTTTATGCCGAATTCCTGCAGGATAGCGACGATTTCGGCCGCGTTGGCCTGGGGATAAACCGGCGGATAATGCAGAAAAGCCAGCTTTTCTGCATCCCCCGCGGCGCACAGCGAGGCCCGCAGACGCCCGCACTCCCGCCGCATCACCTTTTCGTCATGCGTCTCGCCCGCGTCAAACAGCCAGCCGCGCGTTCCGCACAGGGCGACGCCTTCGGCAAAGGCACAGCTGTTGTGCAGAAAGGACAGGCTCTGAAAACCGTTCGCGGACAGATAAGACGTCATCTTCGCCATTGTCGTCCACCAATAATCGTGATTGCCCTTCAAAAGGAGCTTTTTCCCCGGAAGGGCCTCGAGAAACGCGAAATCAGCGGAACAGTCCTCCAACCGCATCGCCCATGAGGTATCCCCCGCCAGCACGACCGTATCCTCCGGGGCGACGGCAGCCAGCCAATTTTCGCGCAGGCGCTCCACGTAATTTTCCCATCCGCGAAAAATATCCATCGGCTTTGCCGCGCCGAGGGAAAGATGCAGGTCTCCGATCGTAAAAATTGCCATAGAATTCCCCCGGTTCCCTTGCATAAAACAGCCTTTCCAAAAACATACTAAACGCAGAAAACGCGTCTGGAAGAGCGTTTTCCCACTATAACCTTATAATCAAAATCAGGAGGCGATCAATATGCAGGATGAAAAAATTTTGGACGGCATTTGCTGTGAGGTAGAAAACTGCGTGCACAACAACGGCCATTGCTGCTGCACCGCGCAAGGGATCAAGGTGAAAAACCGCATGGCTGTCCTCGGCGAAGAAACCATGTGCGAGACCTTCGAGGAGGCCTGACACACGCGTCCGCTCCCCTTTGACAAGCGGCCCGCGCCGTCCGGTGCGGGCCGCTTTTATGTCCATATGCCCGTATTTCAGCT
>CANRZX010000197.1 GCA_947644575.1 uncultured Clostridia bacterium | reverse complement strand
TCGCTCCCTGTCGCCTTACTGACCGCGGGCGCGTTCCTTTTTCTGTGCCGGATCCCTCTCCCGCAGCCGCAGCCTTTATGATAGCATATCGCGGGATAATAAGATTGTTCCCTTCCCAGTTTATTATTTTTCGCGGCGGAAACATTTTTGATACATTTATATGGTATCATGATCATATCGAAAGCGAAGCGTCCCCGTTTCCGGTGCGGGGCCGCTATTTCCCCGGCAATCAAAGCGCCTTCGCAAACGTTTCAGGAGGCTTTGACCGCCGGAATCAAGGAACCACTGAATCAATCGTCAGGCACATCCTGGCGGCATCTTTGACTCCGCATCTTCCCGCGGGGAAATGTCGGCCGCGCATTCCTGATGCGGCCGACGACCTGCCGATTAAATCAGCGCTTTCTAAATATAGGGAGGGGCATGGGATGAACCGCATATTGATCGTAGAGGATGAGATTCCCATCGCGCAGCTCATCAAAATGAGTCTGGGCCGGGCGGGCTATCGCTGTGAGATGGTGCATGACGGGCTATCCGCGGCGGATCGGATCGAGCAAAATCCCTATGATTTGGTGCTGCTCGACATCATGCTGCCGGGCTTAGACGGCTATGAGCTGCTGGAATATCTGCGCCCGACCGGCACACCCGTGATCTTCATCACGGCCAAGGGCACGTTAGGCGACCGCGTGCGCGGGCTCCAGCTTGGCGCGGACGATTACATTGTAAAGCCGTTCGAGGTAGCGGAGCTGATCGCGCGTGTGGAAAGCGTGCTGCGCCGCACCGGGCGCGGTGGCTCGCAGCTGCGCGCGTGGGACGTGACGATGGACATCCTGTCGCACCGCGTCACGCAGGGGAACCTGCCGATTTCGCTGACGCCGCGCGAATTCGACCTTCTCGAGCAGTTGATGCGCAACCGGGGCGCGGCGATGTACCGCGACGCGCTGTTCGAGCGCGTCTGGGGCGGCGAGATGGACGACGGCACGCGCACGCTGGACCTGCACATCCAGCGCCTGCGCAAAAAGCTCGGCTGGCAGGACCGCATCCGGACCGTATATAAGGTGGGCTATCTGCTTGAAGCGGAGGAGGAAGCGTGAGCCGCGCGAAAGCGCGCCTGCCCGGGCGCGCCGGGGCTCCGGGCCGCAAAGCGGGGCGCGCCGCGCCGGGCTTTGCGCTGAAGCTGACGCTGGCAATGGTGCTGGTACTGACGCTGGCGCTCTCGCTGGGCGGCGCGGCGTTGCTGGCGGGTAACTTTTCCGATTCGCTGAACGAGGCCGGACAGCAGGCCGAGGCGCAGCATCTATTGCAGTGCTACGCGCTGGAATCCAATTTGCTGGACGTCGCCGCGCGCGGCGAAACCGTTACCGACAGCCATTTGACACGCTATGGCAGCACGGCGGCGGATTACACAGGTGGGCTTCTAACAGCGCTGTTCCACGCGCGAGATGACGCGCCCGAGGAGGATGCGCCCGCGATGCAGGCCGTATACACCTCGTTCCCGTGGGAGGAAACACCTTCCGGGCGGGAGGACGCTTACCGGATGCGCCGCGCGGACGGCCGGACCTATATGCTGTTTGAATCGAGTGTCCGCGTGTCGGACGGCCCGGCGGTAACGCTGCTGACCGGCCACGACGTAACAAGCGTGCTGGCCGCGCGCGACCGCGCGTTGGTGCGCTTTTGGGAGATGGAGCTGATCGTGCTGGCCTGCGCGGGCGCGGTGATCGCGTTTTTATCGCGCTGGCTGACAAGGCCGCTCGCGCGCCTGACCGAAGCCAGCGAGAGCATCGCCGCGGGCGCCTACGGCGAGCGCACGGGCCTTACGGGCGGCGATGAGATCGGGGCACTGAGCCGCAGCTTCGACACGATGGCCGCCGCCGTCGAGGAAAAAGTCGCCGCGCTTGAGCTGTCTGTGCGCCAGCGCGAGGATTTCATGTCCGCCTTTTCGCACGAGCTGAAAACGCCGATGACGGCGGTGATCGGCTTTGCCGAAACACTGCGCAGCGTCCAGTGCGAGCCGGACGAGCAGCGCCGCGCCGCGGACTACATCTACAGTGAGGCGCGCCGCGTCGAAGCGCTGTCTCAAAAGCTGCTCGCGCTGATGGGCCTGTCGGACGCGCCGCCCGCGCTCGCGCCGCTGGCGCTGGACGAGGTACTGGCAAAGGCGCGGACGGCGCTCGTGCCCTCCATCGCACCCGTCGCGCTCGACATATGTTCCGCGCCGGGTGTTTCGGTTATGGGCGACGGCGACCTGCTGACCGACCTTTTCTACAATCTGGTATGGAACGCCGTGCGCGCGAAACCGAAGGACGGCCGCGTGCGGATGGAGTGGCGCCGCGCGGAGGACGGCGCGGCGGTGGATGTGACAGTGCGGGACACCGGCTGCGGCATCCCGCCCGAGGCCATCTCGCGTGTGACAGAGCCGTTTTTCATGGTGGATAAATCCCGGGCCCGGGCTGGCGGCGGCAGCGGGATCGGCCTTGCGTTGTGCAAAAAAATCGCGGAAATACACGGCGGGGGCCTCAAAATTGAGAGTGTGCTGGACGAGGGGTCGGCGGTAACAGTGCGCCTGCGCGCGGCAAAGAACTGTCAAACAGAGGAGATGCGGATATGAAAAACCGGACACGCCCTTTTTTCGGCCGCGCGACGCTGATCGGCTGCGCCGCCGCGCTGGTACTGGCGCTTTCCGCGATTCCGGTGCTGACGCTGTGGCTGAATGACGCACGGCTCCTTGCTCAGCCGCATGAGCGCACCCGTCAGACGGGGGTGCTGGCGCTGACAAGCGACGATGTGTACCTGACGCGCATCCTGAAAAAATACAGCCAAAGGCACCAGCTTCAGGGCTATCAGGCGGCGCCAACGTACCTTGACGGCATGAGCTACGCGTCGCCAAACGTTCTGGCCGGCTGTCTGGACGCACTGTGCGAAGCCGGCGCGCTGCCCGCGGAATGGCGGGACTATTGCGCATCCTCCTTGGGGGACACGGTGTTTTCTTCGGAGGACAGCCTCGGCTTTGTCCATTATGTCGCTTATAACGCGGACGCCTATGCCGAGGATTACGCGTGCTATATCGTGGGTGTCACGGTCGAGCGGGAATCGCAAAAGGTGATCGCGCTGTGGGCCAGCGCCCCGTGGGAGCTGAACCTCCCGCAGCCGGAAACGACGCCCACGCTCGAGGCGTACCGCGCGTATCTTGGGTTGGAGGGCTTCGGTGAATGGGCCGACCCCGCCGATACGCGCTTTGAGGGCGTCGGGCTGTATTCCCCGCGCGCAGAGCTGATGCTCTTTTATGAAACCGGCGTATACTGGGCAAACGATTACGGGTCCTACCGCCAATTTGGCGGCACGCCGCTGAACCGCTCCTTCGAGCGCAGCTATTTCTGCCTGAACGCGCTTTCCGTTTCGGCAAAGACCGTGAGCGAATGGCAGGCTTACGCGCGCTCGTTCCCGGAGGGGACGCCTCTCTGGGGCCGCAGCGAGGAGGATAACACGTCGAAGACGGAGGAGCATGCATTTGAGGAGGCTTTAGGATGAAACGGATGATAGGCATCTGCGCGTGCGCGGCGCTGCTGTTCGTACTGCTGACAGCCTGCGCGCGGCAAGAGGACGTGTCCGCCGCACCAAACGCCGTCTCCATCGCGGCGGGCGGGGCGTCCGGACTGATGAACACGCTCTCGGCGCTGCCTTTTTCAGTCGATATGCTTTATGAGACGGATTGGGGCGGGCAGACGCTTGGCTGCAGCGACGGCAAAGCGTTTTATTCAATGGTGACGGTGAGCGCCGCCACGGATGAAAGAATGTATATGTACCAGGATCGGATCCTCCTGCGCCTGGATTACGAAACGCGGGTTCAAGCCCCCTTGTGCGCCGTGCCCGGCTGCGCGCACGCGGACGCGTCCTGCCCCGCCTATGTGTCCGCCGACGGCTTTGACGAGGATTATTGGCTGGCGGTCGTGGAAGGGCGCCTCTATTTGCTGCGCACGGGCTGGAGCGACGCGCTCCTGCAGGCAGACGGCGTCAGCCGGCCGACCGTATGGATCGATCGGGTAGCGACGGACGGCACGGGCCGCGCGCGGCTGGTGGACCTGCCCACGGGCTGGACGTTGAATGAACCGCTTCAACTGACGGACGGCGCAGCGCTATTCGGCCAATATACGGATCAGAGCGATCAGGCGGTACGCGGCGTGCGTATCGACCTCGAAAACGGTGAATACACCTCGTTTTCCTTTGGACTCGATTCGGGGGAAAAACTGCTCGGCGCGGCGGGCAAGCAGTTCATTCTGTACCGGAACGATTCTGTAATGAGTCAGATGGCGTACCCCGAGGTGATGGGTCAGGAGCTTTATCAGCTCGTGGGCGACTACAACTCCCCCGGAAAAAACAACATATACCGGTTCGACCCGGCCACCGGCGCGCGCGGCATCGTGAACTGGCTGCTGAAACCCTCCGAATTGCAGGCGGCAACCTCCTTCTATGGATTTATCCAACAGGGGAAATACTATTATTATCTTGGCAGCGAGGAGCGGCAGAGTCTTTGGGAGCATGATCTGGTAAGCGGCGTATCCCGTCCGCTGGTTCCCTCCGGGGTACCGGCGGATTCCGGCTGGTTCTTCGTAGAGCCCCTGCGTCTTTTCCCGTCTGGGAGCGGCTCCGCCGAGCCCTATCTGCTGTCGTCCCAATGGGCAAACGGATCCATGGCCTATTTGATCAGCGTAAGCGATGGCGGCCAGCATCGGATCGGGCTGCAGTACGAGACAAGCTATGGGGAAAACGAGTATTCCATTCCGCGCGCGCAGACGGAAAGCGGCCTGTGGCTGGTGCCGACCGGACGGATGGATACGGTATGGGGGCCCAGCCGCTACACCTACGGCCTCGCGCGGCCCGAGACCGTCTTTTCCGGAGAGGGAGAAGTGCTCCCCGTCCAGATGTGGAACGCCCCGCAGGCACTGGGGTGAGGCGGAATACCGCCAGGCGCAGGCTTCTGCGGCGATGAAGCGCACGCCGAAAGGAAGGTGAACAAGGTAAAATTTTATCATAGATCATGCGAATTTAAACAACGAACCTTTTAAAAACTTCATTTGTGAAAATTGGTGGCCGATTGATAGTAATCTTATACCAAACAATTGGTATGAGGTACAATAGTAAGGTAGAAGGGCGCGTTGCAAAAAGAAAGTAAAAAAGACGAACAGGGCAGCCAAAAAAGGT
>CANRZX010000196.1 GCA_947644575.1 uncultured Clostridia bacterium | reverse complement strand
GGGCTTGTTTGAAAAATGTCAACACGCCCAAACGGCGGCTCTTTTTCCGTCATGCCGCGCCGATTTTCCTTGAAATACACCAAGTATTCCTGCGTCAAATCGGCTTTGCCTGACGAAATAATCTCTCGCCGCTGGGCACATTGCCATTTTTCAAACAGCGCCTTAGAAGGAGGCTTTGGATGCGCATTCTGAAAAAAATAGCCCTTTGGCTCCTGCTTGTATTTGTCCTGATCGCCTTGATCGTGGGCGGCGTTATCGCGTGGTCATATCACAACACGGACGCCTCCGCGTTTGACGCGCCCGCCGTGCGCGTGGGCGGCACGGATCTCGCGGTCAACGGATACATATGGAACGCCCCGGTTATGGGCGGCCTGCTCTATAAGAGCAGCGAGGCGTCCGCGACGCTGGAGGCGCAGGACCTCGGCGTCTGGACCGAGGAATCCATCGACATCGCTCTGCCAGGCGGCTGCCTTTCGCATTTCGTCGTGAGGGACGAGGGCGGCGGCGTCTTGATGGACGTCAACAACGAAACGAGCGTGACGCTGGATTTCCCCGCCAACGGCCGGTATTCCATCGAGGCGGAGGCAACGGTTCCCCGGGCAGACGGACGCGCGGGAACCGCGCGGGGGGACGGGTCCTTCCGCTACCGCGCGCGCATCGAGGTGAAGGTAGAACCGAAGCTCGCGTTTTCCGCCGTCAAGGTCGAGCAGGGCTCGGTCGTCACCGTGCTTTTGACCGGCTTTTTGGATGGGCTGGAGCCTGTGATAGAAACGGATTTGAGCCTCTCTCAGTTCTGCAACGTTCCCGGCGGAAAGGCCGCGTTTGTCGGCGTGCATTACAACCGCGAGCCGGGCATATACAATATCCATGTGGCCTGCGGGACGCTGGACGTTACACAGGAGGTCACCGTCGTCCACCGGGATTTTCCCCGGCAGGACCTGTGGATCGACATCAGCGGCGCCAACGCCGTGGCCACCAGCCCGGGCGCGAGCGAGGAATGGCGGAACGTGATCTACCCGATCTACACGATGGCGGATCCGGAAATCTACTGGGACGGCGTCTTTGTGCGGCCCTGCGCCGCAACGGCGAAGAACAGCGAATACGGCCTGTTCCGCTATACCAACGGCTCGCCAAACCCCGAGCGCCACGCGGGGATCGACTACGACTGCGATCTTGGCGACGCCGTTTGGGCGCCCGCGCGCGGCAAGGTGGTGTTCGCGGGCTTTTTGAAGATGACGGGCAACACGGTCGTCCTCGAGCACGGCGGCGGGCTGAAAAGCTTTTTCTTCCATATGGATTCCCTCGCCTGTGCCGAGGGGGAGGTCGTCGAGCGTGAGCAAGTGGTCGGCTACGCGGGCACAACCGGCTATTCGACGGGCCCGCACCTGCACTACGAGGCTCGCATCGGGAACCAAAGCGTGGATCCCGAGCAGCTGTTCAGCGGCGCCAGCGGGCTGTACTTCGCGGCAAAGCGCCGCGCCTGACGCCGGCCCCTCGCATTGAATAAGGAGATTTACAGCATGGAACCCAATCAGGAACCGAACAAACGGCCGTCGGCGGCTGTGCCGCCGGCTGCGCAGAATATTCCGCCGGCTGTCCCTTCCACACTCCCGGCGGCCGTTCCCCCGGAGGAGGACGACGGCCCCTTCATGACGGAGGAGGAATTTAACGAGATCCGCCAGCGCGCCAAGAAAACGCCTGCCGTCATCAGCATGACGCAGGAGTTCGTGGTGCAGCTTCAGCGCGGCCAGAACGAGGCGGCGCTGCCCCCCGCCGGGGAGAAGCTGCCGCTGCGCGCCGTCTATAACGCCTTCGGGCAGCTTTTATACCTGATCGGCACACAGACGGAATACGCTTTTATCCGGCTGACGCGCGCGGTGCGGGCCGGCGTCGCGCTGGCCCTGCGTGGCAGCGCCGCGCTGCTGCGCTTTGTCTGCGGGCCGCTGTGGGCGCTGCTCGTCAGTGTTTGGGAGGATTTGACCGCCCCGTTCCGTTATTTTGTCGTGGGCATCCGTAATATGCGCAAAGCCGCCGAGGCCGAGGCGCTGGCCGACGGCAGCGGCAGCCGGGCGGGCTGGGCTTATCTGAAAAAGGGCCTGCGCACCTATCGCAAAATGATTTTCGGCGCTTTAAGCTACCTGCTGCCCGTGGGCGCACTGCTGATTTTCAGTTTTACGGTGCGGGATATGTTAGGCGCGAATTTCTCGCTGGGCGTCAGCTATAACGACAACGTGTTTTTCATTGAAAGTGAAAACGTGTGGGACACCGCCGAAAAGATGGTGCAGGAGCGCGTGGTCGCCTCGGCGGGCGCGACAGTGGAATGGAACTCGCACCCCGATTTTGAGCTGCGCATCGTCGACCCGGCCGCGCGCACCGGCGCCAGCGAGCTGGCCGACCGCATCATCTCGGCTTCGTCCGACCAGATTGTGCAGGCCGTAGGCGTGCGCGTCAACGGCGAGCTCGTCAGCATCATCGAGGACGGCCGCGCGGTACAGCAGCTTTTGGATAACACGATCACCGCTTATGACGACGG
This sequence comes from uncultured Clostridia bacterium, assembly GCA_947644575.1. Taxonomy (GTDB): domain Bacteria; phylum Bacillota; class Clostridia; order Oscillospirales; family Ruminococcaceae; genus Ruthenibacterium. The sequence goes on along the minus strand of CANRZX010000196.1, from coordinate 2,707 downwards.
CACGCATCAGCGCGTGGAATATGTCCACGACATCGACCAGGTGCCCGGCATCTACTTCACAAACTCCGTTCAGGACACCACAATGGCGCTTCAGTCGTTAGAATACGGCGGCGTGCTAAGCGTCCGCGTGGTTGACCTGGTCGAATACGACGAGCCCATTGCGTATACGGTTGAGGAACAGGAGTCCGATCAGTTTAACCAGGGGGTGCGCTTCACCTCGCAGTACGGCCGCGACGGCGTGCAGCACGTCACCGCCGAGCAGACGAGCGTGGACGGCGAAGTCGTCTCGACCGTTCCGGTCGAGGCGACCGTCACGCAGGAGATGCAGCCGCAGATCATCACCGTCGGCACGCGAAGGGCTGCCTACGAATTCTCCACCGCCGAGGGCGGCGCGGTCGTCGGCACCGGCTCCATGACGTTCCCCGTGCCGCAGCTGAGCTATATCACCACCCGGTTCTCTCCGGGCGGCCATCGCGGCATCGATTTGTGCGCGCCGCAGGGCACGCCGGTGCTCGCGGCGGATTCCGGCGTTGTGGTCGAGGCCGGCACGCACTGGAGCTGGGGCAATTATATCCGCATCGACCACGGCAACGGCGTCACCACGCTGTACGCGCACTGCGAATCGCTGCTGGTCAGCGCGGGCATGGGCGTCGGGCGCGGCCAGCAGATCGGCACCATCGGCATCTCCGGCGTGGCGTCGGGCTATCACTGCCATTTGGAATTAACGGTAAACGGCGGGCTCGTCGACCCCGCGCCCTTTATCGGCGCGGGCTGACCGAGCGCTTGATTCCCGGGCGAAAAAATCACAATCCCCTCCTTTCCTGTAGGGAAGGAGGGGGATTGTGCTATAAGGTAATATTTTCGTGAAAAATTGTGCATATGGAAGTTTCTCCTCATCTGTCACGGCGTTTCGCCGCGACACCGTCCCCCTCGGGGGAAGGCTAAGAGGATAAATTTTTCATAAAAAATAAATTGCAACTCTTTTATGGATACATTCCTACGCGGCTTTCGTAAGGGAGGTCTTAGCCCTCCCGCGAGGGTCGCGACGGCCGTAGGGGCGGGGCAAGCCCCGCCCCTACGGCACTTGGAAATAAACTGTCAATAAATTTAGCAAAAAAACTATAACCCGGCGACCGGGGCGCGCCCGCCGTAAATTTTTTGCATCGCTGCGCTGGGCGTGCCGTCCGCGCGCGCGGTGACGAGCGCCGGCAGCACGCGCAGGCCGGGCGCGCGGTTCTTTCTGCCCTCGATCAGCACGAGCCACGGCGCCTTTCCGGCGCGCGCCGTGACGAATTGCAGGCGCTTGGGCTCGATGCGCGCGCCGCGCATGGCGCACAGCGCGTCCGTCAGGCGGTCGGGCCTCTGACATGCGCACAGCCGCCCGCCGTCCCGCAGCAGCAAAAACGCCGCCGCGCACCCGTCCTCTAACGTGCAGGAGAGCGTGTGGCGTGCCGTGGCGCGCGCCGCGTTCGGGCTGACCGCACCGCCCGTGAAATAGGGCGCATTGCACGCGACAAGGCTGCGCGTCTGCGCATAGGGGCGCAGCGCGTCCGCGTCGCGCAGGTCGCAGGCTTTGACGGTAATATGCGCCGCGCCCGCCGCTTCGGCGGACCGTTGGGCTAGCGCCGCCGCCTCGGGCGCGAGCTCCACGGCAAGGCATGGGCCCCGGTGCCCCCGGTCGTGCCAACGCAGCGCGATGACGCCGCAGCCGCAGCCGAGGTCGCATGCGCTCTCCTTTTCCCGCACGCCGCAGAAATGTGCCAGCAACAGCGCGTCCTGCCCGAAGCGGTGGCTCCGTGTGACGAAAACGGGCGTGCCGTTCGCGAGATACTCGCACGCGGCGTCCTCTCCGGCCGGGCGCACGTGCGCCGAAAGCGCGCCCCTCTCCGGCGTCATCCGCTCAGCGCCCGCCGGCCGCGGCCCGCTCAAAGGCCACGAGGCCCACCTCATACGGATGGTCGCAGTAGACCGTTTCCCCCTTGGGACGGTAGAACAGCAGCTTGAGCAGGATGCAGAAATCGCCCCCGCCGCCCAGCAGCATCAGCAGCGAGAGCAGGAACGGTATCCGCCAGCCCATATAGATCGAGACGGCCCCCAGCCCGAAGCCCAGCACGAGTGTGGGCATGGCGCAGCCGAGGGCATACTGCCACTTTTTCATCGGCTCGGCGCAGGTACAGTAGGGCGACAGCGCGGACCAAACTACGCCGAATTCGATCGAGCGAAAGCCGCCGAACGCAAAGCGGCTCCAGACAAGGCCGTGGATCAGCTCATGCACCGCCGCCAGCGCGAGGGACAGCGCCAGCAGCCCGAGCAGGGCGGGCAGGGAAAGCTCGCCGCCAAGCGTCGGGTTGACCCAAACATACCACACCGCGTACAGCAGAACGAACGGCAGCATGATGACCAGCGCCAGAACATTGGCCGCTACCGCGCCGACCGTCAGCGGCCGCGCCGTATAACCCTTCCGCTCCAAGCGGGCCGTCAGGCCCTCAAACTGCTCCTTTCGGCGCTGCTCCGCCGCCGTCAGCTTGCGCTCCTTTTGTTTTCCCATCGTTGACGCCTCCTTATCTTCAAGGTCCGCCCTGCCGCGGACCTTCGCCTTCCCCTTGAGTAACCTGAATAAATCGCCGCGTGCATCCCGGCGGCATCTTTGGCCCCGCATCTTCCCGCGGGGAAATGTCGGCTGCACGTTCCTTATGCGGCCGACGAC
>CANRZX010000195.1 GCA_947644575.1 uncultured Clostridia bacterium | reverse complement strand
CCTCCTGCCCACCCCTGGCGGCGAGGAGGACGACCGGCTCTGGCGGGAGCTGGGTCAGCGCCTGCCCGGGGAAAAGCTGCTGCTGTACGCGGGCTTTTTGGGCGGTTTTTTGGCGTTTTTCCTCTTTAAGCACGAGGCCGCCAGCCAGATGTACTTCGCATTTTTTGGCCTGCTGTGCGCGAACGCCCTGGCGATCGAAAACGCGTCGGGCCTCGCGGCGCGTTGCCGCCAAAGCGGCAGACGGGCGGCGCGCCTGTGCGCTGTGCCGCTGGCCGCGCTGGCGCTGGCCGGTCTGCTGACGACGGGCTTTTCGGCGGCCGCGCTTTGGAGGAGCGCCGCGCCGGTCTATGACCGTCTGTTCGTGGAGGATGGGCGCGATCTGCCGCTGACGGCGGACGAGGAGCGGGCGATGGCCTGGCTGGCCGAAAACACGCCGGAAACGTCGCTGCTCGCGACAAACCGCTCGCACACGGGCCTTGCGCTGGAAGGGCTGTCGAACGTGTATTCCGGCCTTTCGGGCAGGCGCTTTTATATGGAGAGCTTCAAGTACGCGCGCACCAATTTGGGCGTGCCGGAAGGGGAGATCGCCCGGCGCGTCGGCGCAATGAAGGCGCTGTTCGGGGCGGACATCGCGCCAAAGGACGCCGCCGCGCTCTGCCGGGACGCGGGGATCGATTATGTCGTCTATTCCCGCCAGGCCGCGCGCCGCGCGTGGGATATCACCGAGCAGCCCGCCGCCGGCATCTTCGCCGGGGACGGCGCGCCCGACGGCTTCGCGCTCGTGTTTGAAAATGACGACGTGGCGGTTTATCGGGTTTTACAGTAAGCTGCTTCTGTCGGTATTCCACCTCATCCGGTTTCGCTGCGCTCAACCACCTTCCCCTCGAGGGGAAGGTTTTATAAGGTGTTATTTTATAAGAAAATTAAAACAGGAGGCGCATCCATGAAGGTTTTGGTCGTCGGCGGGGGCGGGCGTGAGCACGCCATCCTCCGCAAGCTGAAGGAAAGCCCGCAAAGGCCCGCGCTGTACGCCGCGCCCGGCAACGGCGGCATTTCGTACGACGCCGTGTGCGTGCCCATCGCGGCCACGGACGTGGCGGCCATCGTCGATTTTGCCGCGCGCGAGGGCATGGACTATGTCGTCGTCGCGCCGGACGATCCGCTTGTGCTGGGCATGGTGGACGCGCTCGCCGAAAAGGGCATCCCCGCGTTCGGCCCGAGCAGGGCCGCCGCCGTCATCGAGGGCAGCAAGGTGTTCAGCAAAAACCTGATGAAGAAATACGGCATCCCCACCGCGCGGTATGAGACGTTTGACAGCGCGGACGCGGCGGAGCGCTATGTGCGCCAAAACACGGCGTGGCCGCTCGTCGTCAAGGCGGACGGCCTCGCGCTGGGCAAGGGCGTGCTGATCTGCGAGGACGAGGCCGCCGCGCTGGCCGCCGTGGACGAGATCATGCGGTGCGGCAAATTCGGCGCGTCGGGCAGCCGCGTTGTGATCGAGGAATTCCTGACGGGGCCGGAGGTCTCGGTGCTGTGCTTCACCGACGGCAAAACGATCGTGCCGATGGCGTCGAGCATGGACCACAAGCGCGCGCTCGACGGCGACAGGGGCCTGAACACGGGCGGCATGGGTACCGTAGCGCCGAACCCGTATTATACCGGCGAGATTGCCGCCGTGTGCATGGAGACGATTTTCCGCCCGACCGTCGACGCGATGAACGCCGAGGGCCGCACGTTCAAGGGGTGCCTTTATTTCGGGCTGATGCTCACGCCCGGCGGGCCGAAGGTGATCGAGTACAACTGCCGCTTTGGCGACCCGGAGACACAGGTTGTGCTGCCGCTTTTAGAGAGCGACCTGCTGGCCGTGATGCGGGCGACGACGGACGGCACGCTCGCGGAGCTGGATGTGAAATTCAGCGAAAAATGCGCCGCGTGCGTGATCCTCGCCTCGGGCGGGTACCCGCAGCAGTACGAAAAGGGCAAGGCCATCGCAGGGCTTGCGGACGGGCAGCTGCCAGAGGGCGGCGCGACGGTGTACCACGCGGGCACGGCGCGCAGCGCGGACGGCGCGCTCGTGACGAGCGGGGGCCGCGTGCTGGGCGTGACGGCCGTGGCGGACGATCTGCCCGGCGCGCTCGCCGCCGCGTATAAGGCCGCGGACCGGATCGCGTTTGACGGGCTGTACCGCCGCTCGGACATCGGGCAGCGGGCGCTTTTGGCCATTCAAAATCCATAATTCCGAAGGAGAAACGCCCGGAGAAGCCGCCGGGAGCCGCGCGGGCGGGCCGGGAGATCCTTCTGCAGCCGCTTGGGACAGTCTGTGAAAATGATGCATGATGAATGAGAAATTCGTTGGAGGGTTCGCATGGTTTATCGAATTTATGTGGAAAAACGCCCCGCCTACGCGGTGGAGGCCAAGGGCCTTTTGGCGGAAATCCGCCAGCTTCTGCAGATCGACAGCGTGACGGGGCTGCGCCTTTTGAACCGCTACGACGTCGAGGGCATTTCGGAGGAGCTGTTCGCCCGCTGCCGGGCTTCCGTATTCAGCGAGCCGCAGCTGGACGACGTGTACGACGCCGTGCCGGACGGCGCGGACGCCGTCTTCGCCGTGGAATATCTGCCCGGCCAGTTCGACCAGCGCGCCGCGTCCGCCGCCGAGTGCATCCAGCTCATCAGCCAGGGCGAGCGGCCCGAGGTGCGCACCGCGCGCGTCTACCTGCTGTACGGCGCGCCGACGGACGAGCAGCTCGCCGAAATCAAAAAATATGTCGTCAACCCCGTCGAGGCGCGCGAGGCGTCGCTGGACGCCGTCTCGACGCTGAAGGCGGCGTACGCCGTGCCCACCGAGGTGGAGACGCTCGCGGGCTTCTGCGCGCTGGACGCCGCCGGGCTCGCGGATTTTGTGGCGAAGTACGGCCTCGCGATGGACGCGGACGACGCGGCGTTCTGTCAGGCGTATTTCCGGGACGAGGGCCGCGACCCGACGATCACCGAGATCCGCATGATCGACACCTATTGGAGCGACCACTGCCGCCACACGACGTTCGGCACGATCCTCGACGAGGTGAAGATCGAGGACGAGACGGCGCGCCGCGCGTGGGAGCGCTACCTCGCTTTGCGCACGGAGCTGTACGCGGGCCGGGACAAGCCCGTCTGCCTGATGGACCTTGCCACCATCGGCGCGAAATATCTGAAAAAGACGGGCGTTTTGAAGCATTTGGACGAATCGGACGAGATCAACGCGTGCAGCGTGCGCGTCACCGTGGACAACAACGGCGTTGACGAGCCGTGGCTGCTGCTGTTTAAGAACGAGACGCACAACCACCCGACGGAGATCGAGCCGTTCGGCGGCGCGGCCACGTGCATCGGCGGCGCGATCCGCGACCCGCTGGCGAACCGGGGCTACGTCTATCAGGCCATGCGCGTGACGGGCGCGGGCGACCCGCTTGTGCCCGTGCGGGACACGATGCCCGGCAAGCTGCCCCAGCGCAAGCTGGTGACGACGGCCGCCGCGGGGTATTCCAGCTACGGCAACCAGATCGGCTTGGCCACGGGCATTGTCGACGAGCTGTACCACCCGGGGTACCTCGCCAAGCGCATGGAGATCGGCGCGGTCGTGGGGGCCGTGCCCGAGGAAAACGTGCGCCGCGAGACGCCCGCGCCGGGAGACGTCGTCATCCTGTTGGGCGGGCGCACGGGGCGCGACGGCTGCGGCGGGGCGACGGGCTCGTCCAAGGCGCACAAGGTGGAGAGCCTTGCCACCTGCGGCGCGGAGGTGCAGAAGGGCAACGCCCCCGTCGAGCGCAAGCTGCAAAGGCTGTTCCGCACGAAAGAGGCCACGTTGATGATCAAGCGCTGCAACGATTTCGGCGCGGGCGGTGTGTCCGTCGCGATCGGCGAACTGGCTGACGGCCTCGCGATCGACCTGGACAAGGTGCCCAAGAAATACGACGGGCTGGACGGCACGGAGCTGGCCATTTCCGAGAGCCAGGAGCGCATGGCCGTCGTCGTCGCGCAGGAGGACGCGCCGCGTTTCATCGGGGCCGCGCACCGGGAGAATTTAGAGGCCACGGCCGTGGCCGAGATCACCGCGGAGCCGCGCCTCGTCATGCGCTGGAACGGCAGGGTGATCTGCGACATCAAGCGCGAATTCCTCAATTCCAACGGTGCGGAAAAGCACGCGAACGCGCGCATCGCCCCGCGCGCGGTGACGCCGCGCGCGGAGCCGGAGGGCACGCTCGAGGAAAAGCTGACGGCGCGCATGAGCGAATTAAACCTGTGCAGCAAAAAGGGCCTGTCCGAGCGCTTCGATTCCACCATCGGCGCGGGCACGGTGCTGATGCCGTTCGGCGGCAGAACGCAGCTGACGCCCATTCAGGCGATGGCGGCGAAATTCCCCGTGCCGCACGGCGACACGACGACCTGCTCGGGCATGGCGTGGGCGTTCGACCCGTTCCTCTCCGAGCAGAGCGAGTACCACGGCGCGTACCTCGCGGTGGCGGAGAGTGTGTCGAAGCTGGTCGCCACGGGCTTTTCGGCGAAAAACGCGTACCTGACGTTCCAGGAATATTTCGAGCGCCTCGGAACGGACCCCGCGCGCTGGGGCCGCCCGGCGGCCAGCCTGCTAGGCGCGCTGGACGCGCAGCTGGACCTCGGCGTCGGCGCGATCGGCGGCAAGGATTCGATGTCCGGCTCGTTCGAGACGATCGACGTGCCGCCCACGCTCGTCAGCTTCGCCGTCGCGGCGGGCACGACGGAAAACGTCATCAGCCCGGAATTCAAGCTGCCCGGCTCGAAGCTCTGCCTGCTGCGCCCCGCGATGCGCGACGCGGTGCTGCCCGACGCCGCGAGCCTGCGGCTATTGTGGACGCAGGTGGAGACGCTGATCCGCGAGAAAAAGGCGCTCTCCGTCTACGCGCTCTCGTCGGGCGGGCTGGCCGAGGCGCTGTTCAAGATGGGCCTTGGCAACCGCCTCGGCGTGCGCTTTGCCGAAGGCTTTGACGCGTCTTTGCTGTTCGCCCGCGCGTTCGGCTTTGTGGTCGAGCTGGCGGAGGAGACGGACATCGGCACGCCCGTCGGCGAGACGGCGCTGCAGTATGTCTGGACGCTCGGCGGCGAGACGGCCGACCTCGCCCGCGTGCAGGAGGCCTACGAGGCGAAGTTGGAGCCGGTGCTGCCCTACCGCAGCGCGCCGGACAGCGACGCCGCCGCCAATGGCCTCCTCCCCGGCGATGTGATTGTGGC
>CANRZX010000194.1 GCA_947644575.1 uncultured Clostridia bacterium | reverse complement strand
GCGTCCGCATCGCGGACGCGTGGCCGCGAAAGCGGCGGCCTAAGGTTATTATACCAGCCCGGTTCAAGCCGGAACATTGTGATTCCGGCAAAAAAATTGCGTATCTTGTTTTTTTGAACGCAGCACGGGGCGGTTCGCTGCGCTTTTGCGCCGTGTCCGGTGCGACGCCGCAAAAAAGTCGCGCCCAATGTGCGCCGCGGCAATTGATTTTCAACGCGCGATGGTGTATACTTATAATAAGCATAAAGTAATAAGTATAAAGCTATGAGGGATCGTCCGCGAGGCGTTCCATACTATCTGAAAGGACGGAGGAGGATGGGTGATGGGCCCTCAATTTACATGGCGTGAGGAATTCAATCTTGGCGTGGATGTGATCGATAAAGAGCACCAGCGCCTTTTCAAAATTATCAATAAGCTGTTTGAGTACCGCGAAGCGGAAAAGGACGCTCAATGGATCTGCCAAGAGGGCATCAAGTTTTTCAAGAACCACGCACTCAAGCATTTTAATGATGAAGAAGCCTATATGGCGTCCGTTGGCTATGAGGGACTTGAGCGGCATCGGCACGTCCATCAGGGGTTCCGGGAAAATACGCTTCCCGCGCTGGAGCTGGAGCTGGAGCAGACCGACTATGCTCCCGACGCGGTGGAGCATTTCCTCGGCGTGTGCGCCGGTTGGCTGATCGGCCATACCCTGACGGAGGATATGGCCATCACAAACAAAGGCGTGCGTAAGTGGGGAAGCCTGCTGCCGGGAGAAGAGCTTATCGCGATGAAAAAGGTCGTCGCTCAATTGGTGTTTGACATGTTCCGGCTTGAATCGCATCTTGTCAGCGACACCTATAGCGGCGAAAAATTCGGACGGGGCATTTACTACCGCTTTGTCTACGGGGCGCCGGGGGGCGAAAAAAAGCAGGAAATCCTGCTGGTGCTGGAGGAAAAGCTGCTGATCGGCACCGTGGGCAAGGTGCTGGGCATCAAAACCAATGAATTGGATTCGATGCTTATCCACGCCTCGCGCTATACGGCGCGGCAGTTTGCCGAGCGTGTGCTCAAGCAGTTCCCCTCGATGGAGGCCTATGAGATCAAGGAGGAAAACTTCCTGTCCTATGAGCAGTTCCAGAAGGTGTTTGAAAAGGAAAAGGTTCAGGCCAGCCTCCTGTTCAATACCGGCGCGGGCTATTTCGCGTTCTGCGTCATCGCGCCCCATCTGCTGGAAAAAGGGATCGTTACGCCCCTCGCGGCGGATAACGCCATGACCGAGGTGAAAAAATATCTCTCCGAGCGCAAAGCACATGAGGCGGAAAGCGAAAAGCCGAAGGTACTCATTGTGGACGATTCGCTGGTCGTGCAGCAGAGCATCAGCCAGTTATTGAGCGCGGATTACGACGTGTCGACGGCGAGCTCGGGCGTGGCGGCAATCCGCGCCATCACGCTGAACCGGCCCGACCTAGTGCTGCTGGATTATGAGATGCCTGTCTGCGACGGCAGGCAGACGCTGGAAATGCTACGCTCCGAGCAGACGTTTGCGGATGTACCTGTCATTTTCCTGACGGGCAAGAGCAACCCCGAGAGCGTGCGGCAGGTCATGTCCTTGCGCCCGGCGGGCTATCTGCTGAAAACCTTCAAGCCCGAGGAGATCAAAAAGAAAATTGACGCATTTTTTGAAAAGCGGAAAAAAGCGTAAAAACCCGACGGCGGGGAAGGCATCAGCCTTCCCCGCCGCTTTGATTCTTCTCTCACCGCTCGGTTACCCGTCCTGTTACAGCCGCGCGTCAAACAGGCCGCAGAAGCTGTCGATCGGGTCTTGGCCCTTGAACGCCTCCGGCCCGGCCGTCAGGCAGTCCACGAGCGCGTCGAACGTCGCGGGCTTCGCGTCATAGGTGTTGATGTAGGTGCGCGCCTGCGGGATGTCCGCCAGCATTGTGGGCATATTGCAGCCAATGACAACAACAGGAAGCTCGAACACGTACCATGGGATCTCGCCGCCGCCCTTGGAAATACCGAAGCTGGGCCGCCCGTTCGCGACGTCGCACAGCGTGATGACGAGATCCATGCCGGAGGTAAAATCGCGGATGGCGTTCTTGCCCGCGAAGTACATGTTGATGCTGGGCTTTTCGCCTGCGGCGATCTTCTTTTTCATTTTGTCAATGGGGCTTTCGTAGATGAACGCGTCGAAGCCCTTGGCGCAAAGGCGCTCCTTGAGCATCTCGGCCGGGTTCTGGCCGCCGCCCATCCCCATCGCTTTCATCAGCAGAGCCATGCCGCCCTCGGCGCCCTTGACGTGTACGATCATGACGCGCTTATACTTTTCCGGCGTGAGGGGCAGCACGTCTCTGTCCTTGTATTTCACCAGCGTGATACAGTCGCGGCTGATGGCCTTGTGTATGGCCTTGTATTCGTCCCTGCCCAGCACATCCGCCAGCGTTTCCGGCGCGGGGACGAGCGCATCCTTCGCCTTTTTGTGCAGGCCAAGGTGCGCTTTCAGCCCGAGGATGCGCGTGAGCGCTTCCGTCATGCGCGCCTCGCTGATTGTGCCGTTCCGGTAGGCGTCCAGCATCGTATTGTAATCCTCGTCCGGGTCGTTGAAGAACAGGAACATATCGCACCCGGCGTTGATCGACGCGGGCAGCATCGCGCGGCGCGTCATGCGGTCGGTCATGCCCACCATGTGGCTGGCGTCCGTCACCACCATGCCGTTGAAGCCGAGCCTCTCGCGCAGCAGCGTCGTCATGATCTCGGGCGAGAGCGTCGCGGGCATTATGTCCTCGTCCTTCAAGGCCGGATTGATCGCCTTCGCGTACTCCGGCATCAGGATGTGCCCGCCCATAATGGCGTCCAGCCCGCCGTCGATCAGTATTTTGTAGACAAGACCGTATGTCTTGTCCCATTCCTCGGGCGAGAAATAGTTGACGTTGTTGGAGAGGTGCGCGTCACGGAAATCCTGCCCGTTGCCGGGGAAGTGCTTCGCAGTGCAGGCAAAGCCGGGGATCGTGTGCAGGCCGTCCATGTACGCCTTGCTCATCGCGGCCACGCGCTCGGGGTCGGAGCCGAACGAGCGCGTAATCACCTCGGTGTTCTGCCAGTTGTACAAAATGTCGCACACGGGGGAAAAGGCCATGTTGCAGCCGATGGCCGCAGCCTCCTCGTTCGCCATTTTGCCCAGCCCGAATGCGTAGTCATTGTTGCGCGTCGCGCCGATCTTGATGCCGGAACCGATGTTTGTGCCGTCCGCGCACGCTCCGTCGCCGCCCATCTCGGTGTTGCAGGCGATGAACAGCGGCACCTTGGCGTATTTTTGCAGCGTGCGGTTCTGCTGCTGCACGGCCGCGCCCGGCATCGGGGTATAGCGGCAGCCGCCCAAATGATATTTTTCCATCAGCTCGCGCAGATATTTTTCCTCCTGCGAGGCGGTCAGCTGGAAGAAAAGCTGCCCGACCTTTTCCTCCGGCGTCATCGCGGCGATGGTCTGCTCCACCCAGCGGATATCGTCCTCCTGCAAATTATAGGGCTTTGCCTTTAGATCTACCATAACATCCTTCCTTTCCGCGGCCGGGAGCCCGGGGCCCGGCGGCCCGCAAATCCTTTTCCCATATTATCATTGTACCATCCCGCGCGCGGAATTTGTGAGCGGATTTTGAATTCCGATGGAGAGAATTTCGGCGGATTTTTGGTAAAACAGCACAAAAGGCCGTTTTTGCAAAACAACCGCGCGGCTTTCGTTTCAGGCTTTTCGTTCACGAAAAAACCGAACCCGCACATCCTTTCAGCGGGTTCGGTTCTCCTCTGGTTTGCCGATGCGTTACACGTACCAGTTCATGGGCTTTACCATATACGCGGCGACAGGCAACTCGTCGGTCGTGACATATCCCGGGCGCGCGACGATCAGCTGCGGCAGGCGGTTCACGATCGTGCCGCAGGTCAGCTCCACCGTGGCGGGGCGGTTCACCACCACCGTGGTGTCAGGCTCGCCCTCCAGCGACCATTCGTTCCGGTCGAATTCCCCCGGCGCGTACACCTTGCCAACACACTCCGTCTCCAGCGTGATCCCCTCGGCGGTTTCGGTGGTGACAATGGCGGACATCCCCGTGACGTCGCCCGCCCGGATCGTGACGCCGAGCGTTTCGGAGCGCAGATCCTCCCGCCAGGTGTGCGGCACGCAGCGCTGTGTCTGGGAAACGACTGTCAGGCCCATGCGCCTGCACAGCCAGCCGTTCTGGTTCCACATATATGAAGGGACGTACTCGCCCCGCTCCACCAGCGCGCCGATTTTTTCGCTGGAGAGGGAATTGTACCGGCCGATTTCCCGCTCGAACGCCTCCGTGGTCAGCCCCGCGCCGTGCCCCTTTGCCAACGCGATGCCGTAATCCTCGACGTTGTAGCTGCTGGAGCCCTTGATCCTCCGGATCGACGCCATCGACCCGGCCAGCGTGGTGATGAGCGTGCCCCAATACAGATCGGGATAGCCGCTTCCGCACAGGGTGCAGCCATGCCGCTTTGCCAGCGCGTCCAGCTCCTCCGTGATGCCGGGCGAGGAATTCCAGGGATACAGCGCCTCCTCGCAGGTGGAGATCGCGTTCACGCCGTTCTGCGCGCAGACGGCAAAGGCGTCCTTCAGTTCCGCCATTGTGCTGCGCGTGGCGATGATGCAGGCGTCGGGCTTTGTTTTTTTCAGCAGCGCATCGGCGTCCGCCGCGTCGGAGACCGTCACACCCACGGGAGCGCCGCCCATCAGCCCGCCCACATCCCTGCCGATCAGAGCGGGGTCCACGTCAAACGCGGCGACCAGCTCCCCGCCCTTTTCCAGTACATAGCGCATCAGGTAAACGCTCATTTTGCCGCAGCCGTACTGCGCGATTTTCAGCTTTCTTTCCATTTTGACCTCCTTGTCGGTCCATCGGATTCGGCCCTGCCTGAGCAATGGAAAAGCCCGCCCTTTGAGCAGGCGCTGACTGAATCAGCGCTTGCCTGAGGGGCGGTTCCATAAGAAGGCAAGGCCCGCAGTCAGACACCGTCAGTGTATGCAAAACGGCAATGCGCTATCCGCGCGGGCGCGCGGGAAACATTTCCGGGCGCGGCGCTTCAGGCAATCCCGCACAAAGCTTGCGCCCGGATTGCGTCGGCAGATTTTCTGTCAGATGAGACAAAAATCCCCGGCAGGCCATAAAGGCTTGCCGAGGCAGCCTGTCGAAAAAGAAAAAATCTTGTTTGCATGCACGGACATGTGCCGGGCATGCAAACACCTCTACAGAA
>CANRZX010000193.1 GCA_947644575.1 uncultured Clostridia bacterium | reverse complement strand
CGCTCCTCGCCGCCGTCACGGACGCGAAGGGCTTCACGCCGGCCGAGCGCGCCGAGGCTGCGCGCGGGCTGGGCGCGCTCTACGAGCCCGGTCAGAGCGCCGCCGCCGAGGCGCTGGCGCGCGACCTCGCCGGGGCGGGCTTTTCGGCCATGTCGTTTGCCGCGGAGCCCGAGCGCCTCGCGCCGGGGACGGTCGGCGTATTCGAGGGACATCTGAACGCGGGCGCGGATTACCCGTTCGCCCGGTTCGCCGTGTTCACAAGCCGCCGCCACAATCTCGGCGCGCCGCAGCGCGCGAAGGCGAAGAATAAGGGCCTGTCCAGCCTGTCCGACATCACGCCCGGCGATTACGTCGTCCACCAGAACCACGGCATCGGCGTCTACGCGGGCATCCAGCGGCTGGATCTTCAGGGCGTCGTCAAGGACTATATCAAAATCAGCTACGACAAGGCGGATACGCTGTACGTGCCCGTCACCCAGCTGGATCTCATCAGCCGCTACACCGCGCCCGGCGACGGCGAGCGCGTGAAGCTTTCAAAGTTGGGCGGCGACGCGTGGACAAAGACCAAGACCCGCGTGCGCGCCGCTACGCAGGAGATGGCGAAGGAGCTGATCGCCCTGTACGCCAAGCGCCAGCAGGCCGAGGGCTTCGCGTTCCCGGAGGACAACGACTGGCAGCGCGATTTCGAGACGCGCTTTGAGTACGACGAGACGGCGGACCAGCTGACGAGCGCGGCCGAGATCAAGCGGGATATGGAAAAGCCGCACCCGATGGACCGGCTGCTGTGCGGCGACGTGGGCGTGGGCAAGACCGAGGTGGCCCTGCGCGCCGTGTTCAAGTGCGTCATGGGCGGCAAGCAGGCGGCCATTTTGGTGCCCACGACGATCCTCGCGTGGCAGCACTATACCACGCTGCTCTCGCGCATGGAGGCGTTCCCCGTCAAGATCGGGCTGCTCTCCCGCTTCGCGACGCCGAGACAGCAGAAGGAGACGCTCAGGGGCCTCGCCGCGGGCACGGTGGACGTCGTCGTGGGTACGCACCGCCTGCTGCAAAAGGACGTGAAGTTCCGCGATCTCGGCCTTGTTATCGTCGACGAGGAGCAGCGTTTCGGCGTCAAGCACAAGGAGAAGCTGAAGGAAAGCTTCATCGGTGTGGATATGCTCACGCTTTCGGCCACGCCGATCCCGCGCACGCTGAATATGGCCATGAGCGGCCTGCGCGACATGAGCACGATCGAGGAGCCGCCCGTTGAGCGCCGCCCCGTCGAGACGTATGTGATGGAGTACGACGCGGCCGTCGTGGCCGAGGCGCTGCGGCGCGAGATGGACCGGGGCGGGCAAGCGTACTATATCCACAACCGCATCGATACCATTGAGCGCTGCGCCGCGCGGCTGGCCGAGCTTTTGCCGGACGCGCGCATCGCTACAGCGCACGGGCGCATGGACGAGGCGGCGCTCTCCGCCGTGTGGCAGAAGCTGCTCGACGGCGAGATCGACATCCTTGTCTGCACCACGCTGATCGAGACGGGTGTCGACGTGCGCAACTGCAACACGCTCATTATCGAGGACGCCGACCGCATGGGCCTCGCGCAGCTGTATCAGATCCGCGGGCGCGTGGGGCGCTCGGGCCGCAAGGCGTACGCGTATTTCACGTTCCGGCGCGACAAAGTGCTCACGGACGTCGCGGCGAAGCGGCTGTCCGCCATCCGGGAATTCACCAGCTTCGGCTCGGGCTTTCGCATCGCGATGCGCGATCTGCAGATCCGCGGCGCGGGCAATCTGCTCGGCCAGAGCCAGCACGGCCATATGGAAACTGTTGGTTATGAGATGTACGTCAAGCTGCTGAATCAGGCCATTGCCGCCGAAAAGGGCGAGGCAGTGCAGACCGACAAGAGCGACTGCCTGATCGACATCACCGTGGACGCGTATATCCCCGAAAAATATATCCCCGATCCCGCCGGGCGCATCGAGGCGTATAAGCGCATTGCCGCCATCGCCACACGTGCCGACGCCGACGACGTGCTCGACGAACTGGCCGACCGCTACGGCGCGCCGCCGCCCAGCGTGCAGGGGTTGATCGACATCAGCTTGGTGCGTGTGGCGGCCGCGCGGCTGGGCATCTATGAGATCACGCAGAGCCGCGACACGCTGATTTTGTATTCCGACCGGCTGGAGCTTTCCGCCCTGAAGCCGCTGCTCAAGGACATGGGGCGCAGGCTTTTGGTAAACGCCTCGGGCAAGCCGTACCTGTCGGTGCGGATCCTGCCGGGGGAAAAGCCGCTCGAGGTGATGAACGCCGTGTTCGGGAAAATGGCGGCGCTGGACGGGGAAAAATCAGCGGAAAATGCGGAAAATCCGTGAAAAACCGCGCCGCCGCTCTTGTCAAGCCGCGGGATGCGCGCTATAATGGGACTTATGTTATTGTCAGAACGCCTGCGTTCGCCGCCGTCCCGCGCTTGGCGGACAGGGCGGCGCGGGAGGCCGTCTGAAAGCAGGGCGCGGGCCGAAGCCCGTGCGGACGCGGCTCTTCAGGCGGGCTGACACTATTTGCGGGCGGGGCCGTACGGCCGCCCGCGCGGAGGGAACGACTGTGAAAATGAAACGTTGGATTGCTGCTGTGCTGTGCGCCGTGCTGGCGCTTTCCCTGACGGGCTGTAAATTCTCGGCGCCCGCGTGTGTGATGACGGTGGACGGCGAGGAGATCCCCGCCGGGCTGTACCTGATGTACCAGTATCAGGCGTATTCCAGCGCGCGCAGCCGGCGCGAGGACACCAGCGCCGCGGTGCTGAAAAGCAGTATCGACGGCGTGAGGGCCGCCGATTGGATTCACACCGAAACGGTGTCCGCCGTCAAGCGCTGTATTTGGATCGAGCGCGCGTTTGAGCAGGCCGGGCTGTCCTTCACGCAGGAGGAGCTGGACGCCTTCGACCAGCGGATCGAGAGCATCTGGTCGTACAGCGGCGCGCTGCTGGAGGAAAACGGCGTCGGAAAGCAGAGCTACCGCCGGATGTATTTGAGCGAGGAGAAATACGTCCGTCTGCTCGAGGAGTACCGCAGCGGCCCGGACGGCGACATCACACAGGCCCAGGCAAGGGCTTATATGAATGAAACCTATTCCCGCATCCGCCGCTTGATCCTGCCCGCGACGGACGCAGAATCCGCCCCGCTGGCGGCGGACAAGCAGGCGGAGCTGGACGCGCTGGCCGCCGATTTGGCCGAGCGGCTGAACGCGGGCGGCTCACTCGACGACCTCGCCGAGGAGACGCTCAAGCAGGCGTATGAGCTCTGCGGCCGCGAGTACACCGAGGAAGCGCTCTCGTCCGACCTCGGCGCGTTTTTCATCTCGGAGGAGACGACCGGCTTTGAGGACGGCTTTGTCCCCACGGTGATGGCCGCGTCGGTCGGCGACGCGGGCGTCTATCAAAACAATACCTCAAACGAGGACGTCAGCCAGCCGGTGGTCTATCAAAAGATCGACAATTACGAGGACGACGCCGACTTCACCGAGAATTACTGGGAGATCCTCCAAAACGAAATGACGAGCGTCGCCTTCTCGGACCGGCAGAAGGCGGAGACCGACGCCTATGACGTGCAGGAGGACGGCTTCGCCGTCTGGATGTACCGGCCCTCGAACATCAAGGAATCCGTGTGACGCGGCAAAAAAGCAGAATCAGCCCGCCCGGCGCGAAACGTTTGTCTCGCGCCGGGCGTTTTGATGCTGCGCCGCGCAGGTCAGCGGAATTGGCAGTCTGCGCACCTGCCAATTTGTGGGGACGGGCTTTTTTTGCCGCGGGGAATCTGATATACTATAAGACAGACTTTTGAAATCCGGAAGCGGGCGTTTGGGCGTTTTTGAAAAAAGGCCTCAGGGCGGAAAGGGGGCGGCGCGGATGCTGCGGCTGATTTTGGGCGTCTCCGGCACGGGGAAAACAGGGCGCGTCATGGCCGAATTAAAGGCGCGCTGTGCGGCGCACCGGCGCAGCATCCTGCTCGCGCCGGAGCAGTTTTCGTCCTCCGCCGAGACGATGGCCTACCGCGCGCTCGGCGACGAGTTGGGCGCGTACGTTTCGGTGTACAGCTTTACCAGCTATGCCGAGGCCGTCCTGAAAAAATACGGCGGCGTGGCCGTCAAAACGCTGACGGACGCGGCGCGCGTGGTGGCCGTGCGCCGCGCGATGGACACGCTGGGCGACGAGTTGACGGCCTACCGCCGCCACCGGCGCAGCACGGGCTTTTGCAGTCTGTGCGCCGACGCGATCGAGGAACTGAAAACGGCGGGCGCGTCGCCGCGCATGCTGCTCGAGACGGCGGACAAGGCGGGGGACGACGGCGGAAAGCTGCGCGAGCTGGGCCTCATCTTCGCGGCCTATGAGGCGCTGCTCGAGGGCTCGGCGATGGACCCGGCGGACCGCATCACCGCGGCCGCGCGCCGCCTGCCCCCGGAGGAACTGGCGGAAACGGCCGTTTTCATCGACGGCTTCGACGGCTTCACCGCGCCGGAGTACCGCATGCTGGAAACGCTGCTGACGGCGCGGGAATGCGTTGTCACGCTGTGCTGCGACGGCCTCGACGACCCCGAGGAGGGGCTCGGCCTGTTCAGCCCCGTGAAAAAGACGGCGCGGCGGCTGATCCGCCTTGCGCGCGAGCAGGACGTGGACGTCGCCGCGCCGGTCTGCATGCGCGAGGATTTCCGCCATCAGGACGCGCCGGCGCTGGCCGCGGTCAACGCCTGCCTTGCCTTTGGCGCGCCGGAAAAGGACGGCGCGCGCGGCAAAGCCGGGGCGGGGGAATTTTTTGTCACACCGGCGGCGGGCGTATACGCCGAGTGCAAGGCGGCGGCCTGCCGCATTGCGGCGCTGGTGCGGGAGGAGGGGCTGCGCTATGGGCAGATCGCTGTGATCTGCCGCGAGCTGGACGCCTACGCCGCGCCGCTGCGGTACGAATTCGCGCTGGCCGGCGTGCCCTATTTCAGCGATGAGAACGTGAGCCCCGAGCACACCGCGCCCGCCGCGTTTTTTACGGCGGCGCTGACGCTGCTCAGCCGCGGCGTTTCGACCGAGGCGCTGCTCGGCCTTTTGAAAACCGATTTGTGCGGCTTTTCGGCGCAGGAGATCGCGGCGCTGGAAAATTACGCGTATACCTGGCGGCCCGGCGCGGCGGACTGGCGCGCGCCGTTCACCAAAAATCCCGACGGCTTCGGTGCGGCGGCAACCGAGGAGTCCGACGCGGCGCTGGCCGAGGCGGAGGCGCTGC
>CANRZX010000192.1 GCA_947644575.1 uncultured Clostridia bacterium | reverse complement strand
GCTGACGGCGTGCGGCCCGTCGAATTCGTCCGACACCGGCCCGGCGTCCCCGCCGCCGTCCGGCAGCGCCTCCGCCGCGCCAAACGCCGCGCCGGAGCCCGCGGGGGAGAGTGTAATCCGCATCGCCCTTCCGGCCGACATCGGCAGCCCGGACCCGCGCCAGGCGACCAACACCAACAACACCGCCCTGTGCACCAATATGTTCAGCACGCTGATGCGCACGGACAACGATTACAACATCGTGCTCGACGCGGCGGAAAGCTATGAGTACGTGGACGAGAACACCTATCGCTTCACGCTCAAGAAGGGCATTCTGTTCCATGACGGCACGGAGCTGACCACCGAGGACGTGCAGTATACCTTTGATACGCTGCGGCAGGAGGACGTCGTCTACCGGCTGGGCAGCGACTTCAATTATATGTATATCGAGCCGATCGACGAATACTCGTTCTATCTGGAAATGGATACGCCCAACAGCTCCTCGCTGCTGCGCCTGAGCAATGTCAAGATCATTCCCAAGCACTATGTGGAACAGGTGGGCGACGAGGAGTTCGCCAAAGCGCCCATCGGCTCCGGCCCGTACCGGTTTGTCTCGTGGACGAAGGACGAGGAAATCGTGCTGGAGGCGTTCGAGGATTATTACGAGGGACGGCCCGCCATCGACAAGGTGATCTTTAAGGTGATTCCGGAATCCTCGGCCCGCGTGGCCGCGCTGGAGGCCGGTCAGGTCGATCTGATCACCGCGGTATCCACAAATCAGGTCGAGCGCCTGCGCGCCGCCGAGGGGATCGACGTCGCGTCCAAGGGCACCACGCGCATGGTCTATTTTACGCTGAATACGCTGACGGACGGCAGCCCGCTCAGGGACGCGCGCGTGCGCGAGGCGATCAACTGCGCGATCGACCGCACGCTCATCGTCGACGGCGTGCTGGACGGCTTTGGCAGCCCGGTCGGCACGTTCGCGCTGCCGTTTTTCCCGAACTACAACGACGAGCTGGAGGGCTACCGCTACGACCCGGACCGCGCAAAGGAGCTGTTGGCCGAGGCCGGTTATTCCGACGGCTTTTCGATCGAGATCGGCGGCTCGTTCTCCAGCCTGAGCAACGGCTCGGACGTCGCGCAGGCGGTGGCGGCCCAGCTGGAGGAGATCGGCCTGACCACGACCGTGCTGGAAAAGGATTCGAACCTTGTGAAGGAGGAATATTTAGCGGGGACGTCCTCCGACCTGACGTTTACCAGCTTCGGCGGAATTACGAACGACGTGTGCTATATGAACAAAATCGTATTAGGCACCGGGCAGCGGTACTCCGCTTGGTCGGACCCGGCCTTTGACGAGTTGATCGAGAAGGCCATCGCCTCCACGGAGGAATCGGAGCAGGCCGTCAACGTGAAGGCCGTCCAGACCTACGCGTTTGAAAACGCCTGCGTCGTGCCGCTCTACCAGAACAACGCGATCTTTGCCTACAGCACGCGGCTGCAGAATTGGGAGCCGCGCGTGGACGAGCAGATCCTGCTGTACGGCGCGAGCCTCGCCGGATAAAAAACCGGCGCGGCCGGGCCGGGCGCGGGGCATACCCAAAGCGTGGACAGGGGGGAAACGCATGGCAAAATATTTGGGAAAAAGGCTGCTGCAGTCGATCATCGCGATCCTCGGCGTGACGCTTGTGGTCTTTTTGGTGCTCAATGTCGCGGGCGACCCGGTGACGCTCATGCTGCCGGCCAACGCCTCGTTCGAGGAGATCGAGGCGCTCAAGGCAAAGCTCGGGTATGACGACCCGGTGTTCGTGCAGTATTTCCGCTTTCTCGGCAATGCCCTTCGGGGCGATTTCGGGCTTTCGTACAACTACTACCAGCCGGCCCTGAGCGTGGTGCTGGAGCGGGTGCCGGCCACGGCCACGCTGGCGCTGGCGGCCTTCGCGGTGTCCCTGCTCATCAGCATCCCCGCCGGGATCGTCGCGGCGGTCCGGCGCAACAGCAAAACGGACGCGGTGATCCGCACGCTGGCCCTGCTCGGCCAGTGCGTGCCGGCGTTCTGGCTGGGGATCATGCTGATGCTGCTCTTTTCCGTGAAGCTGAAGCTGCTGCCCACCTCGGGCTTTGAGTCGTGGAGCGCGCTGATCCTGCCCGCGGCGACGCTGGGCTTGTTCAGCGCCGCCACGTTCACCCGGATGCTGCGCTCCAACATGATCGAGGTCATGGGCAAAGAATATATCGACACCGCGCGCTCGAAGGGGCTTTCCGAGCGGGTCGTCGTATGGAAGCACGCCTTCAAAAACGCGCTCAGCTCACTGCTCACGGTGATGGGGCTCCAGATCGCGGGCCTGCTGGGCGGGGCCGTCATTACCGAAACCGTGTTCGCGTGGCCCGGCATCGGCCGGCTGCTGGTGCAGTCGATCAACAACTCGGATTTCAACGTGGTGGAGGTCATTGTGATTCTGATGGCGACCTCCTTTGTCGTCATCAATTTCATCGTGGACGTGCTCTACTGCGTTGTGAACCCGCGCATTCAATTGCAGTAAGGACAGGGTACCGCCATGATAAGCAGTTTGAAAAAAAGCAAAACCGGCATGGTGGGCGTGGCGATCGTTTTACTGGTCGTCCTGATGGCCGCCGCATCCGGCATCCTCACGCCCTATGATCCCGCGAAGCAGGATTTGTATCACAAGCTGGCGGGCCCGATCTGGTCCGGCGGAACCGGCGAGCACCTCCTCGGGACGGATCAGCTTGGCAGGGATATTCTCTCCCGGATTATGTATGGCAGCCGCGTCACGCTGCTGGTCGGCTTTTCCGGCACGGTCTGCGCGGGGCTGCTGGGCGTGACCCTTGGCGCGATCGCCGGATATTTCGGCAAATGGGCCGATGTGGTCATCATGCGCATTGTGGATATTCAGCTCTCGTTCCCGTTTATCCTGCTGGCGCTGTTCATTGCCGCGGTGCTGGGGCGGAGCCTTGCCAACGTGATCCTGATCGCCGCGATCAGCAACTGGGTGAATTACGCGCGCCTTGTCCGGGGCGAAATCCTCGCGGTCAAGGAGATGGAATACATCGAGGCCATCCGCTCGGTCGGCGCGAAGGACGGCAGGATCGTCCTGTTTCACGTGATCCCCAACGTCATCAGCCCCGTGATCGTGCAGGCGACGCTGGGCATGGCGCGGATCATCACAATGGAGGCGTCCCTCAGCTTTTTGGGCCTCGGCGTCCCGGTGGAGATCGCCACCTGGGGCCGGATGCTGGCCGAGGGCAGGGACTATATGCTCACGGATCCGTGGCTGGCGATCATTCCCGGCCTTGCCATCACCCTCACCGTGTTGGGGGTAAACCTGATGGGCGACTGGCTGCGGGACTATCTCGATCCCAAGCTGGATGTCTGAATAAGCGCTGAACAGATCGACGCGTGCGCTCCGATTGATGCAGCGCTTACTGGAGCGGAGGAAGCCATGAAAGACGCCGTCTTAAAAATAGAAAATCTGAACGTGATCTTCCACACGAAATACGGCCGCGCGAACGCCGTCACCGATGTGAACCTCGAGCTGCGCAGGGGGGAAAAGCTTGGCCTGGTGGGGGAATCCGGCTCCGGGAAATCCGTGACGTCGAAATCCATCATCCGCCTGCTGCCGTCGCCGCCGGCGGAGCTGACGGGCCATATCTGGTACGGGGACGTCGATCTGCTCGCGCTGCCCGCCCGGGAGATGGAGCGCTACCGCGGCAACCGGATCTCCATGATCTTTCAGGAGCCGATGGTCAGCCTGAACCCGCTGTACACGGTGGAAAACCAGATGGGCGAGGTGCTGCGCCGCCATGAGAAGGGCCTTGGCCGCGCGCAGATCCGGGAACGGGTGCTCGATATGCTGCGCCGGGTGGACATTCCCTCCCCGGAAACGCGGCTGAGGCAGTACCCGTTTGAACTGTCCGGCGGAATGCGCCAGCGGATCATGATCGCGATGTCCCTGCTGTGCAGCCCGGAAATTTTGATCGCGGACGAGCCCACCACGGCGCTCGACGTCACGATTCAGGCGAAGATCCTCGATCTGATCCACAAGCTGAATACGGACTACGGGACGTCGCTGATCCTGATTACGCACGATTTGGGCGTGATCGCGCAGACCGTCGACTATGTCGCGGTGATGTATGCCGGGAGCATCGTGGAAAAGGCCCCGGTGAAGGAGCTGTTCCGCGCGCCGCTGCATCCCTATACGGCGGGCCTGCTGCAGTCCATCCCCGGCTCGAGGCCGGACGGGGAGGAGCTGGCCGTCATTCCCGGCACGGTGCCGAGCATTTACCGCATGCCGGGCGGCTGCGCGTTCCACAACCGGTGCGGCTTCGCCTGCGAGCGGTGCCGCGCGCAGAAGCCCCCGATGACCGGCCAAAACGGGCACTATGTCGCCTGCTGGAGACACGGGCAGGAGGAGGGGCGGTGACGATGGAAAACAGCAGAGAGGTCATTTTGGAGATTCGGGGCCTGCGGAAATGGTTCCCCGTTTCCGGCTCGCGCGGGAAAAAATTTGTCAAGGCGGTCAACGATGTCGATCTGACGCTGCGGCGGGGCGAGACGCTCGGCATCGTGGGCGAATCCGGCTGCGGCAAATCCACGCTGGCGCGCCTGACGCTCCGCCTGCTGGACGCCACGGGCGGCGCGGTGCTGTACAGGGGGAAAAACCTGATGGAGCTGTCCCGGGAGGAGCTGCGGGAGACGCGCAGGCACCTCCAGATGATCTTTCAGGACCCGTACGCGTCGCTGAATCCGCGGCAGACGATCGGGAGCATTTTGTGCGAGCCGTTCCTGATCCACAAAATCTGCGGCGCGAAGGAGGCGGCGGAGCGGGCGAAGGGGCTTCTGCGGATGGTGGAGCTGCCGGAGGAGAGCATGAAAAAATTCCCGCACGAGTTTTCCGGCGGGCAGCGGCAGCGGATCTGCATCGCGCGGGCGATGGCGGTGATGCCGGAGATCATCATCTGCGACGAGTGCGTGTCGGCGCTGGACGTCTCCATTCAGGCGCAGATCATCAATATGCTCCGGCGGCTGCAAAGGGAATACGGCCTGACGCTGATTTTCATCTCGCATGACCTGCGCGTCGTCAGGCACATTTCCGACCGCGTCGCCGTGATGTATCTGGGCGAGGTCGTGGAGTGCGCCGAAAAGGAGACGCTGTACAAAAGCCCGGCGCATCCCTATTCCCGCGCGCTGCTCTCCGCCGTGCCGGTCGCGGACCCGACGCTGCCGCCCCAGAGGATCCGCCTGAACGGGGAGATCCCGAGCC
>CANRZX010000191.1 GCA_947644575.1 uncultured Clostridia bacterium | reverse complement strand
CAAGGTTACCGCAAAAAATTCCCGTCGATGAATTACAAAGTTTACTTTTCTATTTACAAAAGCAGTATGTAATGCTGTTTCCAATTTAGGCGCATCATCGGTAAAAATCATGGCATGGACATCAAAATTAAAAGGAACAGATGCGTCCCCTAATTCTTCTATCCGCTCCATAGGGTCTAATCTTCGTGTCATTCCTATTTTATAGATGTTTTCTCCAAAAGCACCGATATTAGAAATAACATATACATATCCCGCACGTTGATTTGCGGTTCTATAATCGACCTGTTCTATACTTGTTTTGACTTCTTTAAGAGTTTTCTCCATTTGATTGATTTTGTCTTGAATAGCTTCTTTCTCTAAATCTGGGGCTGAATCAAGCTGTTTATTGAGCCGAAGGATTGCATTTTCATAATGGGTTTCTTCTTTTTCAAGTTTTTTTCTTTCTTCTTCTAACTCTTTTAATGCTTTAGCCTCCTCGCGCTGCCGTTGCCGAATTTCTTTGGCTTCTTCCTTTTCAGTCTGTTTTTTTATCTGATACTCGTGCATCAAAAAGAGTTCTTCTATTTTCAAATTAAGATATTTACTTGAAATAACAATCCCCATCATATTACCAAGCTTAGAAATTGCTTCAGCAGAGGATCGAATTTTCTTTTCACTTGCATCAACATTATTAAAACGCACGTGTTCTATTGCATCGTCACATTCTGCGTTAAATGCGCGCAACAGCAACTTTTGCATATCTTTTATCATCTTTTTTCCATTTGCTACACTTCCGTTTATCTGCCAATTATTATAGCCTGTAACTGCGATTCCCGTTTTTATCATTTCTTTTTGTTTCTCTCGTATAAATTTAAGTCGCTCTTTATATTCATCAGATATTGCATAAGAATAATGCGGTGTATAAACTCCGAATGATTGAAGAAGTACAGTTTCATCTGTTTCAATAATTTCTTCTTGAATCAATGAAAGGGATTGTTTTTTCTTTGCGAGATCATTTTTAAGATTTTCAAGATCTGCTTTTGCAGTTTGGATTGCCTGCTGTATGTCATATAGTTCTTTTTGCTCGGGGCTTATTTGGGCACGAAGCCGTTCGATTTCTTCTTTTTCCTTTCTGCCAAACAAAGACATAAAACAATCTCCTTTTCTTTATTCTTCACAATTAAAATTTACGCCCCTGCACTCGATCCAGTAGTGCAGGGCTTTCTTTATGTACTCCTCATCGAGGCCAAAGTATTCTGCAAGCTGCCATGTCTCCGTATAGCCGTCTCGAAATGCTTGCATAAAATCATCAGGGGATAAATACCGTTGCACGGATGCGGCAAATGCCCGGTGCTCCGCTTTCTGTCGAATGGCATAGGGGCATTTCACAGAGTAAAATGCCCCGCTGATAAAATGACCGGCTTCATGTGCCAACACCGTGCTATAAGTGCTCTCCGATTTACAGCGCGATGGATCGATCGCAATGAAGTTATCTTCAAAGGCGACGGCAACGTTGTTTTTCATCGGAATCTCTGTGACATCTACCCCGAGGGCGTCTAAATCTTCGTAGATTCGATATTCCGGTATAGTCATTTCATCTATTCACCTGCTTTCTTTTTGCGATCTCTCTCCGCTTTCGCTTTCATAGCCTTTTTAATATCATCAATATCATCCTCGGAAAATTCTTTCTTGGCTTCTCCATAAGCTGCAAACTGGATATTATTTTCATCGTGCTCTGAAACGGATAAAGTAGGGCCAGACTTGGAAATTGTGAATGAGGCACGTTTTTTTCCAGCTTGGCTCTGGTTATCGTCAAGTCGCGCTTTTTCCTCAGCAGCCACGAATTCGACCATTCGCTGACCGTGCGCATCTAACCTGTCATAAACCTTCATAATTTCGTTTGCCTTATTCTGTATGGGTAAGGCGTCTTTTTTTAGGCTCTCAAGACCAAGCTCAGCAAGCCGAACAACAGCCTTGCTCTTGGTGGCAATATTGTTTTTTTTGCGAAACTGCTCGACATCCTGCAGCATTTCGATAGACATAGAAACTGAAAAGCGCGGCTTATCTGTTGCCATGTGTTCGCCCCCTTTACATTGAATTGTAACACGGTGCATCACTTTAGTCAACAAAAATCTGATGAAGTGATGCAAAATAAAGTGGTTCGTTTTTGTGCAAATCGCCTATTGAAGTGATTCACTTTTCGTGCTACAATGCCATTAGTGAATCACTTTTGCAATATTGAAGAGAATATGATTCACCGAAAGGGGGGTGTGGCAATGACAGACATGAAAAGGCTTACGGTTTCATTTCCCGATGAAATCAATGACGCCATCTATGCGTTGCGCAAGACGGATGAATTTTCAAGATGCTCTTATTCCGAGATTATTCGAAGGTTGGTACAACGTGCTCTGGATCAGCAACAGTCGGCTTCATCTCGGGCTGCAGAAGGGGATTCCATTTTATGACCGCAACAGATCGGCCCAGCGCATGAAAAGCCTTGTTTACGGTGAATGAAATTCCAATTAGGGGGTTAATCGTTGGAAAAGAGACCAAACGAAATGCGCGATTTCGGGGAAGTGTTCGATGAAAAGGGTAGCAACCGACCCAATGACAGCACCGAGAAGCGTATTAAGAAGCTGGAATCGGCGGTCAGATTTCTTTTCGGATTTCTTGGCGGCGCTTTCCTTACGCGACTTCTCTGTGAACTCATCAAACTCGTATAATGCTTCTTTCCCAATATCCGTTATAGAACGCATAGAAGTCTCGCTGTAACTTCCGTCTGGATTCGTCGGGTGATACCTAATAAGGTATTTCTTTCGGAACAGGAATTGTATTGTTTCATTTGAAGTACCATCGTCCGGAATATCACCAGACATGTTTCAGCTTTGTATTGTGAAGAATGGGATTCCATTCTTCATCAGGTGGATTCTACCACAAAAAATGTACAATAAATGGGCCCTTTTCGGCGTAAGGGGGTGAAAAGATGGAGATCACCATCAAAGGAACGGAGAAAGAAATCACCGCCTTTGTATTGGCGGTACAGGATTGGCGGAGCGGGAAAGATAGGAAGGGAATCATCAATAATGAGTTTGAGCGCCGTATTCAGGAATTGAAAGAGCGATTATATGCAGCAGACGTTGAACTTCATGAAGTGGCAAAGAACGACAAGGCGCTCGCGGCGAAGCTGGCCGAGATGGCGGCAAAGCGGGAGCAGCGCACAAAAAAGCTGGTTGAGGAATACCCGTGGAATCTGCGGCTGTACATCCGCGACAAGCACAGCGGCGAAACGCATTTAATCGGCAGCGACGTTCACGACCGGCTCTATGTGGACGGCGATGGCTTTGTCCAATACGAGAATTTGCAGAACGGCGACGGAACGATGCTTGAGCCGATCGGCGGCTATGAATTCGTCCCCACGCCGGAAGAAGAACTGTAAAAAACGCCCCAAAGCGGGGCGGGAAAGGGGGAACAGACATGCCCAAAATCAGGCCGTTGACCGATGCGGACCGAAAGCTTCAGGCGGAAAATGAAGCGGTGGAGAAATTCTGCCGCAAGGTGATGGATCAAATCAACATGGAACGCGGGCTGAAGGATATGACGCGCAAGGAAATGGCGGAGCGCTTAGGCATTTCGAAGGATACTTATCTGAACTGGCGCGACGGCGGGATTTGCAAGGCCAGCGTGGATCATTTAATTCGCGCCGCGCACCGCGTGGGTTGCCGGATTGAGATCATCCCGGAGAAATAAGGCCCGCTGCAGCGGCGGGATCCAGAAAGGAAGGTACACCATGACAACCAGAGAACTGCTTACAGACTATTTGGAGACCGAGCGGAACAACGTGTTCAGCTACGCGGCGGACTACCGGATGACGCAGGCAAAGCGTGGGTACGAGCGGGAATTTTCCGAGGCGAAGGAGCGCGCCGAGATTTTACAGAATTTGATCGAGGAAATCGGCAAAATGATCGATTATGCATAAAAAAGGGGGGAAAGAAAAATGCACGTTAACTTTGTTCTGACGCAGGACGCGCAGCGTGATCTGGTCGAGCTGGCGGAATTGAGGGGCGTTTCTCCCGTACCGCTGAACTATGCGCTGGCGTTTACCGGATACCGCAAGGAGCTGACGGCGCAGCTGAAGCTGGCGCGCAAGGAATCCGCAGAAGCGAAGAAAAAGGGCGAAGCGCCCGCTCCGATTACATGGAACACCGCGGACAAGCCCGAGCGCGGCCGGCCGACGCCCATCGACTGGGCATCGGTAATGGCGGCGATCGACGCGGGGGAGGTGGTGGTGTGAGATCAATCATTTTGTTGACGTCAGCAAAATGATAACGAGGTGAAACAAAATGCGGAACAACCTGAAAAAGGCCCGCAATGCGGCGGGACTGACGCATCGGAAGATGGCGATCATGCTGGGGATCCATGAGCGCTACTACAAAGCGGTGGAAAGCGGCGAGCGTCTGGGTGCGATTTGGATGTGGGACAGGCTGGAGGACTTATTTGGTATCAATCAGCGTGTTTTGCGAGAAAATCATCCCGGCACAGGAGATAGTCGGCAGATACGTCCAGATAATCAGCAATCTTAACCAGAGTTGAAAAGTATGGTTCCCGGTCTCCGCTTTCATAGGCACGATATGACCGGATGCCAATTCCAAGGATATCGGCCATTTCCTGAGCTGTTTTTCCATGTTCCTTTCGGGACTGGTTGAGACGTTCCCCAAAATTCATTGATAGTTTCTCCTTCTCATGGTGTTTATGGTGTTCATATTGTACATCATAAAAAAACTTCTTGACAGTGCTCCGACAGAGCACTATAATGAAGAAAAGAATAGTGCTCGATTAGAGCACTGATAAGGAGAATGGGGACATGTCAACCGCGACACGTATCACGATCGGCCCGAGGGAGCGGGCCTGCATCAACTGCAAGCAGTACAGCCAGTGCTACCGGGAAATCCCGGTGCCGGGCGAAACCTACAGGAAGCTGATCCCGGTCAGTTTCGGATGGTGCGAGCTGCACGACGGCCGGCGCGGGGCGCTGCGCCAGCCGTGCAGGGACTACGAAATTTTGGAAAGGAGATGATTCGATGAACCTAATATTTTCTGCGATGCTGTTCGGCGCCGTGCTGGGTGCGTTGGTGACGGCCGTGGGCATGACGGTGGATCGGGGCCGCGCGGCGGATACACAAAAATCGAAGGAAAGGGGGAAAACAGAATGGAGCTGACGCAAAAGGAGCGCGTGCAGATCGTGCGCGCGGCGGAGTGCAGGGGCTATGACAAATCGCTCGACAGCAAGGCGTCGAACCCAGACAAATAC
>CANRZX010000190.1 GCA_947644575.1 uncultured Clostridia bacterium | reverse complement strand
CCCCAGCGCGCGCCGCGCCGCCGCGCTGGCTGCGATCATGGGGGGCGGCGCCGCCGCCCGCCGGCGCGCCTGACCGCAGCCCACGACGCACCACCGGCGCCGCCGCGTGGGAATTCCCCGCGGCGGCGCCTTTCTGCTGCGCCCGGCGGCCGGGTGCGGCGGCATTCATCCCAACACGGAGGAAAGCATCTATGGTACATCTGCTTTTGGCAGTCATCTATCTGTCCTTCATCAGCCTCGGCCTGCCGGATTCGCTGCTCGGCTCGGCCTGGCCGTCCATGTATGTGGAATTCGGCGTCCCCGTCTCCTACGCGGGGCTGATCTCCATGATCGTTTCGGCGGGAACCATCGTCTCCAGCCTGCAGAGCGACCGGCTGACGCGGCGCTTCGGCGCGGGCCGCGTGACGGCGGTGAGCGTGGGCATGACGGCCGTGGCGCTCTTCGGCTTTTCCGTCAGCCATTCCTTCTGGCTGCTGTGCGTGTGGGCCGTGCCGTACGGCCTTGGCGCGGGCGGCGTGGACGCAGCGCTGAACAACTATGTCGCGCTGCACTATGCCAGCCGCCACATGAGCTGGCTGCACTGTATGTGGGGCGTGGGCGCATCCGTGGGGCCCGCCATCATCAGCCGCGCCATGCTGGGCGGCGGCGCGTGGAACGCGGGCTACCGCACGATTTCGCTGCTGCAGATCGGCCTGACGGCCATCCTGCTGCTCAGCCTGCCCCTCTGGCGCGGCGGCGCGCAGGACGACGGGCAAAAAACGCAGGCGGAGCCCCTGACGCTGCGGCAGATTTTTGCCATTCCGGGCGCGAAGGCCGTCATGGTGACATTTTTCTGCTACTGCGCGCTGGAGCAGACGGCGATTTTGTGGGCCAGCAGTTACCTGACGCTGCACCGGGGCGTCCCGCCCCAGACGGCGGCGGGCTTTGCCAGCCTGTTCTGCATCGGCATCACGGTTGGACGCGGCGCCAGCGGGTTCCTGACCATGAAGCTTTCGGACAGCCAGATGATCCGGCTGGGCGAGGGCGTCATCGCCGCCGGGATCGCGCTGGTGCTTTTGCCGCTGGGACAGACGGTCACGCTGATCGGGCTGATCCTTGTCGGCCTTGGCTGCGCGCCGATTTATCCCTGCGTGATCCACTCCACCCCGGCGCATTTCGGGGCGGAGCGCTCGCAGGCGGTCATCGGCGTGCAGATGGCCAGCGCTTATGTCGGCACATGCCTGATGCCGCCGCTGTTCGGCCTGATCGCCGCGCACCTCAGCGTGGCGCTGTTTCCCGTTTACCTGCTGGCGCTGCTGGCCTGCATGACGCTGATGCACGAGCGGCTGTTGCGTCAAACGCGTCCCCTGTCCAAATAATACGGCTTCCAAAATTTTATTCAGGAGGGATTCTCTATGCCCCAATGGCTGAACGACGCAGTCTTCTATGAAATCTATCCCCAGAGCTTTTTCGACACGAACAGCGACGGCATCGGCGACATCAACGGCATCACCGAGAAGCTGGACTACATCAAGGGCCTTGGCTGCAACGCCATCTGGCTGAACCCCTGCTTTGATTCCCCGTTCAAGGACGCGGGCTATGACGTGCGCGACTACAAAAAGGTTGCGCCGCGCTACGGTACGAACGACGACCTTGTCCGCTGCTTTGCCGAGGCGCACAAGCGCGGGATGCATATACTCCTCGACCTTGTGCCCTGCCACACGTCCGAGGAGCACCCGTGGTTCCTTGAAAGCTGCAGGGACGAGCGCAACGAATATTCTGACCGCTACATCTGGACAAGCCACTGCTTTGAGCGCGCGGACAACCTGCCGTGCGTGGGCGGCGAGGCCGAGCGCAGCGGCACCTACGTGCTCAGCTTCTTCAAGTGCCAGCCCTCGCTGAACTACGGCTTTTACCGGGTGGAAAAGCCGTGGCAGCTGCCGATGGATCATCCCGCCTGCCTCGCCACGCGCGAGGCGATGAAGGATGTGATGCGCTTCTGGCTGGATTTGGGCTGCGACGGCTTCCGCGTCGATATGGCGGGCTGTCTTGTGAAAAACGACGATGAGCAGCTCGGCACGAGCGCCGTCTGGCGCGACGTGCGCGCGATGCTCGACGCGGAATATCCCGAGGCCGCGCTGCTCTCGGAGTGGGGTGATCCGAAGCGCGCGCTGAAGGCGGGCTTTCATATGGATTTCTGCCTGCACAACGGAGTGCGCGCCTATCACACGCTGATGCGCGCCTATGACGGCACGGACTACGGCGAAGTGCGCGGCGAAGACAAAAGCTATTTCAAGCGCGATTCCGGCGCGTCGATCCTGCCGTTTGTCAATCAGTATATAGAGGACTACACTGCCACGAAGAACGACGGGCTGTTCTGCTTTCTGACGTGCAACCACGATACGATGCGCCCGCGCGCGAATCTTTCGCCGGAAGAGCTCAAGCTGGCCTACGCGTTCCTATTCACACTGCCCGGCGCGCCGTTCCTCTATTACGGCGACGAGATCGGCATGCGCTACGTCAAACTGCCCACTAAGGAGGGCGGCTACTTCCGCACTGGCAGCCGCACGCCGATGCAGTGGGACAGCGGCGCGAATCTCGGCTTCTCCACGGCGGACGAGGACAGCCTGTATCTTCCGGTAGATCCCGCGCCTGACGCGCCCACGGTCGCGGCCGAGGAGACGGACCCCGATTCCCTGCTGCACACGGTGCGTGCGCTGCTCGCGCTGCGCCACGCCGAGCCGGAGCTGCAGGCGGACGCGCCGTTCGCCATCCACTTTGCCGAAGATGACAGCCGTTTGTTCGTGTTCCGCCGCGGGTCGCTGTATGTCGCCGTCAACCCGGGCCCGGAACCGTGCGCGTTCGACGCGCCGGACGCCAAAGAGGTATTGTTTACCATCGGTAGCTGCTCCGGCGCGCCCGAGGCGGGCCGTGTGACGCTGGGCGCGCAGTCGTTCGCGGTGCTGCGGAGCGGCGTACAATGAAATGAGAAGGTGCCAGCATGGCGCAACGCACGAAAAAGGTATCCCGCAATCAAATGATCTATTCCGTCTACATCCGCAGGTGCGGCGGGGCAGACACATTCGATGCGGTGTGGTAAGGCGGCGTTTGCCGCCGTGGACGCGCCCGACGGCGTGTATAAAAACCTCACGGCCGGCGGGCAGGTCGAGATCCAAGGCGGAAAGCTCTCCCGCAGCGGCGCATCGGCTGTTTTCAAGATGAAGGCGCATGTCTAAAGTGCTCCGCCGTGCCTGCCTATATCGGATATAGCGGAAGGGAATCAAAGCGGCGCGCTGCTGTGCTCCGACGATCCTCTTACGAAAAAAGGCGGCTGCCGTACTACACGGCCGCCGCCTTTTTTGAGCCTGTTCAAGCATCTCTCTTCATCCGGCCTGACGACAGCAAGGCTGTGCAGGCCACGCTTGCTGAGCAGACCGTAAGTCGCTTCATTTTCTCATCTCTCCGCCCTTAAAATTATTTCACGATTTCGCCGCTGGTCGGACTGCCGGCCGCATTGCTCTCATCGGTGTCGATGTGCATCGCAGTCGAGAACTTCTCGCTGACACGGATCACCACGTCGTCAAAGACAAGGCTGCGGCCGTCTGTCTTGACGGCGACCTTGACGATTTCCTTATCCGCCACACCGGCCGCCGCGGCGTCCTCAGGCGTCATATGGACATGGCGCTTCGCGACGATCACGCCCTCGCTGATCTCGACCTCGCCGGCGGGGCCAACCAGCTTGCAGCCGGCGGAGCCGGCAACGTCACCGGATTCGCGCACCGGCGCGGCGATACCGATGGAGCGAGCGTCCGTCGCGCTCAATTCCACCTGCGTGGCGCCACGGCACGGGCCGAGGATGGATACATTCGCCAGCTCCTTCTTCGGGCCGACAACCGTCACGCGCTCATTGGATGCATACTGGCCGGGCTGGGAAAGCTCCTTCTTCACGGTCAGCTGATAGCCCGCGCCGAACAGCGTGTTCAGATCCGCCTCCGTGACATGTACATGACGCGCGGAAGTTTCGACAAGAATTTTCATGAGAATCTCCTCCTGTTTTCTGTCAGGCTGTCCAAGAAGCCACGCTTGCCAAAAGCTTCGGCGCCCGCTTTGTTTTCAGTCAGCCTGCCGTGTTGGGATCGGGCCATAGCGACTCGATTCTCTTTTCTTCTTTCTATTGTACCAATCTCCGCTTTAATTCGCAAGGGGAATGTGATATACTAATCATGATAATTTTTGACTGCCGCCCGATTTCGCGCGGCGCAGGAGGACAAAATGGAATTTGAACAGTTGAAGCAAGCCTGCCTTGCCTGTGACAAATGCGGGCTGTGTCAAACGCGCACCCATGTGGTATTCGGCATGGGCAATCCGCAGGCTGAGGTAATGATCGTGGGCGAAGCGCCCGGCCGCAGCGAGGACGAGCAGGGCCTGCCCTTTGTGGGACGCAGCGGCCAGTTGTTGGACCAATATCTGCGCGCCATCCACCTGAGCCGTGAGAAAAATGTATTCATCACCAACATCGTAAAATGCCGCCCGCCTGAAAACCGCGACCCGCTGCCCAGTGAATGGGACGCCTGCATCCCCTATTTGCGCGAGCAGTTCCAGCTGATCCGGCCCAAAATCGTGCTATGCCTCGGGCGCATCGCGGCGCAGCGGCTGATCCGCCCAGATTTCAGCGTTATGCGCGAGCACGGCCAGTGGGTGGAGAAAAGCGGCGTACTGTTCACCGCTACACTGCACCCCGCCGCCCTGCTGCGCAGCCCGTCCAACAAGCCACTCAGTTATGCGGATTTTGT
Organism: uncultured Clostridia bacterium; assembly: GCA_947644575.1. Taxonomy (GTDB): domain Bacteria; phylum Bacillota; class Clostridia; order Oscillospirales; family Ruminococcaceae; genus Ruthenibacterium. Next base: position 603 of record CANRZX010000190.1, on the reverse strand, counting down.
CGCCGTGCGCGAAAAGATTGAAGAGATTTGCACACATACCTACGACTGAACGGAATTCCCGTCAAGGGGCCGTCTAAAAAACAAGACGGACGCCGCAGGCCGCGCCGCTGTTCCGAGCATATGCGTCCGCGCGGACGATCCGCCGGATATGAACGAAGCCGCCGGCCGTTCCTCGGCCGGCGGCTTCGCACTTTGTTTGTTTTCCCGCCGCACGTCACAGCGCGGCGATGGCCTCGATCTCGCACAATACGTTTTTCGGTAGCGTTTTCACCGCCACGCATGAGCGCGCCGGACGCGAAGTAAACGCCTTGGCGTATTCCTCGTTGAACGCGGCGAAATCGCCCATATCCGCCAAAAAGCATGTCGTTTTTACGACCTTTTCAAAGCTTGTCCCATTGGCCGCGAGAATCGCGCCCACATTCGCGATGCTCTGACGCGCCTGCTCGGTGATGGTCTCGCCCGCAATCCCGCCCGTAGCGGGGTCGATGGGAATCTGCCCCGAGGTAAACAGCAGACCCGCAACCGACACCGCCTGCGAATATGGGCCGATGGCCGCCGGGGCCTTATCTGTTTGCGTAAATTTCAGCTCCATAGGGATACTCC
>CANRZX010000189.1 GCA_947644575.1 uncultured Clostridia bacterium | reverse complement strand
TTTAACAGATATTTCCATAAATGTAAAGAGACCGCCACGCGGCGCTTTGAAAAGCGCCGGGACGGTCTGTTTTTCGTGCGTGAAAATGGGAAAAGGCGGGGAATGCGCCGCAAGGCCGAGTATGGAAACTGCCGCAAAGAAATTATGGCCGGAGTTTTTACGACGGGATGCGTAGAAAGTAGTGAGCTGCTTTCAAAAAGCACCCAAATTCATTTTGATTATATTACATTGAACGCGTATATGCAACTGTTTTTTCATTTATTCTTTTCGCTTCTTCCCGCCATGCTTATCTTGTGCCATTAAATAAGCTTTTTCCTCACCTTATTTAATAACGGAATACGCATTCTGTAGTGAATGCAGGATTCAAACACAGAGAAAGAAAACTGATCTCTATAGGTTCGGTCTTTTGACAGTGGACAAGGGTCTGCGGGGCGCGAAGAAATCAAAAAGCGCAAACATGATTGACAGAATGGAGAAAAAACATGAAATTCGGCTGCTTGTACTATGCGGATTCTGACAATATAGGTGATGATATTCAGACTTACGCTCAATGGAAATTTTTGCCAAAAGTGGATTACTGGATTGATCGTGAATCCTTAAACCTCTTTTGCCCTAATGAAAATAGTAAAGTAGCCTTGATCATGAACGCGTGGTTTATGTATTCGCCACAAAACTGGCCGCCGTCGCCTTATATATCGCCGTTGTTTGTCTCCACCCATTTTTCAAAATACCATGTTCAGTGGCTGAAAGCGAAAAAAGACGAATACGCGTTTGCGCAGGAGTATTTACGGGAGAATGGGCCGATTGGATGTCGTGATGCTTCCACCCTGCAAACGTTGCAGGGGTTGGGAATAGATGCTTATTTTTCAGGATGTCTTACGCTTACACTGAAGCCGTTTCCTGATATTGAAAAACAGGAATATATTTGCTTAGTTGACGTATCACAAAACATTGTTGATTATGTAAAGAAAAAAGGATATGACGTTCGAGTTATGTCTCATAATCAAAAAAATGCAGCAAGAATGGCTCCGAAAGATCGGCTGAAGCAGGCAGAAAAATATTTGAAGATTTACCAGGCGGCGCGCTGCGTACTGACAAGTCGGTTACATTGCGCGCTCCCTTGCACAGGCCTGAAAACTCCCGCATTGGTGTTTTATGCTCCGGAATATGAGGAACGATTTAGCGCGCTAAAGGAATTTCTTTATACAACAAGCGAGGAAGAGTTTTTACAAGGAAAATGGGATGGCTTTTTAAGAGAGCCGCTTTATCATTCGACAGAATATTTACAATACGCAAATAGCTTGGCCGAAAAATGTGAAAAGTTTGTTGAGGATGCCATAAAAAAGGAGGAGCCCGTAAATATAGATTATGAGCGCTATAAAAAGATGTCCATATTACAGAATGTGATACAAAAAGAAACCTATATCGCTGAGCTTCACCGTCTTAGTGAAGGATATATGGAAGAAAGAACGATAATAAATGATTTGCATAATACTTTGGACTTAAAAGAAACAGAAAATCATCAGCTGAAAGAGAAACATAACCAGCTTTATGCGGAACACGATCAGTTACGGGGAGAATACGACCGGCTTCACACAGAGCATGACAAGCTGCGAAGGGAATATGATCAGCTTCACGCGGAGTATAATCGGCTGAAAGAGGAACATAACCGGCTCCATGAGAATTATGGCAAACTCCAGGAAAAACAGGAGATACTCTGCTTCAGATACGCTAAATTGCACGATTATGCAGGCCGTTTGCGCAGGCTGCGTGCGGATGCGCTTTGTCTGCTGCGGGAAGAGGAGAGAAAGGGCGGGCGGAAAACAATATGAAAATATGGTATTTGACGAGTGAATTCCCGCCGTCATACGGTGGCGGCATCGGAATGTATGTTGATATAATCTCTCGTTTGATGGCGAAAGAAAAGAACGATGTCGTGGTATTTGTTCGCGATGATAAAAGCAGTGAGACGATACTGTCTCCACATCTAAAGCATGTGCGATTTAAGGCCGGTGAGGGAGAGGAATATTCCCGCATGGGCTATTGGACTGCGCTGGCCTATCAATATTGTAGAGAGGTATTCAAGCTGATTGATGCGGAGGGCGCGCCGGACATTATAGAAACGCAGGAATACAGTGCGATCGGCTATTATGTTCTTCAATATAAATATTTGGGAGATCCCCGCCTAAAGAATGTGAAAATTGTCGTTCACATGCATACGCCGACGTTCGAGCTTTGCAAAATCAACCGAACGCCGGAATACCGTTTCCCGGAATATTGGATTGGGAAGATGGAAAAATACTGCATCAAGGCGGCAGACGGATTGGTAACGCAAAGCAAGTTTTTGAAAAAACAATTAGGCGGATATTCAAGTCAAGAGATAAATGTAATTCCGTTGCCGTACCAACTCCGAGAGAAGGATATTGTATCTTATCAATGCGGCGATTATCTGTTGTATGCGGGACGCATTGAATGGCGAAAGGGGATCGCGCAGTTTATCAGCGAAATGGACAAGCTTTGGACGCAGGGAGAAAAGACAAAGCTTGTCGCATTAGGCGGTGACACATTTTTTGCACCGAAAGACTGCCAGCTTCGGGAATTTTTGAAAAGAAAATATGCGCACCGCATTCAGGAGGGGCTGCTGGAGTTTACCGACTCTGTCCCGCCTGAAGAATTAAACCGGATGATGGTAAAAGCGCGCGCCGTGGTGGTGCCTTCAACCTATGAAAATTACCCATATACATGTGTTATCGCGATGTCGCTGGGTATGCCAATGCTTGTCTCCAAGCAAGGGGGACAAGCGGAAATGGTCAAAGAGAACGGCGTGAACGGCTTTATTTTTGATTGGGATAAGCCGGGAGACTGTGTGGAAAAAATCAAGGATCTGCTTGGTCTCGACAAGATCGAACTTTACGAGATGAGCAAACGCGCGCAGGCCCGGATCGAATCGCTGTGCAATTTTGAAAAAAATGCCCGGCTGCGCATGGACTTTTATCACTCGGTATTGCAGTCCCCGGCCCGGAAAGCGGAGTATCCGTTCCTTGGGGCTGTTCCGCGGACACCGCTGCCGAAGGATATTGAAATCGGGACGCAGGGGATGCTTTCCGTTATAATTCCTTATTACAATTTGGGAAAGACGATTGAGGAGACCCTGAGGAGCGTACTCCAAATTACCTATGATAATTATGAAATCATTTTGGTCAACGATGGGAGCACCGATGCGGCGAGCATCGAAAAGCTGGCGGAGCTGAAAGACAAATATTCGGCGCTGCAGGTTGTTACTATCCCCAATGGGGGGCTGGCCAACGCGAGAAATGTCGGAGCATCCTATGCAAAGGGGGAATACTTAGCGTTTTTGGATGCGGACAATATGGTGAAGCCGGAATTTTATGAGCGCTGCATTCAGGTGCTTGGGAGATATGACAATGTGTCTTTTGTTTACAGTTGGCTGCAGTATTTTGAAGAATCAAGTGACGTATGGACGACATTCGACACGACGCTTCCCTATATGTTGATGGCGAATATGCTGGATGCGCTTGCGGTTGTCCGCAGAGCCGATTTCCTCGCCTTTGGGAAAAACCGCCCCGTGATGGAGTACGGGATGGAGGATTACGACGGATGGCTGGGAATGCTGGAAAACGGCCGCATGGGCGTCTGCATTCCCGAGCCGCTGTGCCTCTACCGGGTGCGGAGCGATTCCATGTCGCATGCGATGAACCATCCGGCCTGCAGGATGTACCTTTATGAGGTGCTGCAAAGCGGGCATAGAAAGTTGTATGAACGGTATGCGGGGGATATTTATAATCTTATGCTGTCAAATGGTTCCTGCATGACATGGGGGAGCCCGACGCAGCAATATTATCCAACCGGCCCGCTGGATGCTTACGGAATGCTGGGGCAATTACAGGCGGCACATGCGCAGCTCAATGAGCTTCAAGCAGAATTGACACGGCAAAAAAACACACGCTGGTACCGGCTGCAGCTGAAATACGCGCACTTTGTAAATGAAACCGCTGTAGGCCGCTTTTTGAGATACCGTCTTGCCGCGCCGCTGCACTGGATCAGGCGGCGATTAAGAAAATGAACGGCGTTAATCTTAGAAGCTGGTTCTGAACGGAAAGGAGAAAAAGCTTTGAAACATGTTGTTTTGGGCGGGGCCGGCTTTTTGGGCAGTAACCTTGCGAACAAACTGATGGAAAAAGGCGAATCGGTGCTGATATTTGACCGGGAAACTGCCGATTACAGCCGTTTGCGCCCTTTACATAAAGCGCAGCTTAAAATTGTAATGGGTAATTTTTCTGTCAGCTATCCTTTTACCCAACTGCTGGAGCCGGGGGATGTTGTATATCATTTGATTTGCTCGACCAATCCAGGCCTATCCAACAAGGACATGATTTGCGAGATTCAGGAAAACGTTCTGCCGACGGTTGCCTTGCTGGATGCGTGCGCTGCGAAAAAAATAAATAAAATTGTGTTTCTTTCCTCCGGAGGAACCGTGTATGGCCAAACAACCTTGAAGCCATTTCGGGAAACAGATTCGACAAATCCCATTTCCAGCTATGGCGTTCAGAAATTGACAATCGAAAAGTACCTAAAAATATTCAATCACATCAGCATGTTGGATTATCGTATTGTCCGGTTGTCGAATCCCTATGGGCCCTTTCAAAACCCACAAAGTGGTTTAGGGGCGGTGACTGCTTTTACGTACCGCGTTTTGAATGGGGAGGCGGTTACGATTTATGGAGACGGTAATATAACGCGAGATTACATTTATGTTTCTGATGCTATTGAAGGAATCCTGCGTATCGCAAAATATGATGGGGGAGAAAAGCTGTTTAATCTGGGAAGCGGAAAAGGGATTACCTTGACCGATGTATTGCAAACCGTTGAAAAAGCACTCGGAAGAAAAGCAGACGTCCGGTATCTGACTGCACGTAATGTAGATGTGCCGTACAATGTGTTGGATATTAGCAAATATAGGCAAATAGCTGACGATATACATCCGACCCCATTGGAGGACGGAATCAGGCTGCTTGCGGAATTCTTTGAAAAGGGTGCAGAAAAATCCAAAAGGAAAGATATTACAGTATAGATAACCGTGTGAAACGAAAATACCGCGTAACAATGGCGCAGACAGTTTTCAGGACAGAAAAATGAGAGGAATGTTATTTTGAAGCAACTATCCGATAGAATTCGCCATTTATCTTTTTCGGCGCAAATTACAGCGGCATTGCGGCGTTTCTATGCCCACCTACGGGAAGAGGGCATAGAGGGGCTGTGGCGGAGGGTGATGTTCCGGTGGAGCATAATCACACGGCGGGACAACTGGCGGTTCCGCGCGGACCTGCCCACGCGGCGTGCGCTGCGCCGCCAGCGAAAAAATCCCATCCCGGGCGCGCCGAAAATCAGCGTCGTCGTGCCCGTGTACAACACGCC
>CANRZX010000188.1 GCA_947644575.1 uncultured Clostridia bacterium | reverse complement strand
CAAAATCCGCGCCGAAATACAGCAGTGCACAGCCCGCCGCCCCCAGCACGGCCAGCGCCAGCCATGCGAGCCGCGCCACGTCATTATGCCGCGCCATCCGCCGCACCGTCCCCATAGAGGATCTCCGCCAGCGCTTCATACGCCTCGCCCCAGCGGGCGTTCGGCTTCAGATTGTACAGCCGCTGATCCATATAATAGCACGCGCCGCTCTGCACCGCGCGCAGCCGCTGCCACGCGGGGCTGGACAGCAGCGATTCCTCCATCGCCGCGCGCGCTTTTTCCGTGTCGTTGCTCTGCAGCACGATGAAAATTTTGTCCGGGTCGGCGGCGAGGATCGCCTCGAGCGACAGCTCCTCCAGCAGCGACGCGTCGCTGTCCGCGATATTCACACAGCCTAGCGCGGCCAGCATTTCGCCCAGCACGCTGCCCTCGCTGTTCTTCACTTTGCAGCCCCCGGCGGACGCGCGCAGATACAGCACGGTCGTCCCCTCCCGGCCCTCGGCGCGGGCGAGCGCCTCGTCCACCTGCGTCCGCACCTCTGCGCCGTACCGCTCGTACCGCTCGGGGCAGCCCGTGATCCGGGTGCAGAGCTCCAGCATCGTGAGGTAATCATCAAAGGTGCTCACGTCAAAATAGGCCGTCGGGATGCCCGTCTGCTCCAAAAGCGGCAACAGCTCCACGTCCGCCGAGGTGCCCGCGCTGGCGAGGATGAAATCGGGCTCGGCGGCCAGCAGCGCCTCGGCGCTGGGGCTCTTCGCACCGCCGAGGTTCGCCACCGTGTCCGGCAGCGCCAGCTCGAACTGCGTCCACGTATCGTCCGCCGCGGCGACGAGCGTCTCCTCGCCGCCCGCAAGGCACCAGATGTCGGCAAAGCTGCCGATCAGCGCGGCCACGCGCCGCGGCCGGCCGACCGTCACCGTGCGCCCGAGCGCGTCGGTGAAGGTAACGGCCGCATCCTCCTGCGCGGGCTCCTCCCCGCCGGACGGCGCGGACGAAGCGTCCGGGCCGACATATGTTCCATTGACCTGCGTCGGGCCGTCGGACGATGTGATGACGCCCCCATCGCAGGCGGCCAGCGCCGCCGCCAGCAGTGCCGCCGCCAGCAGCGCGAACCATTGTTTCCTTGTCTTTTTTCGCATCCGTCGGTTCCTCCGTTTTCCCGCCGCACGGCGGCGGGCGCTTTATTCCCGAAATTTCCCCGTGGAAAATCTGCTTAATTATCGCGGCTCTCGACCAGCTCCGCGTCAACCGTGATGACCTTGCCGCTCCCGTGCTTTTGAATTTCAAGCCGCACCGTCTCGCCGGGCTTGTGCGTTTCCAGCACGTCGAGCAGGTCGGACGTGGTGACGAGCATCACGCCGTCCGCCGTCAGGATCACGTCGCCCACGGTGACGTCGTGCCGGTTCAGATCGCTGTATTCCTCAATGGCCGAGATATACAGCCCTTGCTCAGGCAGATCGTTCGAGGGGCCTGTCGCGGGCGTCAGCGCGATGACCATCACGCCCAACGCAACACGATCCCGCACATAGCCGTAATCGATCAGGTCCGCGACAATGGGCTGCGCGTCCGCCGTGGGGATGGCGAAGCCGATGCCCTCAAACAGCGAGCTGTTCATTTTGGCGGAATTGATGCCGATCACCTGCCCGAACCGGTTGACCAGTGCTCCGCCGGAATTGCCGGGATTGATGGCGGCGCTGGTCTGGATCAAGTTCAGGGTCACATAGCCGTTTCCGGCCTCGAGCGTGACCTCCCGGTCCAGCCCGGAGATAACGCCCTGCGTCACCGTATTGGAAAACAGCCCGGCGGCGTTGCCGATGGCCACGGCGCGCTCGCCCACCTGAAGCGCGTTTGAATCGCCGAACACGGCGGGGACAAGCCCCTCCGCCGTGATCTTGATGACGGCAAGGTCGGTGCGCGTATCCGCGCCGACGACCCATGCGCTCAGCTCGCGCCCGTCGTCCAGCTGCACCATCAAGGCGGAGTTGTTTTCCACAACATGAGCGTTTGTGACGATAAAGCCCTCCTCGTTCAGGATGACGCCGCTGCCGCTGCCCGCGACGGCGATGCTACCGGCCTCATAAACGTTGATGCAAACGACGCTGGGGCTGACGGTGCGCGCGATCTCGACCGTGGAGAGGCCGTCGTCCTGCTCCTCGGGCGGCGCCTCGATCGTAAAGCTCGGCACCTCGCCGGGCTCGGGCCGCTCGCGCAGCGCGCCGCCGCGCCGCATGGCGGCCGTGACCGCGGCGGCCAGCGAAAACAGCGCGGCCAATCCCACGCACAGCAGCGTCACGACCAGCGGCGCGTGGTTTTTCCGCCGCCGGGGCTGTCCCGCGCGGGCAGCGACGGCGGACCGTGCCTGCGTCTCAGGCCGAGGAGGCTGCCCATATGCATACTGCGGCGCCGGATTATACGCCCAGCCCGCGGGCGCCTCCTTCGCGCCCATACCGGACGCCTCGGTTCCCGGCACGCCCGGGCCGGGCTGTCCCGCGGGATACAGCGGATTCGCCCCGTACGGATAAGGCCCGCAGGGCGAATAATACCCACCGTACGGCGCGGGTGGATAGACGCCCGGCCCATAGGGCGGAACCGGCGGAACATCTCCGTTTTGCGGCGCCCGCGGCGCTTGTCGCTGTGCCATAATTTTCCTCTCCCTCTCCCCCGCCGGTGTTCCGGCGCTTATGGAATCTCTAAATCAATCCCCGGGCACGCATAGACGGCTTCCTTCGTCCCCACATATTCCCGCGGAGCGCGTCGGCCGCAAGTTCCTTGCGCGGCCGGCTGGTCGATTTTATCAGAGCTTCCGGATCATTTGCTTTCGGCCCCAATAGAAAACTACATCCCCCGGCCGACTCAGTCCGCCGTCTCCTTCAGCTTGCCGGTCTTGATGGGCGACGCGGGCGGGGCGGGCAGCGTGAACAGGAATTCGCAATATTGGCCCTCCTTGCTGTCCACCCAGATCTTGCCGCCGGACAGATTGACCAGCACCTTGCAGATGTGCAGCCCCAAGCCGCTGCCCGCCGCATTCAGGCCCCGGCTCTTGTCCTCCTTATAAAAGCGGTCGAACACATAAGGCAGCGCCTCGGGCGAAATGCCCGCGCCGGTGTTGCGTACGCCGACCGTGACAAAGCCCTTGCCCGGCGTAACGGAAAAACGCAGCTCGCCGCCCTCGTCGCAGAACTTGACGGCGTTATCCACTAAATTGTACAGCACCTGATGGATCAGGTCCTGATCGGCCAGCACAAGCGTTTTGTTCGGCGCGAAGCCGCTGACGCGGATCCGTTTTGCCTCGAGCTGCTGCTCTACGCTGAACACGACGCCGGTGATATTCTCCCAAATATCATAAGTGGTGGCGTTGACCTTATATTCCCCGGCCTCTAATTTGGTGATGTCGAGCATGTTTTTGATCAGCCGCGTCAGCCGCCCCACCTCCTGCGAGACGATGCCCAAATAATGCTCGCGGCTTTCGGGTGGGATCGTCCCGTCCAGCATGCCGTCTACAAAACCCTTGATGGTCGTCATTGGGGTGCGCAGCTCATGCGCGAGGTTTCCCATAAAGCTGCGGCGGGATTGGTCGATCTTCTCTAAGCTGTTGGCCATGCCGTTGAACGTCTCGGCCAGCCGGGCCACCTCGTCGTCGCCCTCGACGGACACGCGCGCCGTGAAGTCGCCGCCGCCGAATTTCCGCGCGGCGTCCGAGATGCGGCGCAACGGCGTCGTCATACGGTTTGTCAGCAAAATCGACAGCACGCTCGACACCATCAGCATCAGCCCCGCCGACAGGATGAACGTGGAAAAAATATTCGCGAGATACTCCGTCAGGCCGTCGGCGTTCGCCCCCGCGAACACAAAGCCGCGCAGGCTCCCGTCCGCGCCGAGCAGCGGCTTGCCCGCGATGTAGTGACGCGTGTCGAAAATACCGCTCAGCGTGCCCATTTCCTCATAGGCGCCACGGTTGTACACGGCGTTGCACGTCTTTTCCGGCACGGATCTTCCCTGATAGCTCACCGGAATCGACAGCACGACCGTGCCGTAGGCGTCTGTCACAAGGATCGTCTTGCCCGATGCGCGTGCCGTCAGGATGATGCCGCGCTGAATGTCAATCACGTTCAGCCCGGCGTCGAGCGCAGCCCTTTCGGCGGCGTCCGCGACGCGCTGGGCCGTGTCCGCGTGCTCGGACGTCTCGCTGATGACAAGAATCGCGTTGTCGATGGTCTGCATCAAATCCTCGCCGTTTTCCTCGCGGAAATAGCCCGTGGCCAGATAGAGCTGGATCAGCCCCATCACCGCGATGCTGCACAACAGCAGGATCGCGGTGGAATAAAAATACCGCGTGGTTATGCTTTTGCGCACCGTCCTTGCCTCCCTTCCGCCCGACGTTCCGGGATAAAAGTCCGCAGGCCAATTTCCTGCGCCCGCCGCGCGGCCAAATACGGCCGGAACCCGCGAAGCCGGCACGCGCGCAAAGGCGGCTCCGGCCCTGACGGGCGCGCACCCCGTCGCCCTCCCGTGGCGGACGCCCGTCACGGGACGCACATGCGGCATGTCATTCCTTCACCTCAAATTTATACCCGACGCCCCATACGGTTTTCAGGCTCCACTGGTCGCCGGCGTTTTCCAGCTTTTCACGCAGGCGCTTAACATGTACGTCGATGGTGCGGGAATCGCCGTAATACTCAAAGCCCCACACCTCGTCGAGAAGCTGGTCGCGCGTGAATACGCGGTTCGGATGGCTGGCCAAATAGTACAAAAGCTCCAGCTCCTTGGGCGGGGCTTCGACCGTTTTGCCGTTCACCTTCAATTCGTAGCGCGTCAAATCCACCGAAAGGCCGTCATAATGGATCACCCCGTCGGACGGCGCCTCGGCGGGCACGCAGCGGCGCAGCACAGCCTTGATGCGCGCCACCACCTCCTTGGCGTCGAACGGCTTCACAACGTAATCGTCCGCGCCAAGCTCCAAGCCCAGTACTTTATCGAAGGTTTCGCCCTTGGCCGTCAGCATAATAACCGGCGTGCTTCCCGCCGCGCGGATGCGGCGGCAGACCTCCCATCCGTCCATTTTGGGCATCATAATGTCTAACAGCACCAAATCCGGCTTTTCGCGCTCAAAAGCGGCGAGAGCGGCCTCGCCGTCATAGGCCAGCACGGTTTCATAGCCTTCCTTTGCCAAATAGAGCCGCAGCAGCTCACAAATATTCTTATCATCGTCAGCAATCAGTACCTTTTCCTTTGCCATAGGCTGCGATTCCCCCTCGATCTCTTGTTGTACTCATCCTGTCAGGTGACCGCAGAGCCGGACGCTGCGCGTCGCCTGAGACAGACGCCTGTTTTCCTGTGTCGTCTTTATCAGTATACCGCAAAAATGTGTCTAAAAAAAGTATCCCCGCGCATAATTTTGAACAAAAGGCTTTGCGGCGCAAAGGCAAGCATCGATAGATGCGCGAGACCACGTAAAAAACGGAGCAAGCTCATCATAAGCTTGCTCCGTTTTGGTGACCCCTGGGAGAATCGAACTCCCGTTTTCGCCGTGAGAGGGCGACGTCTT
>CANRZX010000187.1 GCA_947644575.1 uncultured Clostridia bacterium | reverse complement strand
GGAGTTCTATTTTCAAAATGTGTTATATTATGTGTTATTAGAAAAAGAAATCTGTAGAAAAGCTAAGTATTTAGGCGCGTTTCTATTGTTGTTTCTGTGGGTGGAATATCCATAGAAGCAATTTTCTATCCCTGTAAAACGCGCGGCTTAGCCACTCCCTCAAAAAAACAGGGCTTGACAAAGCGCGCGAGTTTCAGGTATAGTAATAAAAACGTTTTTGGGCGTCAGGCCGTCCGACGGCGTTTTGCAAAGCAAATATCGAAATGCGAGGAAAAGGAACGCGCGTCCCATACCGTGCGGGGGCAGACATGCCCGGACAGAGAGCTGCTGGCTGGTGGAAAGCAGCGCCGGGGGGATTGCGCACTGGCCTTGGAGCAGCAGGCTGAACCGCCTTCGGGCCCAGTAGGCTGTGCCGGAATTGACGCCGTTATCCCGTCAGGCCGTTCGCCCATCGGATGTTTGGGCCGACGGCGCAGAGCGGCCGGGCTTGCCCGGCAACAAGAGTGGTACCGCGAAGCGTTTGTGCTCCGTCTCTTGGCCCAACGGCCAGGGGACGGGGCTTTTTGCTTGTCCTTTGCGCCGAAGTTCAAACATGCGGTTTTCCGCAGAGGAGAAAACCGCAGAGAAAAGCTTTTATTTATCCCGATCAAAGTAAGCACTGAACAAATCGTAGCGCGCGCATCGGCGGCAAATTATTCCGTCAGACTTCACAAAAATACTCGTTAATACACAAAGTACGGCGTGTCCGCCGCAGGCGGAATGCCGGCCATGATTTCTGGCCGGCAAGCCGACAACGCCGTTAGGCGTTACCCCTGCGTTTTTTGTATTGTCTGACGCAAAATTTGCTCGCCGCTTCGCACACTCCGATTTATTCAGCACTTACTTGAGCCGTAGGCGTCCGCTCCCTCCGCGCGGACGGCGCAGAGACAATCCTGCTCCGCCCGGAAACGCCGCAGCGACCCTCGCGGGATGACCAATACCATCCCCTATAAAAACCGCGTAGGGAATGTCTCCTTGAAAGCGTTGCAATTTTACAGCAAAAACGAAGCGTCTTCTGTCGATATTTCCACCTCATCCGGCCTCGCTGCGCTCGGCCACCTTCCCCTCAAGGGGAAGGGAAAGAGGTTAAATTTAAGGTAAAATTGTGCGTACGGAAGTTTCCCCTCATCCGTCACGGCGTTCCGCCGCGACACCTTCCCCCTTGGGGGAAGGCGAAGAGGATAAATTTTCTTGTTAATATTTGAGGGCTGCCGCGCAAGGAATTTTCCTTGCGCGGCAGCCCCATACTTTTTTCTATTCGGCTTCATGCCGTCAGGACGCCGCGGCTGCCCGCCGCCTCTGGCTGGTTCGGGCGCTTCTTTCGCTCTGTCCGGAAATCCTCAGCTGGCGCTCACAGCTCGCCCTTGCTGGACATTTTCAGATAGGCGTTCACAAAGCCGTCCAAATCGCCGTCCATCACGCCGTTCACGTTGCCGTTTTCATAGCTTGTGCGGTGATCCTTCACCAGCGTATACGGCATAAAGACATAGCTGCGGATCTGGCTGCCCCACGCGATGGCGTTCTGCACGCCCTTGATGTCGCTGATTTTGTCCAAATGCTCGCGCTCCTTGATCTGATACAGCTTCGCCGCCAGCATTTTCATGCACATATCGCGGTTCTGGAACTGGCTGCGCTCGTTCTGGCAGCTTACGACAATACCCGTGGGAATGTGGATTAGGCGCACCGCGCTGCTGGTCTTGTTGATGTGCTGCCCGCCCGCGCCCGACGAACGGAACACCTCCATCTTGATGTCCTCGGGCCGGATCTCAACGGTGATGGCGTCGTCCAGCTCCGGCATGACCTCCAGCGAGGCGAAGCTGGTGTGGCGGCGGCCGGACGCGTCGAACGGCGACACGCGCACCAGACGGTGCACGCCGTTTTCGCTGCGCAGAAAGCCGTAGGCGTTATGCCCCTCGATCAGGATCGAGGCCGATTTGATGCCCGCCTCGTCGCCCTCCAAATAGTCCAGCACCTTGACCGTCCAGTTGTGGCGCATGGCAAAGCGCGTGTACATGCGGTACAGCATCTCCACCCAGTCCTGCGCCTCGGTACCGCCCGCGCCCGCGTGGAATGTCAGAATGGCGTTGTTCGCGTCATACTCGCCGTTCAAAAGCGTCACAAGGCGCAGCTCCTCCACCTTGGCGGAAAGCGCGTTCACGGCCTGCTCGGCCTCCTCGGCCAGCGCGGGGTCGTCCTCCTCGGCGCACATCTCCAGCAGCGTCTCGGCGTCCTCCAGCATGCTTTGCAGCGCGCGGTACTGCTCCAACCGATCCTTCAATTCGCCCATCTCGGCGAACACCGCGCCGGACGCCGCCGCGTCGTCGTAGAATTCCGGGCTGGCGCTCTTTTGCTCTAACTCCTCCAACCGCAGCTTGCCGCGCTCGATGGCCAGCGCGTCGTGCAGATCGGCCACCTCGGGCGCGAGCTCGGATAAACGGTGCTTTACTTCGTCTAAAATAACCATAAAAGCCTCACTTTTGCTCTATTCGGGACATCATAACACGGACCGGAGGGCGGCAGCGCCCATTGCAGGGCGGAGCCTCTGTTTCCGCCCGCGCGGACCGGACCGCGCCGTCCACGATCCCGCAGATCTTATTATAGTCGAAATACATTTCCTTGTAAAGCCGCTTTGGGCTTTACTTTTAGATTCCTTTTGGAGTATTATAGAGAGAGACGAAAAGAGCGTCGAAAATTTGGGAGGAAGCCGCATGATGGATTGGAAGGGACACAAGTGCGTGTCTTGTCATAAGCTTTTCAAGGAGGGGGACGACATCGTCGTCTGCCCGGAGTGCGGCGCGCCCTATCACCGGGCGTGCTACGCCGCCGAGGGGCGGTGCGTGCTCAGCGCGAAGCACGGGATCGACTTTGAATATATCCCGCCCGAGGCCAAGCCCGACGTCAACGCGGGCGGGCCCGTCTGCCCCGCCTGCCGCGCGCAGAATCCGCCGGACGCGCTGTTCTGCGAGCGGTGCGGCCGGCCCATGCGCCCCGGCGCGGCGCCGGTTCCCCCGCAGGAGCACGCGCCCCACTACGCCGCGCCCGACCAGAACGGCTCGGACGCCTTCCGCAACACGCAGTACGCCGCCGACAGCGTGATGACGCAGCTGCATCTGGCCAAGGAATACGACGGCATTGCCACGCAGGACTGGATGACGTATATCGGCAATTCCGCGCCGTACTATCTGTACCAGTTCCAGCGCATGAACGAAAGCGGCCGCAGGACCAGCTTCTGCTGGAGCGCGCTGTTTTTGCCGGAATTCTACTTTTTCTACCGCAAGATGTGGGGCTGGGGCTTCGCGGCGCTGGCGGTCAGCCTGATCGTCAGCCTGCCGCTGGTGCTGACGGTCGCGTCCCTGATGGGCGTCGGCTGGGTGGTGGCGATGTCCGAGCCGATGGTCAACGCCCTGTTCGGCGTCTGCGGGCTGCTCAACTGGGGAACGCGCATTGCCGCGTGCCTGTTCGCGTTTTATCTGTTCCGCCAAAGCGCGGCGAAACGGATGCGCTCGCTGCGCCGGGAGCACGAGGACGACGACGGCTACCGCGAGGCGCTGAAGCGCCGCGGCGGTCCGTCCCTTGTGGTGGCGGTACTGGTCGGCGTGCTGCTCACGCTGGGCTCGGCGGCGCTGTGCCTGTGGGCCGGGCCGGAGCGCCTGCTGATGGCGGTATACGGATAACGGCGTCACCGGCCGTTCTCGCCCCAGACAAAAATAAAAGGAGCGTTTCTCATGAAAAAAGTCAAAAAGGCCGTCATCCCCGTGGCGGGGTTCGGCACGCGGATGCTGCCCGCGACAAAGGCGACGCCCAAGGCGATGCTGCCCATCGTGGACAAGCCCGCGATCCAATATATCGTCGAGGAGGCGGTTGCCTCCGGCATCGAGCAGATTCTGCTGATCGTCGGGCGCGGCGGCGCGAGCATCGAGGATCATTTTGACCGCGCGCCCGAACTCGAGGCCGCGCTCGAAAAATCCGGCAAGGACAAGCTGCTGGCCGAGGTGCGCGCCTGCGCGGAGCTTGCGGACATCTATTTTCTGCGGCAGAAGGAGATGAAGGGACTCGGCCACGCGATTTTGAAGGCGCGCGCGTTCACGCAGGACGAGCCGTTTGTCGTGCTGTACGGGGACGACGTCATCATCGGCGAAGACCCCGCAGCCGCGCAGCTTTGCCGCGCCTATGAGCAGTACGGCCGCCCCTGCGTGAGCATCCGCGAGGTGCCGCGCGCCGACGTTTCCAAATACTCCTCCATGAAGGTCGATCCGCTGGCGGACAATCTGTACCGCATCACCGATATGATCGAAAAGCCCGCGCCCGGCAAGGAATTCAGCCTGTATTCCATTTTAGGCCGCTGCCTGCTGACGCCGGAGATCTATGACATTTTGGAGCGGACCGAGCCCGGCGCGGGCGGCGAGATTCAGCTGACGGACGCGATGGCCGTGCTGGCGCGCACGGGCGGCATGACGGGCGTCGATTTCACGGGCCGCCGCTATGACATGGGCAGCAAGCTCGGCGTGATGCAGGCGCAGGTGGAAACGGCGCTGCGCCACCCGGAGATCGGCGATGCGTTCCGGCAGTATCTGAAAGACATCGCCCGGACGCTGTGAGCACCCAACCGGAGGAAGTGAGGATGGGCCCGAAGGAAAGAAAGCTGACCGAAAAGGAATTAAAACGTAAAGAAGCTTTTGAAGCGCTATGCCTTGAAATGCAGCAAAGCGGATACCGGATTACTCCTTTGATTCTTGGCATGGATGTTTGGAAAGCCAATCTCGCGGCTCCCGCCAGCATGCTGCCTTTCATTGCCTTGGCCGCGTAGCTTTACTATGCTGTCAATCATCATGTGGGTATCTCCATCGAGCCGCGCATATTGTTTTTGGCGCTGTTTTTAGGTTTGATTGTTATCCATGAATTGATTCATGGAATAACCTGCGCTGTTTTTGTAAAAGATCACTTTCGGGCGATTGAGTTTGGATTCATGGACATCCTTATGCCCTATTGTACCTGTTCGCAGCCGATGAAAAAATTTCAATGTATCCTTGGCTTTATCATGCCGGCATTGATTTTAGGCTTTGGGCTCGCGGCGGTTTCCATAAGTGTGGATTCGTATTTTTTATTTTTCTTAGCCGAATTGAATCTTGCAGCGAGCGGCGGCGATTTTCTGGCGGTTCTGAAAATGCTGTTGCATCCCTCACAGGGACAAGACACGGTATATTGCGTACACCCCTATAAAATAGGGGCAGTGATGTTTGAAAAATAAAATAAAACGGTTTGTTATACCGCGGCGCGGTTAAGCGGGCGGTGCTCCGACAGGATGCCGCTGTGCTGCGCGCGGCGGATTGACGGGGCGCCTTTCCCAAACACACGCATAACCGCCGGAACAGGGATTGTTCACGTCCCTGTTTCAGATTTGTGCTGTAAACAGCTATAGTTATTCGTCACAATGCCGAAGAAAGGCGGCCACCCTTGTCAAACTGTCTAAAAAGTCGCGTCTGCCAAGAACTTCGGCAAATTGTTCCGTC
>CANRZX010000186.1 GCA_947644575.1 uncultured Clostridia bacterium | reverse complement strand
GCGTGCGGCGCGCAAAGCGCGCCACTTGAAAACAAGATGCTTGTTTTCAAGTGTGGTGACTCAAACAGACGGAAAAGATGCCGTCGAGATGTGCGCGGCGATTTATTCAGTGATTACTTAAATTCCGGCGTCACACGCGGCCTCCACGACCCAGCGGATCCGCTCCGTTGTGATGTCGTTGGGCATCGAGCAGTCCGGCCCCAACATAAAGCCGCGGCTGCCGCCCTGTTCGATCAGGCGCTTTGTCTCGGCCTGCACGGCCTTTTTATCCCCGGCGTACAGCACGCCGCCCGTGCGGTTGTCAAAGCCGCCCCACGCGGGCCGGCCCCGGAAGAACGCCCGGATCTGCGTCACGTCCTTGTTGTCCACATACGCGGCCCAGCTGACGGCGCCGGAGGGATATTCCGCCCAGCTTTCTAAATGATTGTGTGTGCCGGCCTCGTCGGCGTCCCAGCCGCAGCAGTGCAGCACATTGTAGCGGCTGACGGAATTCGCGAAATCCAGCACCCTGCGGTCGCTGGGTTCGACCCATTTTTTGTATTCCTCCGGCGTGAAGCGCGTGACCTCGGCGTTCTGCACGCTGTAAAAAATACCGTCTACGCCAACCTCCCGCAGCAGGCAGTCGATCAGCGCGATCTCATCCTGCGCGATCACCTCGCACGCGTGCATCACCGCCTCGGGGTCGCCGCGCATGCACTCCATCATCTTATCCCAGCCCACCTGCAGGCGGAAAATGGAGAGCGGGCAGAACAGCGTGTAAAATGTAAAGCATTCGCCGTCCAGCCGGTCCACGATCTGCCGCGCGCGCTCCACCTGCTCGCGCATGAACGGCGTATCTATGCCGACATGCTCAATGTGATAAAGCTCCGCCGGCTCTTTCAGGTTCCGCAAAACCGGCGCTGGCCAGCCGAAATAGCCGTCGCTGGAGATTTTTACAACGTCCAGACCGGTTTCCCGATAAAATTTCAGATGCGCCTCCACAACGTCCTCGCCGCGCTCCAATTCTGGGGAATAGTGCCTCCAGAAGCACGCCGGTATATGATCCACCGGCTCATTGTTGAAAAACGCCTTGACGCGTTCCCGCTTATTCATCTCCGATTCCTCCCTGTCTTTTTATCTCAATGCCAGGCTCTTACTCCGGCAGGCCCGTCTCAATCAGGCGCAGCACGGCGCACATATAAATTTTCCACGCCATGAACAGCGTGTCGATACATTGGGATTCGTCGGGCTGATGGCACTCGCCGTGCCCCTCGGGCAGGCCGAGCACCGTCAGATCCTTGGGCAGCCCCGGGCCGAAGCCGACCGCGTTCGGTACCTTGCGGGCATATGTCCCGCCGCTCATCACATAGGGCTTTTGCTCCTCGCCCGTCACATCCGCAAAGACACGCGTCAGGAACTGCGGCCACGGCGCGTTCGGATCCTCGTGGTTCGGCGCGCTGTCGCGTGTCACCTCAACCGTAAAGCCATACGGCTCCGCCGCCTTCGCCACGTCGGCGACAATCTCCGCCGACCGCGCCGTAATCGGATAGCGCAGGTTCATCGCGACCTCCATGCGGCCGTCCTTTTTCGAGAGCAGCGTCGGCGCGCACGTCATGCGGCCGCTCTCCTCGTCGGAGCGCGCCACGCCAAGCGCCTCGCCATAGCCGTCCGACCCCGCCGCGGCGAGGAACCGGAAACAGTTTTTGTCCGCTTCGCTCAGGCCCTCGCGCTTCAGGCATTCCTCGCCGAGCTTGCCGAGCGCGTTGACGCGCCCCTCGGGATACGCCGAATGCCCGGGCACGCCCTCCGCCAGAATCGTCTCGCCGCGGATGACCGCTTTGCCCTTGCCCGGGATCGCGTTGACGGCCTGCCCGCCCTCAAGCGCTTCCACCGCGTCCGAAAGCGGCGCGCCCGTCAATTTTAGCTCCAAAAAGCCCTTTTCGCCGTAGCAGACAGGGAACGCGCAGTCCGGTACAAAAGAGAGCGTGGGCGCCGCCTCACGTTTCAGGTATTCCACCACGTCGTTCATGCCGGATTCCTCCTGACAGCCGTAGATCAGGCGGATCTCAAACGGCGGCACGATCGCGTGCTCCTTTAAGTAACGCAGCAGGTACAGCGAGCCGATATCCGGGCCCTTGTTGTCCTGCGTGCCGCGCCCCAGCAGGTAGTTCTTAACCCGCCTGCACACAAACGGCTCGTTGATCCATCCCTCGCCCACAGCGACCACATCCAAATGCCCCCAGATGCCGAGCTGCTTTTCGCCCGCGCCGTAGCGGATGCTGATGCAGTGCCAGTCATGGTTCTGCCACGCAAAACCGTATTTGTCGGCCAGCCGCCCCATCTGCCGGATCGCCTCGGCGCAGGCGCTGCCATAAGGATAACCGCCCTCGCCAACGTCGCACACGCTGGGGATCGCCACCAGACTGGCGATGTCCTCCTGCATTTCGTCCTGATGTGCCGCCAGCCATTCGTCCAGCCCCCGCAGGAATGCTTTCCTGTTGTTTTTCTCCGTCACAGAAATCCCCCCTTATGCGCCGATCATGATTTTCAGGATCTGCTCGTCGGTTTCCCGCATCCCTTCGCGGGCAATATCCGCCACACGCTGTACCGTAGCGTCGGGCGTCTCCTGTACGATGCCCTCGCCCGCAGAAAAACCGCATCCCTGAAAGGCAAGCCCCACCGCCAGCAAGGCGGCCTCGACGCTGCTGGCAATCTTCGCCGCGCACGACGCCTTGGCCCCATCGCAGAAAATGCCCGCGACATTGGCAAGGGTGTTGCTCACCACCTCGGCGATCTGCTTCGCGTCACCGCCCAACAGATAGGCGATGCCCGCCCCCGCGCCCGCCCCCGCGCTGACCGCGCCGCAGTAGGCCGACAGACGGCCGATCCGCGCCTTTTGGTAAATCGCCGCAAGGTTGCTGACGCAGAGCGCACGGTACAGCTGTTCTCCGCCCGCGCCCAGCTCTCGGGCGTATGCGATGACGGGTAGCGAAACCGTCATTCCTTGATTGCCGCTGCCGGAATTCACCACCACCGGCAGCTCGCAGCCGCTCATGCGGGCGTCCGAGCCGGCGGCGGGCAGCGCCCGCGCCATCGTCCGGACATTATTTCCACACGCCGCCAGCATGGCCCCAATGCCGGAGCCGCAGGGGTGCGTCAGGCCATATTCGGCAATTTTCGTATTGTATTCGATCTGACGGTCGAGCAGGGCGCTCACATCTTCCAGCTGTACAGTCTGCGCGAACTCATAAATTCTTTCGAAGCTCAGAAAATCGCCGCTGTCCTCCCCGCCGCCTCCCTCATCCTGCTCGGCACGCGCGGCGCTGAATACGGATTCACCGTTCTTTTCTATGCGCACGATCCCAGTGTGGCTGCCGTAAAGCTCCACCAGCGCCGTCTCGTTTCCCGCCGACATCTCCACCGTCAGATGGAGCTTTGCCTCGGTTTCCAGCAGCGCCACCTTGCACACGCCCTGCTCGAGCAGCCTTTTCGCCGTACGCCGGTGTTCGTCCGTTATCGCGTGCAGCACCTCCAGTGCGCTGTCCGCGTCGCCGCCCACGGTGCCGATCACCGCCGCCGCCTCCACGCCGCGCATACCGCCGGTAGCCGGTACAACGACGCTCTTTACATTTTTCAGAATATTGCCGCTGCATCGCACAAGAATACGCTCCGGCATGCGGCCCATCGTCTGCCGCGCCCGCGCCGCCGCGTAGGCGATCGCGATCGGCTCCGTGCAGCCGAACGCGGGGATCAACTCCCGGCGCAGGATGCGCACGCACGCGTCATAATGCTTTTGTTCCAATTTCATGCCGCCTTTTTCATCGCTTTGTTATAACATAGCAATATTGTATGAATCTATCATACCGGCGTATTGTCTTTTTGTCAAGAGAAATTTATATTTTGTAAAAATTTTTGTAGAAATCGAGAAAAACATTGACGTTCTTTTGTTAGTATGTTACAATAAACGGGTAAAAAATAATGAATGAGGCGACCCTGATGATCGAAGACCACATTATCGATAAAAATATCCCGATCCCGCTCTATTACCAGCTCAAGATGATCATCTACTCTGAGATTGAAAAGGGCAATTACGCCCCGGGGGCGCTGATCCCGACGGAGGAGGAGCTGATTGCGCACTTTGGCATCAGCCGCACAACGGTCCGTCAGGCCATCACCGAGCTGGTGCAGGACGGCAGGCTTTACCGCGTGAAAAGCAAGGGCACATTTGTGGCGCAAAACAAGATCAATCAAGACTTTATCGTGCGGCTCGAATCCTTTAACGACCAGATCCGTAAATCGGGCCGAATTCCCTCCACGGAGGTGTTGGATTTCAAGCTCGGCGTAGCGCCCTTCAATGTATCGGAAGCGCTGAAGCTTGGGCCAAATGACCCGATCATCTTCCTGCAGCGCAGGCGCTTTGCCGACGGCGCGCCGATCGTGTCGCTGAAGACGTATCTTCCCACAAACCGCTGCTCCTTTGTGATGGGGCATGATTTTGCGACGGAATCCCTATATAAGGTATTGGAAGATCACGACCCCGCCTGCAAGGTGCATTACGTCCGGCGCATCGTAGAGGCCATCCGTGCACCGCAGGCCATCGCAAAGCATCTCCATATCAAAACGGGCGATCCTGTTCTGTTTTTCACCTCTACCGGCTATACGGCAGATGATATTCCTATTGAATATTCCCGTGCGTATTATCGGGCTGATTGCAATAAGTTCGAGATAACCGTCATGGCTTGAAGCAACAGGCCCCCCGGCAAAGCCGGGGGGCCTGTTGCTAAATCCGTTAAAGGAAAAAGCCGGGGAAACCCCGGCTTTGGATGATTTGTTGATAAGAAATGTCATTCGGCCTTTGCCAGCTCCCGCAGCTTGACGGCGTGCTCCTTTGCGATGAACTCCAGCGTTTCAACGCGGTCGCGCAGATCATCGTTGCGCGCGGTGCGCTGCTCCAGTCTGTCCAGCTTTTCAATGATGCTACCGTGCTGTTCAGCGATCAGACTGATCTTCTTGTTCTGATCCTCGACTATAATCTGCGTATGCCGCAGAGCGTTCTGCATATCACGAAAACCGCTTTCCAGCTTTTCCTGGCGGCTTTCCAATTTCGCCTGCCCAGCCTTTAGCTCAGAAACATCACTTTTTAACCCGGCAATATCTCCGCGCATTTCTATGAGCATTTCCAGAATCTTTTCTTCGTTATTCATCACTGGCCCCCCTGCGCATCTTCTTTTTTAGTATATCCGATTTCCATCCAAAACACAAGAAAAATCCTAAAAAAGATGGCGCAGCGTTCCCCATTTTATATGCTTCACGGGAAACGGCAGCTTGGGCGATGCAATAACCCTGCATATTCTCATAGATGCCCAACCAGTGCGGCATGGAGGAAATTATATATCGCTTTCACATCCTTTTTCCTTCGGCGCAAGATCATTGAGGTTGCAGTTGTAGATTTCAGACATCTTTTTCGCGCATTTTACGTTTGGGTAGCGTCGGCCCGCTTCATAATATTGCAGAGAACGAACCTCCACGGGTAAGCTTTCAACCGCTTTTTCCTGAGTCAGATTCGCATTTTCGCGCGCTTTCTGGTACGGGTTGTATATGTTCGGACGATTCATACAGTCTCCTCCTAAATGCGTTT